>DAIOGM010000573.1:0-4260 GCA_036745215.1 Gemmataceae bacterium
AGAGCTGGTGCGGCCAGTTATTCGTGTCCTTGAATTCGTCCTTGGCGAGGCCCCACGAATTCATCTCGGCATGCAACTCCTTGGGCACGCGCGGATCGTTGGCGAGGAAATAGTGGAAGCCCTGTTGGTAGTCGATGTGATCCTGCCAGATCGCGGCGCGCTTTTCGTAGTCGGCTTCCGGATACTCCCAGTTGGCGCCGATATGATCGGTCGAGACGGCGCCGTTGTTGTTCGTGTCGGTCTTGCCGTTAGGGACTTTTACGGGGTTCATCAGTTTACCGACCTTGAGGTCCGGCTTCGCTTTCAGATATCGAGCGAGCAATTCGTAGCGATTGGGATCATAATTCGCGGGCTTGGGCCAGGGCAGGCGTTGATCAGGCCGCTGCGTCATGCACAGGCGAAAGTTGTACGCTTGCACCTTCTTGTCGCCGGCTCCAGGCTCGCCCGGCGGATCGTTCTGGATGAACGGCAGCAGCCTCTTTCCATCGGCAAATGGCGACACCTTCACCGGCCATTGATGGGCCGAACTGTATTTCTGCACGCCGGCGATCGATTCGTTGAACTCCGCTTTCGCCTCCCTACCCACGCGATAGCTCACCTTCGCCTTCGCCATCAAGTCCCCCTCGTAGCTGGCGTCGATGAAAACCTTGGCTTGAAAGGTTTGATATGCGGCTTCCGAGAGCTTCGAGTCTTTCGGACGATTGACCACGCCCATGGAGGTGATTTCCGATATGCGTCGCGATTGGTCCGCGAACTTGACCGAGCCGAGTTTGTAGTCGAAGCGGACGCTTACCTTTGCTTCCTTGAGCATGTCGTTGAGTATTTGCTCCGCGACGTGAGGCTCGAAACGAAAGCCGCCGCTTGAATCCTTTACTTGCTGCGAATCCTTGTCGTACTTCTTGACGTAGAAGTCGCGGACCCGGTCGAAGAACTCGCGCGAATAGCCGCCGATGGCCTGGGCGTTGCCAACGTCCGTGGCGCCGAGCCCGCCGGAAACCATGCCGCCGACGTGCTTGCCTTCGACGAGGAGGACGACGTCCTTGCCCTCGCGCGCGGCAGCGACGGCCGCGATCACGCCGCCTGCCGAGCCGCCGTAGACGACCACATCGGCATTGCGCGTGGTGATGACGATGCGTCCGTCGAGCGTGGAGTTAAGCAATAAGAAGGCGGCGATAATGACCGTGGTGCAGGCGGCTCGCCTGCACATTTTTTTCTCGAACGTGCAGGCGAGCCGCCCGCACCACGACGGGAGTGCGTTCATGACAACCTCACCCAAGGATTTCGAGCAACGGAGACGGATCGGCGAAATCGCGCACGGCGACATCGGGCCGCGCTTCAACGAGTTCATCGAACGTATGAATTCCGGTCGCGACGGCGGCGACCTTCGCGCCGATCGCGCGGGCGCACTTGACGTCGAGCGGCGTGTCACCGATCACCCAGACGCGCTCCGGCAACACATGGGGGCCGATGTGGGAATGAATCGCCGCCAGCGCTTCGCGTGCCACGTCGTCGCGCTCGAAATGATGATCGCCGAAGCCGCCGAACGCGAAGTGCTCGAACAGGCCGTAATGCCCGAGCTTGACTCGAGCGCCGGCGCGGACGTTGCCGGTCAACAATCCGAGCGCGACATCCGAGCGTTTCTGCAACGCTTGCAACAGCGCAAGGATGCCCGGCAACACGCGGCCCTGGTGTCGATTCAAGCTGTCGGGCAATCGGACGAGATAGGCCGCGAGCAGCTTTTGCCAATTCTCCATGGTCGGCTCGACGCCATGCTGGCTCAGCAGGTCGCGCGCGATGGCGCGATCGGTGCGGCCACTGTAGGGAACGTGAATGTGCAGGGCGACGCCGAAGATTTCAGTAAAAGCAGATTCGAGAGCTGCCTTGCCGGCGCCGCCGCTTGCTAAAAGGGTTCCGTCGATGTCGAAGAGGCATGCGATCATGGAGCAATTGTATCGAAATCGAAATGAACTCATGCCAGCACGTCTTGAATGACTTCTCCCGCGAGATCGGTCAGTCGAAAATCGCGACCGGCGTGGCGATACGTCAAACGCAAATGGTCGATGCCGAGGCAATGCAAGATCGTCGCATGCAGGTCATTGACGTGGATGGGCCGCTCGGCGATGTTGTAACCGAATTCATCCGTCGCACCGATCGACAGCCCGGGCTTGATGCCGCCGCCGGCGAGCCAGTAGGTGAAACATCTTGGGTGATGATCGCGGCCGAACTCGCCGGAGAGGTCGCCCTGGCCATACGCGGTGCGGCCGAACTCGCCGCCCCAGACAACGAGCGTGGAATCCAGGAGGCCGCGCGTTTTCAGATCGCGAATCAATGCGGCAATCGGCGCAAATTGTTGGTGACCGCGCCATGCGCATCCCAGCCGCGATGGAAGAGCTGCACGAATCGCACGCCTCGCTCAACAAGACGCCGCGCCAGCAAGGCCTGTCGCGCGAACGTCGCCGGGTTTTGCACATCGGGGCCGTAGCGGGCGAGCGTGGTCGGCGTTTCGTCGGCGATGTTCATCAAATCGGGAACGCTCGTTTGCATCCGGAAGGCCAGTTCGAAGTTGTGGATGCGCGATTCAATTTCAGGATCGCCGATTTGTTGATGACGAAGCCGATTGAGATCGTTGATTCCATCGACGATTTCGCCGCGCGCCTCGCGCGACAGGCCCGGCGGATTGGATAGGTAATACACCGGATCGCTGTGCGGCAGGAATTGCACCCCCTGATGTTGGCTCGGCAGGAATCCGCTCGTGAAGTAACGCGTCGTGATCGGCTGATCGTAATTGCCCGACATCATGACGATGTAAGCCGGCAAGTCGCGATTCTCCGAGCCGAGGCCATAGCTGAGCCACGAACCCATCGCGGGCATGCCGGCGTCCGGGCGGCCGGTTTGCATCAAGGTGACGGCGGGGTCGTGATTGATCGGCTCCGTGAAAAGCGACTTGATAAACGTCAATTCGTCGGCGACTTCGGGCAGATGTTGCCACAAGTCGCTCATGTCGTGCCCGGCCCGGCCGACTTTGCGAAAGCGAAACGGCGTCGTCGCGGTTTTGAAGTGACCCTGGTTGCGCGTCATCAACGTGACGCGCTGCGTCCCGAGGATCGACGGCGGCATTTCCTCGCCGTGGCGCTCGCGCAAGATCGGCTTCGGATCGAACGTATCGACATGCGACGGGCCGCCGCCCATGAAAAGGAAGATGACGTTCTTCGCACGAGCCGGGAAATGCGTTTGACCCGCGACGCTCACGGCCGTGCGATCCGAGGCTCCGGGTTGCGCGTCGAGCAACGATGCGAGCGCGGCGACGCCCAGACCGGCGCTCGTGCGCGTCAAGAAACATCGGCGCGTGATGGGATTGGTCATCCTAATTATCTGTCTCTTCGATCAGCGCTCGCAGGTCAATTGCAATGGCGCGACGCCGCTGCAATCGTCGCGCGAGCGCTAAACGGGGATTCGCTACTCCCTCGTCAACACCTCATCCAAGTTGAGCACCATATTGCAAACCGCCATCCACGCGGCGAGTTCCTGCACATCGAGCCGCGGGTCGAGCGAATATTGGCCCGCGTTACTGAAGCGCGACGCCGCATCGCGATCGCCGGCGAAACGCGCCCGCTGTTGCTCATATCGATGCAGCAGCACTTTCATCTCGGCGTCACTCGGCGTGCGGCACGTCGCCTTGCGGAAGATGAACGCCAGGCGCGCATCCGTTCGTTTCGGTCCATCCGTCAACAACTTCTGCGCAAAGACGCGGGCCGCTTCAACGAACGTGGGATCATTTAACGTCACCAACGCTTGCAGCGGCGAATTCGTGCGCGGCCGGCTGACAACGCACTCCTCGCGCGTCGGAGAGTCGAACACGACGAACATCGGATGCAACGCCGTGCGCCGCCAGAACGCGTACAGGCCGCGACGATATTGCTCGTCGCCGGTGCTGGGCGTCCAGGGCCAATCTTCGTTCTTGAATTTGTAGTAATCGGCCGGCTGATATGGCATGAAAGACGAGCCGCCAATCTTCGCATTCATGAGGCCGCTGATCGCCAGGGCGTTGTCGCGCAATTCTTCGGCCCCGAGGCGATAACGCGGCATGAAGGCGAGCAGCCGATTATTCGGGTCGATCTTGACGACGTCTTTGCGATAAACGGACGACTGTTGATAAGTGGATGACAGCACAATCGTGCGGAGGACATGCTTGACGTTCCAACCCTGCTCCTTGTCTCCTTGTCTCCTTGTCTCCTTGTCTCCTTGTCTCCTTGTCTCCTT
>DAIOGM010000574.1:0-4248 GCA_036745215.1 Gemmataceae bacterium
CGCCGAACTGCACGATCAAACCCTTCGGTTTGACGCGATCGCAAATATTGAGCACATCCTCCGTCGTGAGCGGCTCGAAGAAAAGGTGATCGCTCGTGTCGTAGTCGGTCGAGACCGTTTCCGGATTCGAGTTGATCATGATCGTCTCGAACCCGGCTTCGCGCAGCGCAAACGCCGCATGGCAGCAGCAGTAGTCAAACTCGATGCCCTGACCGATGCGATTCGGGCCGCCGCCGAGGATGACGATTCGCTCTTTGCCGTCTTTGGCGGGACGTGTCTCGTCTTCGGAGACAAGGAGACAAGGAGACAAGGAGACAAGGAGAGGATCCGCGCTTTCTGTCTCCTTGTCTCCTTGTCTCCTTGTCTCCTTGTCTATTCGGAAGTAGGGTCGTTCGTATGTGGAATAGTAATACGGCGTATACGCCTCGAACTCCGCCGCGCACGTATCGACGAGCTTGAACACCGCCTCGACGCCGCGCGATTTGCGATGCGTCCGCACGCTGAGATCGTCCGTGTGCCAAAGATGCGCGAGCTGGCGATCCGAGAAGCCGTGCTGCTTCGCCTCCCAGAGCAAGTCGTCTGACGCGGCTTCAAGACCGTGGCACGCTCGAAGTTTGTCTTCGACGCCGATGATCTCTTGAATGTTGTTGAGAAACCACGGATCAATTTTCGTGCGGCGATGAATCTCGTCCGTGGTCAGACCCATCTTGTATGCGAAACGAATGTGCCAGATGCGTTCGATGTTCGGCGTCGCCAGCGATTTCATGATCGCTTCATCGGATGGCTGATTCTCCGTGCCCCAGGCGTCCTTCTGATCGCAGCCCAGGCCGAAGCGTCCCGTTTCGAGGCCGCGCAATGCCTTTTGCAGCGATTCCTTGAATGTGCGGCCAATCGCCATCGTCTCGCCGACCGATTTCATCTGCGTCGTGAGCGTCGGATCGGCATCGGGAAACTTCTCGAACGCCCAGCGCGGAATCTTCGTGACGACATAATCGATGGTCGGCTCAAAGCAAGCGGGCGTCACGCGCGTGATGTCGTTTTTGAGTTCGTCGAGCCGATAGCCGATCGCGAGCTTGGCGGCGATCTTCGCAATCGGAAAGCCGGTCGCCTTCGACGCCAGGGCGCTCGATCGGCTCACGCGCGGGTTCATCTCGATGACGATCATGCGGCCATTCGCCGGGTCGGTCGCGAACTGGATGTTCGAGCCGCCGGTCTCGACGCCGATCTCGCGAATGATCTTGAGAGCGGCGTCGCGCATGCGTTGATATTCTTTGTCCGTCAACGTTTGCGCGGGCGCAACCGTGATCGAATCCCCGGTGTGAACGCCCATCGGGTCGAGGTTCTCGATCGAGCAGATGATGACGACGTTGTCCGCGTGGTCGCGCATCACCTCGAGTTCGAATTCCTTCCAGCCGATGACCGATTCTTCGATGAGCACTTCGGTCGTCGGCGAAAGGTCGAGGCCGCGGTTGACGAGATCGTTGAATTCTTCGCGGTTATACGCGATGCCGCCGCCGGTGCCGCCCAGCGTGAAGCTGGGACGAATGACGCAGGGGAGGCCGACCTGGTCGCGGATGTCGAGGGCTTGCGAGAGCGAATTGACGACGAAACTCTTCGGCACTTCCAGCCCGATCTTTATCATTGCGTCCTTGAATTTTTGGCGATTTTCCGCCTTGTCGATGACGTCCGCCTTGGCGCCGATCATTTCGACGTTGTACTTTTGGAGAACGCCGTGCTTCCAGAGGTCCATTGCCGTGTTGAGGCCCGTCTGGCCGCCGAGTGTCGGCAAAAGCGCGTCAGGACGTTCCTTTTCGATGATCTTGGCGACGACCTCCCACGTGATCGGCTCGATGTAAGTGCGGTCGGCGGTGGACGGATCGGTCATGATCGTCGCGGGATTGGAATTGACCAGGACGACGGTGTAGCCTTCTTCGCGAAGGGCTTTGCAGGCTTGCGTGCCGGAATAGTCAAATTCACACGCTTGCCCGATGATGATTGGTCCCGAGCCGATGAGGAGGATTTTCTTGAGATCGGTGCGTTTCGGCATTCCAGTCGGTATCCAAATATGCCGCTTGCGGTTTAGCGCTCGCAGGGTCCCGTGCGAGCGTCAAGCCGCAAACGGCTTCAGGATACTATCGGGGAAAGAAACGCAGCGTCAAGGGACAGCCTGCTTCTTGAACCCGACCGTCACGGCCGGGATCGCTCGCTCGCGTGGCGGCGATCGATAGCGCAGCATGTAACCGTGGACGTCCTCGTGCTGGTCGAGAATGGTGTAGCCGAGGGCGCGCATCTCCTTCATCGCTTCGACATTGGTCCAGCCCTGGTAATCCATGCGATAAATGGCGCACATCGTGCCGGTGCGATGGATGCCCGCGAAGCAATGAACGAGCACCGGATGGTTGGCGGGATCGTCCATGATGTCGCGCAATGTTTTGATGCTCTGCTCCGCCGGCACTTTCCCGGTCGCGTCCGGAGACCACGCACGATAGGGAATGCGCACAAACTTCAATGCCCTGGCTTTGACCCATTGCTCTTCCAGTTCGTCCGCGGCTTGCTGGCCTTCGCGCAAGCTGATGACGGTGCGGATGCCGTACTGATGCACCATCCTTTGCAAGCGGTGCAAAGGCAGTTGTCCGCTGCGATAGAGCACGCCTTCCTGGACGACGTGGAAGTTGCGAAACTCGCGATCGTGCATGCGTTGATAAACAATCGGCGCGACGATCATGAATATCGCGAGCAGGGTCCCAAGCGTGAAATTGAATGCGGTTCGCATGAGTCGGCGTCCTTACCAGGGAAATCCATCCGGATTGCCGAATGTAACATTTCCGCCATTTTCAAAAAAGATGGATTCGCCCCAAGTCTTCGTTTAGCGCCCGCAGGTCGCCCGGAGCGGCAATCGCGCCCAGCCCCTTGACACCCATCCGACAATCGCCGATACTTTTCCTCAACTCGCCGACATTCCCACCTAACCGCGATCCCTCATCATGACCATGCGAACCTTCCTTCTCGTCACCATCCCGTTTCTCTCCATCCTTGCTCCCGCTTCGGCACAGACGCCGATCGGCTGGCGCACCGACGGCACGGGCCGCTATCCGAAAGCGGACCCGCCGAAGGAATGGAGCCCGGACAAGAACGTCGTGTGGAAGGCGAAGATGCCGAACTTCAGCGTCGCCACGCCGGTGATCGTCGGCGACAAGATCTTCACTTGCTCGGAGCCGACGTCATTGATTTGCCTGAACAAGGCCGACGGCTCGATTGTCTGGGAACGCAAAGTGACCTACGCCGACTTGCCGTGGACCGCGGAGGACAAAGAAAAACTGAAAGGCGAACGCGAACAGGCGAATGTCTGGGCCAAGGAACAACAGGCGTTGCAAAAACAGATCGACGTGCTCGAAAAGCTGTTGATGGAACAAAAAGAAAAAGCCAAGGAAATTCGCAAACAGATCGACGACCTCCGAAGCAAGGCCAACGAGTTCAAAAGAAAGCGCGAATCATTGCCATTGCTGATGCGCGCAACCGACCCGTCTCGCGACGGCACGGCCGGCTACTCGCAATGCACGCCGGTGACCAACGGCAAGCAAATCTTCGTCATGTACGGCAATTGCCTGGTCGCCTGTTACGATCTCGACGGCACACGCCGCTGGCTCAAGCAACTTGAGCACTCCACCGCCGACTATGGCCACGGCTCCTCGCCGACTCTTTCCGGAGACAAGCTGATCGTCCATTACCGCGATCTCGTCGCCCTCGACATCAAGGACGGTTCGGAAAGCTGGCGCTTGACGCTTCGGCCGCTGCACGGCACTTGTATCCCGACGCGCATCGGCGACACCGACGTCGTCATCTCCCCGATGGGTCTGATCGTGCGCACCTCCGACGGCATGGTCATTGCCGACAAGCTCGGCCAGTGCGGCGACAACGCGCCGATCCTCCAGGACGGCGTCGTCTATTTCGTCAACAGCGGCGCCGTCGCGATGCGGCTGCCGAAGTCCATTAAGGAAAACCCCATGGGTATCTGGAAGTGCAACCTCAAAGGCGGCGATTACTGGTTCGCGTCGCCGGTCTATCACGATGGCCTGGTCTACACGATCTGCGGCAACTGCAACTACAGCGTCGTCGATGCCCAGACCGGCAAGGTGGTGTACGCGGATCGTCTCGATTTCGGCGGCCGCGTGTATCCGAGCATCTGCCAGGCGGGCAAGTTCATTTACATCAGCAGCGACAATGGTACAACGATCGTCCTGGAGCCGG
>DAIOGM010000575.1:0-4216 GCA_036745215.1 Gemmataceae bacterium
TTGAGTCAAGTTCTGGCGAGCCGAGCGGCGTAAGCCGCCGGTTGAGTTTGCGCATACTCAACCGGCTCCTTACGGAGCTCGGCTCGCCGGCTACCCACGCATTTCAGAGCGAAATCACCAACTCAATCGTCATTAATTCAGGAATGCTGCGCGCAGCCTCGCTTGTTAAGCGGCGCTCGTTGCATCGTCTTCTCATTCTGCGGAAGCTTTGCCGTTTTTGCGCATTGTTCCACGTGCTTTGCGCTTGCCATCCAGGAAAAGCTGTGCGACAATTCAGGTTCTTTACATAATGATAGATGCACCAACTCAAGGTTCAGTCCGGGGGATGACCGCCATGTTGCAATTCCGTCGCTTGACCGCGCTGTTCGCCGTGGGCTCCTTGGCTCTGACGCTGACCACCGCCGGCATCGGGCAAGTCGGCAAGAAGGGCGTGGGCACGCAGCCGCCGGCCATTTCCAGCGGCAACGCGTCCGGCTTCAGCTCCGTGAAGATCACCGAGGATTCGCGCTTCCGCCAGGTCATCAACGTCGGCCGCGATTGCATCAAGGACAAGGAATGGAAGCAAGCCGTCGAGGCATTGCAAGCCGTTCTCAATGAGCCGAAAGATCATTATGTTCAAGTTCACGAACAGGACGCGTTTGACGTCAAGAAGGAATTGTCGCGCTGGACCAGCGTGAAATTCGAAGCGAACAATCTGCTCGGCTCCATGCCGAAGGACGGCCTGGAAACGTACGAACAGACCTACGGCGCGGAAGCGAAAATCAAGCTCGACGAGGCGAAGGTGAACGGCGACCGCGATCTGATTGGCGAGGTGGCGCAGAAATTCTGCCATACCAAGGCCGGCATCGAAGCGAACGAAATCCTGGCGACCCTTTATCTGGCGCGCGGCCAAGTGTTCCCCGCGGCCTTGCGATTTGAAAAGCTCTTGCAGATGAACCCCGAGTGGGCCGTCACCAGCGACCTGACACTTTACAAGGCAACGATTGCGTTCCGCCGCGCGGGCGACACCAAGAACCACGATGAGACATGGGGCCGTCTCAAGGCCAGTCTCGACGGCAAAAAAATCGGCGGGTTGAAAGTCGGCGATGACATGATCGCTTTCAGCAAACTCGAAACAGTGCTCAAGGAAACGCCGAACGGCGGCCAGGTCAACATCACCGATTGGCCCATGGATCGCGGCAGCACCTCGCGCACCGCACAAGCTGTCGGCAGCCCGCCGCTCCTGGACGCGCCGCTCTGGAAACGGCCGCTCTTCAAGGACAAGCTCGACGGCTTCCCGGACGAGGACAACGATCAGGCCGCCTACGATCGCGTCACGAAAGCGATCAAGAAGGCGAGCGACGCAAACCTCGCCGTGCTGCCGGGCGGTTTCCCGATCGCGTCGCAAGGCATCATGGTGTATCGAAGCCCGCGCGATGTCCGGGCCATTTCGCTGAAGGACATGGAAATCAAGACCGAAGACGGCGAAGTCATCAAGATCAAGGCCGGCGAAATTCTGTGGAAAACGATCACCCCCAATCGCAGCCTGTCCGCCCTGCTCGACAAGGCGACGACGCGCAACCGCATTGACCCGTGGCTCGATTCGTACCACCAGATCGCCGGTTTCGACAGCTTCCTTTACGACAACACCACCCTCGGCGCCCTGTGCACCGATCATCGCTTCGTCTACGCGATTAACGATCTCGCCGTGCCGCCGCACCCGGGCATGTTCCAGATGAACTTCAACAACCCGCTGCAATTCCAGGCCCAGGAACTCAAGCCCCTGTTGATCCAGAACGAGCTGTGCGCTTACGATCTGCAGAACGGCAAGCTGCGCTGGGACCTGAACAATGAAAAAGACGACGATCCGATGTTCAAGAACAGCCATTTCTTGAGCTTGCCGATCTCCATCGGCGGCAAGCTGTACGTCTTGAACGAACGGCTCATCGATCCCAACACGGCGACGGTCGATCAGTTCGGCCGGCCCGGCAGCCCCATCGGCGGCGAATCGGAGCTGCGGCTCATTTGTATCGACCCGACCAAGATCACCAATCAGAAGCCCACGATCATCGAGCCGATCCAGGTGCTCGGCAACATCGTGCAGTTCAACCGTTACGTGCAGGATCTGCCGCGCCGCGTCAATGCGGTGCATCTGGCGTATGGCGAAGGCGTCCTCGTGTGCCCGACCAATGCCGGCGAGGTGTTCGGCATCGACGTGATGACGCGCAGCCTGATGTGGTCGTATCCGTATCGCGAACATGAGCATCAAATGATCGTGCTGCCGGGCATGCAGTTCAATCCGAACGTCTTCCCCGGCGTCCCCAAGGGCAAGCAGTTCTCGACGACGACGCAAGTGTCGAAGTGGAAGTCGGCGCCCCCCGCGATCCAGGACGGCCGCATCGTCTTCACGGCGCCGGACGCCGATTCGGTGCACTGCGTCAACCTGCGTGACGGCCGGCCGCTGTGGAAGCGCGGCCAGCAAAAGGGCGATCTCTACATGGCCGGCGTTTACCAGGGCCGCGTCTTGATCGTCGGCGACAACAAGGTTCGCGCCCTCGATCTGAAGGACGGCAGCCGCGTATGGGAGATTCCGACCAACGACTTGCCCTCCGGCCAGGGCGTCGCGAGCAAGGGCGTTTATTATTTGCCGCTCAAGAAGGGCGAGATTCTCGCCATCGACATCGTCAAGGGCGAAGTGAAGGCTCATAATCGCGCGGCCGTGCCGGGCGCGTCGCCGGGCAACCTGGTGTTCTACGAAGGCATGGTGCTGAGCCAGACCGCGACCGAAGTGATGGCGTATCCGCAGCTCACCGCTCGGCTCGACATCGCGAAGAAAGCCGCGGCCGCCGATCCGGATGATCAGGTCAAGATGACCGATTACGGCGAGTTGCTGTTGAAGGATGGCCAGGTCCATATTGCGGTCGAGACGCTGCTCAAGGTGCATGAACGCAAGCCGGGCGGCGCTCTTGCGAAACGCGTCGCCGAACGGCTGTTCGAGGCGCTCACCGACCTGATGCAGGTCGATTTCAACAAGGCGAGCAAGGATTATTTGACGATCTACGAAGCGCTGACCAAGGTTCCTGACAACAAGCAAGAAGAACAAGCCCGCAAGGCAAAGTTCTTCCGCCTCGTCGGCCAGGGACGCGAAGCGCAGGGCGACCTCGTGACGGCGTTCCAGATGTACAAGGACTTCGGCGCTCTGGAGATTCATCGCGACGTCGGCATCACCTCGCCGGACGACGCGACGCAAAAGATTCCGATCAACGTCTGGCTGCGCGGCCGCATCGCCGGCATGTTCTCCAAGGCGACGCCGCAACAGCGGGCGCCGCTCGAAGTGAAGATCGCCGAGGAATGGAAAATGGTCCAGGCGAAGGATGAAGGCGCCTTGCGTAGCTTCGTCGGCATGTTCGACGTGCCGTTCCGCGTCGGCCGCGAGGCGCGCGTCAAGTTGGCGGAATCCATCATGGATCGCAACGAGCGCGGCAACTTCCTCGAAGCCGAGTTGATCCTTTATCAAGTCGCCGGCAGTGATTTCCGCACCGAAGCCGAGACCGGCGGCCGTGCCCTGGCGGCGCTGGCCCAGCTGGAGGAAAAGAAGGGCACCGTCGATTCCATGCGGCTGGCGGCGGCGTACTATCGCGAGCTGGCACGCGACTTCGGCGGCATGAAGATTCGCGGCGAAAAGACCGGCGTCGATCTGATCAACGACCTCGCCGCCGACAAGCGCTTCCTGCCGTTCCTTGAAGAAACCACCAGTTCCTGGGGCCCCGTCAAGATGGCGTCGCGCGACTTGCCCGACAATGCCTTCCCGCCGACCACGCCGGTCTTCACCATGCAACCCGAAGGCGACAACACGCCGTTCGCCCGCCAGCACCGTCTCACCTTCAGTGCGGGAGATCTACGCCTCAAGCTGCGCGACGTCCAAACCGGCGAGGACCGCTGGGAGACGACGCTTGGCCGAGTTGACATGAACCAGCAGGTTTTGTTCAACCTGTATCAGGGCAGCCAGCCCTATTACCCGAATGCCCGTTTCCGCTTCTTCCACGTCAAGGGCCACTTGATTGTCTGCCAGATCGGCGTCATGATCCATTGCCTCGACGGCGATACGGGCCGAGAACTCTGGAAGTATCAGACGGCTGAAAACATGCAGCAGCAAAACGGGTTCATCCAGATGCCGACCATGGAGTGGGACGCCGAAGGCAGTCCCATCCTGGTCTATCGGAATCAGTTGACCAAT
>DAIOGM010000576.1:0-4202 GCA_036745215.1 Gemmataceae bacterium
ACACGGACAACGTGACGTGCGTCGCCATTTCTCATGATGGCAAAACGCTGGCGAGCGGCAGCCGCGACAAGAGCGTCAAGATCTGGGACCTCGAGGCCGGCAAGGAGATTCGCACGCTGACGGGCCACACCGACGGCGTCGTGGCGTTGGCGTTTGCGCCGAATGGGCAACTCGCCAGCGCCGGCGACTTTACCGTCAAGCTATGGAACCCGGCCGAGAACAAAGAGCTGAAGATTTTCCGCGGACACACCGGCGCCGTGCAGTCGCTGGCGTTCAATTCGGACGGCACGGTGTTGGCCAGCGGCGGTACGGATCGAACCATTCGCCTCTGGGACCCGAACAAGGACGATGGGCCGCGCTTGCTCGATGGCCACGCGGATTCGGTACGCGCCCTCGCGTTCGCTCCCGGCGGCGAGCTGGCCAGCGCGAGCGATGACGCGACCATCAAGTTATGGAACGTGGCGGAAGGCAAGGAACGCAACACGCTCAAGGGCCACGCGTTGCCGGTGCTGTCACTCGCCTTCTCGCGCGGCGGCCGCACGCTCGTCAGCGGCGCGCTCGATAAAACCACCATCGTCTGGGACGCTGCAGCGGGAAAACAACGCGCAACTTTAGGCGTGCACAAAGGCCCGGTCCACGCCCTCCTCATCCATCCCCAAGGCGATTATCTATTGAGCGGCAGTCTCGATACGACGATCTTGCGTTGGAAAAGCGCGGCGGCGGCGACAACCGCGCCGGCGCGCGTGCTCACCGGGGCGGTCGATGGCGTCTGGTTTGCTCAGTATTCGCCGGCGAACGATCGCCTCGCCGCCGGCGGCGCCGACGGCACGGTCACGCTCTGGTCGCGCGGTCTCGCGCTGGCCTTGCCTCCATTCGGCCCAAAAGGCGGCACGTACTGGGACGCCGCGTTTTCCCCGGATGCCCGAACCATCGGCGTCGCCCGCGCTCAGGAAGTCGAATGGCTCGACGCCGCCACCGGCGAGGTCAAGAAAACGTTTCCGATGACAAAGACGCTTCGCTCCGTGTCGTTCTCTCCAGATCGGAAGTACTTCGCGGCGACCACGGGCAATTGGAAGGACACTCGCGGTGATTATGAAGCCAAGATCTGGGACGCCGCCACCGGCAAGGAGTTGGCGACCCTCGAAGGGCCAAAGGGCATCATTCTCAAGGCGGTCTTTTCGCCGGACGGCAAAACCGTGGTCACGAGCGCGTGGGACAAAACCATCAGTGTATATGAGCTGCCCTCGTTCAAGCTGCGTGGCACCCTGACCGGGAACGGCGCGCCGGCCAAGGGCGTGGCGTTTCTGCCGAACGGCACGCTGGTGACGGCCGGTTGGGACAAGTCGATTCGCTTCTGGGACGTTGACAAGATGGAACAGACGAACGCCTTGCAAGCGGGCATCAGCATAACGTCGCTCGCCGTCTCCCCTGACGGCGCCCTCCTTGCCGTCGCCGAGCCCGGTGACAAGGAGACCGCGCCGGCCAGCGCCTTCATCTGGGACGTCGCCGCCGGCACGCAAAAGCTCGAACTGAAAGGGCACTCCAGCCGCATCATCTGCCTGGCGTTCACCAACGACGGCCGCGGCCTGGTGGCGGGCGGTGGCCAGAGGGGCGAATTCAACGAGCTCAGTTACTGGGACCTCGCGACGGGCCAGTTGCGCGGCAATCACAAGACGCCGAAGAAATGGTGGTACGAAGGGATCTCCGTCAGCATCGACGATCGCCGCGTCGTCGGCGCCTCGATTTCCGGAATCAGCTTCTGGGACCTTGAATTCCTGTTCAAGGAACGCACGATCAACGCGCACAGCAACATCGCCAGTTGCGGCGTCTTCGCCAACGGCGGCGCCACGCTGATCACGTCCGGCTGGGACCGGACGATCCAGGTCTGGAACACGCGCACCGGCGAATTGAAGGCGACATTGAAAGGCCATGCCGGGCCGGTCCGCGCCCTGGCGATGTTGCGCGACGGCAAGACGCTCGCCAGCGCCAGCGAGGACTCGACCGTCAAGCTCTGGGACCTGCCGACCGCCACGGAAAAGATGACGCTCCAGGGGAACGCGAAGATGGTTTACAGCCTCGCCGTCTCGCCCGACGGCAAGACACTGGCCAGCGGCGGCGGCGATCATCGCGTGCTCGCGCCGGCCGAGTTGTTGTTGTGGGACGTTGACACCTTGAAACAACGCACAGCCATGCCCAACATCGAACGCACCGTTTGGTCGATCGCCTATTCGCCGGACGGCAAAATGATGGCCGGCTCAGTCGCTCAAGGCTATGTGCGCGTCTGGTCCACGGACACGGGCGCCGTGCTCGCCCATCTCCCCGTCGCCATGCTTCGCCCGCTGGCGTTCTCGCCGGACGGCAAGGTGCTCGCCGTCGGCGAAGGCAAGGTGCCGAGCAAAACCGAGCCGGGCTTTGGCCGAGTGCGTTTCTTCGATACGAAAACGTGGAAGCAATTCGCTTCCCTTGACGTGCACAAGCACATCATCTTCACGGTCGCGTTCTCGCCGGACGGGCAAAGCCTCGCGTCTGCCGGCCAGGATGGCACGGTCCAGCTTCACGCCGTCCCCAGTTCGACCGGCGCCCCGCGCGTCATCGCGCCGGCGAAGGTCGCGCCGAATCCATTGACCGACGTCGTCGATCCACAGCAACCGGGCGGCGAACCATCGGCCGCCGGCGCCTTTGGCTGGCCGATCTTTCTGACGCTGGGAATCGTGCTGATGATCCTGGCTGTCGGTGCGATGGGACTTGTGCTCGTGGTCTGGCGCGGCCGGCGCCGGGCAACCACGACGCCGGTGAAAGCAACGCCGACGCCGAAACCGGCCGACGAAGGGGCCGTCCCGTTGATCGCCTTTGCGTGCGCTGGTTGCGGCAAGAAGCTGAAGGTCAAGGCGGCGGCGGCCGGCAAGAAAGTCAAATGCCCCGGCTGCGGCGAATTGATCGCCGTGCCGAAAGCGAAGGTCGGCGCGTCGTAATCAATGCCATCGCAGCCACCCAATCTCACCAGTTGGCCCGTTTATTCTGGTAGGTCCGGCGAGCCGAGCCGGACCTTGCAGCTCGGTGCCGCTCGGCTCGCGGCACCTACTACAACTCACAGGCTCACGATGAATTCTGCCGAGGCCCGGTCGCGGACGTCGTCCGCAAAGGGACCGCTCGTCAGCGCGAAGAACCAGTCCTCGACGCCGCCTTCACCATAGAACTGATCGATGGCCGAGTCGTCGTGCACGGTGGCGGCGGTGAGGAAGAAACTTCCGTTCAAGCCGCCGGGCAATGTGCCATTCAGGTGGCCGACTCGAGTCTGGTAGTTGATGTCCTCTCGGCTCCATTCCGCGAGCATGGCCAGGAGCGCCATCGAGTTGTCGTCGAAGTCGGTCGTGCCGCCGATGACGATGTCGTCGGCCCCGCCGCCGCGCACGGTATCGGCGCCGGCGCCGCCGATGAGGATATTGTCGGCCTTGCTGTCGCGCGCGTCGATCGTGTCGTCGCCGGCGCCCGCCAGGATGACGGCCGGGGCGGTTACGTATTGTTGCTTACCCTGAATCTTGACGGCATCGAAGAGGATATTGTCGTTGCCGGCCTGGGCGAAGACGAGAAGCTGGCCGGGCCGCGCAAACGTTCCCTGGCTGACGCCGTTGACCGTGACGTTCAAGCTGCCCGACGAATTGGCGGGCTTGATGACGATCGAATCGCTCCCCGTGGTGCCGCCGACCGCCAGCGCGGTCCCCTGGAGATCGACGGCCTTGATGTTGATGCTTTGCTGCGTAACAAGGCTCGTGCCGCCGTCCTTGTCGGTCGCGGTGACCGTGACCGTGTAGGTTCCCGTCGAAGCAAACGTGTGGTCCACTTGCGAGCCGGCCGGCCCGCTGACAACCTGCGTCGCGCCGTCGCCCCAGTTGATGGAGAAGGTGAACGGCGCCGCTTGATCGACGGCGGATGGATCGCCGGCGCCGAACATGAACGTGCGCGCCTGGCCGCGCACGCCCGTCGCCGGGCCGCTCAGCGTCGCGGTCGGGGCAACGTTGTTGACCGTGACGATCAGCGTGTCGCTGTGCGTGGTTTGGCCATCGGAAACCGTCAACGTCGCCGTGTAGACGCCGTTGTCGAGGTAAACATGGCTCGGCGTCGGTCCGCTGGCCGTGCCGCCGTCGCCGAAGGTCCAGGAGTAGGTCAGCGCATCGCCGTCCATATCGGTCGAAGCCAGTCCG
>DAIOGM010000577.1:0-4196 GCA_036745215.1 Gemmataceae bacterium
TCTGCAAAAACGCGGCAACACGTTGATCGTGGTCGAACATGACGAGACCATGATCCGCGCCGCCGACTGGCTGATCGACATCGGCCCCGGCGCCGGCCGGCACGGCGGACGTTTGTTAGCTTTCGGACAGGTCAACGACGTGCTGGCGAATCCCGATTCGATCACGGGTTTAGCACTGCGTTCAGAGCCTGAAGCGTTAGCGAAGATGTCGCCCAAGAACTTCGCTTACGCTTCAGGCTCGGACAATCGATCGCTGACCATTCACGGCGCCCGCCATCACAACCTCAAGAGCATCAACGCCGCGTTCCCGATCGGCCGCTGGACCTGCGTCACCGGCGTCTCCGGCTCCGGCAAAAGCTCTCTTGCGCGCGACATCCTCGTCCACGCCGCCCGCCGCCACCTCGGCCTGCTCGCGCCGACGCCTGGCGCGCACGATCGCATCGACGGTCTGGAGCACATTGACAAGGTGCTCGAAGTCGATCAACGCCCGCTCGGAAAATCGTCGCGCTCCAATCCCGCCAGCTTCGTCGGTGTCTACGATGAAATCCGCAAGATATTCGCCGCGACAAAGTTCGCCAAGATTCGCGGCTTCAAGGCAAACCGCTTCAGCTTCAACGTCAAGGGAGGCCGCTGCGAGGAATGCCAGGGCCAGGGCATCGTCCGTGTCGAACTGGCCGCCATGCCGGATTTACGCGTGCCATGTCCGACCTGTCACGGCAAGCGCTTCAACGCGCCGACATTGGAAGCACGTTACAAGGGCCTGTCGATCGCCGACGTTCTCGACCTGCCAATCGAGGAGGCGCGGGCGTTTTTCGCCAACGTGCCGCCGATCCACCAGGGCCTCGCCGCGCTCGACGAAGTCGGCCTCGGCTACCTCGCGCTCGGCCAACCCGCGAGCACGCTCTCCGGCGGTGAAGCCCAGCGCGTCAAGCTAGCCGCCGAGCTAGGTAAAACATCTACAGGGAAAACGCTCTATCTCTTCGACGAACCGACGACCGGCTTGCACTTCGTCGATATCGCGCGTCTGATCGGCGTCTTCCGCAAACTCGTGGCCGCCGGCAATACGCTGATCGTCATCGAGCATCACCCCGATCTGATCCGGGCCGCCGATTGGCAGATCGAACTCGGCCCCGAAGGCGGCGCGGCGGGTGGGGAGCTCCAATACGTGGGCCCGCCGATGCCACTTCAATGAAAGGCTTCGATGAACGTCAGTCTACGTTGATTCTCAACTCCACCGTTGCTAATCTGCTGCCGCTAATCGCCGGACCGGCCAAGAAGGGATCGACAAATGAAAAAATCATCCGTAATTGCGTTCGTCATTTTTCTTGCGTGCGGCGCCGTTTATGGTCTCCTCCCGACCAGACACACCAATCCAGTAGTGGAGAGAAAACCAAAATTCGTTGCTGTTGATCTCCGCGTCGTTTTTGACAGCTACGAAAAGGCGCAGCAATTCCGCGCGAATCTCGAACGAGCGCGTGCTCCGTTCAAGGCCAAGATTGAACAATTGAACCTGGAAATTACCGAACTCCAAGAAGCGTCCAAAACCGCGGACGCCGTTGAACCGTTCAGACGTGCCGTCATTGGCAAAAAACGCCAAATCGAGGATCTGGACGTTGAAATGTTGAGGCTCGGCCGAAAGCACTCCGATTCATTCATTCTGCTGAATCGTGAAGTTCTGCGCGCAATAATCAAGTATCAAGACGACAACCAAATACCGATTGCGGTTTCGCATGGCGTTCCGTTTGATCCCGATCTGATGAGTCTCCTTCCTGGATTCCCTCAACGGCGGAATTGGATGAATGCTCTCGACTCAATTTCAAATTCAGGCGAAGGAATCGTCGAGATCGCACCAGTCATTGCCGAATTATTGAACGCACAATCCCGTTAGCAAACTCCTATCTGTGTCTATCCGTGTCCATCTGTGGTTCCATCGTTTTCGCGTTGTTTCGCGCCGGCGTCGTTGCTATAGTCCCGCCTCCTGCAAGCACGAAGCTTGCGGCCTGGCCCAAATTGGAAAGGAATCCGCTCGATGAATCGCATCTTGCTCGCCGGCGCAATCTCCGTAATTTGCGTGCCCCTGGCAATGGCGCAGCCGACGGCATTCCGCGCCGCTGACATCAAGAAGGCGCAGCAGAACGCCCCGGCCGTCAAGCCCGCCGCCGGCACCACGCGCGTCGCCGTCATCAACCTCGGCTACGTCCTCAACAAGTACGAACGCGCGGCCGTCCTCAAGGAGGAGATGCAAGCGGAAGTCAAGAAAATGGCTGAAGAAGCCAAGAAACTCGCGGAAAGCGCCAGCCTTTGGCAAATGGCCCTGCAAAAAAACGAATTCAAGGACGGCACGAAAGAACAATACGAAGAAAAGCTGATCACCGCCCGCCGCCGGCTCGAAGATCTCAATCGCATTGCCGGCACGAAGTTTGGCAAGGCGCAACAGTCGCACGTCTTGACGCTGTGGAACGATGTCCATGAAGCCGTCAAGGCGTACTCGAGCGAACACGGCATCGAACTGGTGATGGCGTACGGCGATCCGCTGCAGAAGGACGCCACCAGCACGTATCAGAACCTGTCGCGCAAGTTGCAGTCCGCCGACATGGGCGGCACGACGCCGTTCTTCATGGCGCCGGGCGTCGATATTTCCGAGGCGGTCACCGAGTTTCTCAACAAGCGATATCGTGACGAACGCGAGTTGAGCGATAAGTAATATTCATTCCAAGCCCAGGGGTGAGGACTCCGAACCCCTGGGAAATGGAAACAGGATCCCAGGGGTTCGGAGTACCTCACCCCTGGGCTTGCGCAAGTTTTTGATCAATCCGGCAATGCCACTTCCTCAGCGCCGATCGGCGTCAAGTAAGCGCCAAACACTTCCGGCGACGCCGTATACGGCACCATGCGAACGGTTCCATCGCACCAGACCATGAGCGCGCCTTGCGGATACGGCCCGCCCCAGCCCGTCGGTTGCGGCGTCGCCGAATCGCGCTGCAGCGGCACGCGCGTCGGCGTGCCTTTGACCCAGGCTGGGCCGCCGCGCATCGTCCCTTGCGTGCCGCCGACGAAGATCGTGCTCGAACCGGCGACGTTATTCGTCTTCGCGTAATCCGTCGTCGCGATATTGCCATGCCCGGCGAAAATCGTGTTCGAGGTGCCGTCTTCGATGCCGAGCAACGTTCGCTTCACGTCCGGATTGTCCGGCATGCTTGCGTTGACGGGATCGTTGATGTAGTTGTTGATGAAGTAATCGCTCCACGGGCCTTTGCCGTTTGCGTACGCTTGCCGGCCTCGAAGTGGACACATGTAGGTCTGCACGCCGGTGTTGTGCATTGACGCCGGGATCGTGTCGCTTTCGGCGACACCGCTTAGGTGGTACATGGGTTGTTGATCAACGAAAGGCAAGATTTGAAATAGCCAACTGCCAGACGTCGCCGAGTCGGTGACGGCGTTGCCATAATACGTCAGCGCCGACTCTTCGGGCTTAAACTTCGAACCTGGTGCAATGCCATTGAACGGGAAGCGCTTGTTGAAATCGTGGAACGATTGCATCCCCAGGCCGATTTGTTTGAGGTTGTTGACGGATTGCGTGCGAGCGCCGCTATCGATCCGGCGTTGGCACGCCGGCAACAAGAGCAAGAACGCCATGACGAGCACACTCAGCAGAACGGTGACGTCGATCCGGTTCATGCCGGACCGTAGAGGCGGAAACGAGGAACGTAGGAACATGGAACGACTCCTTGAACAAGAAAAGATAATGACGCCCAGGGATGTCCTGGGTGCCTGATGCTCAAAGGAATCAATCCGGCAACTCTACTCTGTCGTTTCCGGTCGGCGTCAAGTAGGCGCCGAAGAAGTGATGGTTGAGATGTTAGCAGGTGGGATGCGAATTTGCAACGGACAACCTCCAGGAATCGCTGCGCTCATCCTGGGGCTTGGGAATGATTCATAACGCCGACTCGTAAAGCGACAGAATCTCCTTCTCCGTCACCGGCCGCGGGTTGAAGCGGGCGGTCCATTGCTGGTTGGCTTCCTCCGCCAAGAGCGGCAAGATGCCGCGACTCACGCCGCACGCGTTCAGCGTCGTCGGCAAATGGGCCAGGTGCATCAAACCGAGGATGCGTTCGGCGAGCGTCTCGGCGACGCCCTGGATATGGCCGTTCTGCAGGCCCGATTCTTCGATGAGATCACAATACAACTCCGGTACG
>DAIOGM010000578.1:0-4186 GCA_036745215.1 Gemmataceae bacterium
TGGGCACGAAGTCCTCGCCGATGCCTTCGACCTTCCATGGCTTGGGCGTGTCGCCGGACAAGATCGAACCTTCGGGGTCGGCGCCGATGATCTTGACGTCGGGGTTTTGCTCTTTGAGATAGCGGCCGACGCCGGAGATGGTGCCGCCCGTGCCGGCTCCGGCTACGAACGCGGTGATTTTGCCCTCGGATTGCTCCCAGATTTCGTAACCGGTGGCGCGGTAATGTACCTCGGGGTTGGACAAATTCGAGAACTGATTGGGCCGCCAGGCGCCGGGTATCTCGCGCGTGAGTCGATCGGCGACGCCGTTGTAGCTGTCGGGCGAATCGGGAGGTACATTCGTGGCAGTAATAACGACCTCGGCGCCGTACGCCTTGAGCAGGCAGACCTTTTCGGCGCTCATCTTGTCGGGCAGGACGAAGATGCAACGATATCCCTTGACGGCGGCGATCATCGCCAGGCCTACGCCGGTGTTGCCCGCGGTCGCCTCGATGATGGTGCCGCCGGTGCGCAGCCAGCCGCGCCGTTCGGCATCTGCGATCATCGCCTGCGCAACGCGATCTTTGACGCTGCCGCCTGGGTTCATCGCCTCGTTTTTCACGTAAACCGCCGACTTCAGCCCGTCCGTCAAGCGCCGAAGCTTGACGAGCGGCGTCTTGCCGATGGATTGCAGGATCGACTCTTGCATGAGATGGACCTTTGTAGTTGAGAGATCGATGCGCCGTTATTGTCGCCGAAACGGGCGACGTCGTGCAAGAGAGATTCATTCCGTGGGGTTGTCGTTACACGGGCGTTATTTTTTCTTTTTTGGCCGAAATGTCGGACTTCGCTCTTTGCCTTGTCAAACGATACGATAAAAAAACTCCGCGACTCGCATCACCGAACCATTTTGCAAGGACCGGAATCGCGGAACGTATGGCGCTGCCTCTGCAAACCACGATCCTCTTGAGAGCCGCCCGGCAACTGCTGGACGAGCTGTCGGCCGACGCCGTGCTCCTTCTGACCGAGACCGATCTCGACTGGGACGAGGTGACCGACATCCTCCCCGCGGACAAACTGCTCATTTCGGCTAAAGATCCCGATCTTCATCGTCGACTCCAGGCCGACGCCAAGCTGCGCGTTCTCGACATCGACCCCGGCCCCACGCCGACGCAGGAGCAAATGTCCGTCGCACTTTTGGAAGCGGTCGCCACCGATAAGCTCAAGAGCGGCGCGCACGTCGTGGCGATTTACAACGGTATCGCTGTGGAACTCGATCGGCCCGAACAGGTCGATAGCATCAGCGTCATTCACCTTGGCGAGCATCTGGAACGCCTGACCGCCGCCGATCTGCGAAAGCTTGACACGCATGTGCCGCTCGAAACGCTGCGGGCCGTCGTCGAACTGGCGACCGAGATCGGCCAGGAAGGGCGCGAGGGCAAGCCGGTCGGCACCATGTTCGTGGTCGGCGACACCGACAAGGTGCTTACCATGTCGCGGCCGCTCAATTTCAATCCCTTCCGCGGCTATAGCCGAAAAGAACGCGATATCCGCGATCGGAAGGTGCGCGAGCAAATCAAGGACATCGCGCAACTGGAGGGCGCCATCGTCATTCGCCGCGACGGCGTCGCCGAGGCGGCGTGCATGTACATCGACGCGCCGGCGCCGAAAGACACCGTCGCCGTGAGTAAGGGCTGGGGCACGCGGCACATCTCCGCCGCCGCCATCACTAAGCAGACCAAGGCGGTCGCCATTGTCGTCAGTCAATCGTCCGGCCGGGTCGTCATTTTTCAAAACGGCATGGTAATGTTGCAAATCGAGCCGTTCGCGAGGCCGATGATCTTCCAGCGTTTCCGCATGGACCACTCCGACGGCGACGCGGAAGGCGGCACATAAAAAAAGCCGATTCCCTTCGGAGGAATCGGCTCGTAGCGACAAGCTGCCAGCTTGTCCGCTTGTCGCGAGCGCACACAAGCTGGCAGCTTGTGGCCACGAAATTACTTTCGCAACAAGACGGACGGAAGCGCTTCGAAGCCGTTGTTGACGGTCCCTTCCATGCGCCGGCCGTCGGCGGTGACGTTGAATCGCGCGGTCATCGCCGCGTTCGAGACGTTAACGGTCGCAGCGTAACGTCGATCCGTCGATTCCTCGATCGATCCATGCAACGTGGTGACCGAAGAATCCAGACCCAGAGCATTCAGCATCGGCATTCGCATGGTGATGCGGTCGCCGTCGTGCGTGATCGTCACGGCGTTGCCGTCTGGCTCGACCCAAGAGCCGGTGAGGTCCACGGTCACCGGCGGGGTGTAAGATTCTTTGCCGAAATGCATTGGCGTAGGATCAACCGGCGTGATCCCTTGGGCAAACGCCCAAGTAACTCCGAAGACGCCGATGAACGAAAGCCAGAGGAACAACAAAGCGCTTGCCACGAGCCACGGCCACGGACTGGACGACGCAGGCTCCGGCGCCGGCTTCAGCACGGGAATTCGCTTTGTTACTTGGACCGTCACGGGTGCGTCTACGGCTTTGCTTTTCTTTCGCAGCCATTTGAAAAAGGCGTATAGTGATGCCAAAACCGAGAATGCGGTGGTCACGATGCCCAGCACCTTGGTGATCATTTCGAGCGTTTCCATGACCGTTCCCCTTTGTACGTTGATGGTTGTTGGTTCCTGATGAGGGAGACATCAAAGCAACGGTCGTGCCAAAGGTGTATCGTTTTTGCATCGTGCCTGCCGAGGGATCACAATTCGATAATCTCCACCAATGACCGGCGCCAAATGGCGTTTTCAGCGTAGGTGTTCATCTATTAGTGAACACCTGGTCTAATTACATAACGCTTTTTATTGCTGGAATTTGCGATTCAAGATCCACCAAGGTGTTCACGTCCACGTGGGAGAGGGGTGCGTATAACAATAGCACTGGGAGAAACGGCCGAAACTTGCGCCGTTTTTGTTGCGATTCACTCGGTTACTGAGGCGGCACCAGGATATGTAATCGTTTTGATAAAGAACTTGAGCTTCTTGATATCAATTTGAAGGCCGGCGAGGACTTATTTTTTGGGAGCCTGGATCATTCCGAGTCTTCTTTGCGATCTCGCCATTGGTCGCGTGTCAGCCGACAAAGCACGTGCGGCAAGTCGGCGTAAATGATGTCGCGCTCGTAACGGAAACCGGCTTTTTCCATGACTCGGCGCGACGCGAGATTGGTCGGCAACGTGAAACAGACCAGTTCGTCCAGGTGCAATTCGGCAAATGCAACGCGAACGCTTTCGCACGCCAATTCCGTTGCTAATCCGCTGCCCCAGAATTGCGGAATCAGGCCATAGCCGACTTCGATCGCGATTTGCCCTTCGATCGTTGCATGTCGCAAACCGCCGCGGCCGACAAAAGTTCCCGTGTCCGGATCGCGCATCGTCCAGAACCCGAAGCCGTGCCGCTCCCAGTGGGCCATTTGATTGTTGAGGTACTGGCGAACCCACTCCGCGTCGCGTATGCCGCCGAGCGTGGCCGTGACGAGCGGATCGGCGTATATGCCGGTCAGGTCGTCCAGGTCGCGGTCGTGCATTCGAATGAGACGCAACCGAGCGGTCCGAGATTCATCCAGTAACTTCATATCTGGTTCGCGGGATTTCCGGGCGACGAGGATGATTCGATTGTATTACCGATGCCCGAAGGCGTCGTTCGCAAACGTCAGCAAACCTTGTACGTTCCGCGCCGGTGTGCTATCACGGCGGCCGCTGCGCACCATTTGTGGGTGGGCAGTTTGCCGAGGTTGCCATGCTTTCGCGATCGAGCTTAAGTCGCTGTTTTATGATGCTAATCGCGCTGACGGCGTCAGGTTGCCATCGTTACCTGGTGGCGACGCCGAATCTGCTGCACGATCAGAATCCGTACGCGGTCTTCGATTCCTGTCCCGAGAATTGTCAGACGACCGAGGCGCCGGTGCTTTATGCGACGGATCGAGCCAACGAAAACGAACGCAATGACCGCCCGACGTACGGCACGCGACGAGCCAAGAGCCTGGCGTTCGGAGTCGCCAATGTCAGCCTCGGCTCGAATCTGACGTGGAAGGAGTTGATCAAGGAAAGCACGCAGGCGACGCGGACCAATGACTGCGAATTAACCCTCGGCGACGTGCGCGAGCTGGGTCGCATCAAGCTGTCGCACGGCGCTCTGGGGGAGCAGGGCGTCATCACGCAGGCCTCGAC
>DAIOGM010000579.1:0-4165 GCA_036745215.1 Gemmataceae bacterium
CTGATCGATTGGTTCATGGCCGAGGTAACGCGGATCGCTGAAGTAGATGCGGCCCTTCTCGTCGATGGTGATGTCATTGGGCGCATTGAGCCGCCGGCCTTCGTAGCTGTGAGCGATGATGTAGCTTTTGCCGGTCTTCATGTCGGTCTTGATGAGCCGTCGGCCGCCGAAGTCCGCGCCTTCCGCGACGATCATGTTGCCCTGAGCGTCGAATTTGATGCCGTTGGACATGCCGCTCGGGCTGCGAAAGACCGTCGTTTGCTTCGTCTTCGGATCGAACTTCCAGATGTGCCCGGCTTCGATGTAGCCGAGTTTATCCTTGGAGGCGTGCGAGAAGGTGATGTCGCTGAAGTAGATCGTGCCGTCGAGGGCCGACGCGCAGCCTTCGGTGAGGGCGACGCCGCCGTCGAAGAGTTTCTCGAGCGTCGCGCCCTTCGGAACGATGACGCCGTCTTGGGACAACGCCACACCCGGCAGCAGGATGAACAGGATCATCGACGCGAGCAGGCAAGGAATGCGGATGCGCATGGAAATCTCCAAAAGGTCAGGTACGAATCGATTGAGGTTACTGCGAATGCAATCGATTCGCAACAACTCAGTTGAAAAAATGCTCGCCCGCGGAACATGCGTTGGATGCCTACCATCGAGGCATGCAAACGTTCGAGACCTCGGCGGCGGTTCGGGTGCATTGGTGCATCGCTAGCGATTGCAATCAGTTGCGTTGCGGGCTCCGTTGGCGTTGTATCGCGGCATTGAAATTGCTACCCCTCCTTCACCTCCTCTCCACCGTGCGTGTGCGCCTGCGCGCTCATGCCGAGTTCCAACCTACCGACTGCGGAGATTCTCCCTCGTGGCTTTCTCGTCACAGAAAACGGTCGTCGTCATCGGCAACGGCATGGTTGGCCACCGCTTCTGCGAACGACTCGTCGAGTTCGATGAGGACCGCGCCTATCGCATCGTCACCTTTTGCGAAGAGCCGCGGCCCGCTTACGATCGCGTCAATCTCACCAAGTATTTCGAGCATCGAAAACCGGAAAAGCTCGCATTGGCAACGCTGGATTGGTACGCCGAGAAAGGCATCACGCTTTTTCTTGGCGACCGTGCCACGGAGATCGATCGCGAGCGAAAAGTCGTTCGCTCCGCGCAGGGGCGCGAGATTTCGTATGACGCAATCGTGCTCGCCACTGGTTCGGCGCCGTTCGTGCCGGCATTGCCGGGCGTGGAAAAGAAGGGCGTCTTCGTTTATCGCACCATCGAAGATCTGGAATTGATCATCGACTATGGCGCGAAGGTCAAGAAAGCCGCGGTCATCGGCGGCGGCCTGCTGGGCCTGGAAGCGGCGAAGGCGGCGTACGATCTCGGTCTGGAAACGCACGTCGTCGAATTCGCGCCGCGCCTCATGCCGCGCCAGATTGACGACGCCGGTTCCAAGGTCCTGGTCAACAAGATCAACGCGCTCGGCGTGCAGGTTCATCTCAACAAGAACACCAAGGCGATCCTTGGCAACGGCAAGGTCGAAGGCATGGCGTTCGCCGACGGCGCCGAGCTCGACGCCAAGATGATCGTCGTCTCCGCCGGCATCAAGCCGCGCGATGATTTGGCCCGCGCCTGCGGTTTGATGGTCGGTCAACGCGGCGGCGTCGTGGTGGACGATCATCTGCGCACCAGCGATCCGAGTATTTATGCGATTGGCGAGGTCGCTTTGTACGGCGGCATGATCTACGGACTGGTCGCGCCGGGGTACGAGATGGCGGAGATTGCCGCTCACAATCTCGCCGAGACCGCCGCTTGCGGCTTAGCGCTCGCACGGCATGCCACGAACGCTAAGCCACAAGCGGCGCGCGTCTTCAAAGGCGCGGACATGTCTACGAAGCTCAAGCTCATGGGGGTGGATGTCGCCAGCTTCGGCGATTGCTTCGCGGACGAAACAAAGGCACGAGCCATCACGTATGAAGACCCGTTCAAGGGCACGTACAAGAAATTGCTCTTCAATCTCGAAGGCACGCGCCTGCTCGGCGGCATCCTCGTCGGCGATGCGTCCGAATACGGCACTCTGTCCATGCTCGCAAAGGGCAGCGAGAATCTGCCGATGGCCCCGGGCGAACTATTACTCGGCGAGCCGAGCCGCGTAAGCGGCCGGTTGAGTTTCGCCGCAGACACGCAGATTTGTTCCTGCAACAACGTCAGCAAATCCCTCATCGAAACATCGATACGCTCCAAGAACCTCTGCACCGTCGATGAAGTCAAAGCCTGCACGCGAGCCGGCACCGGTTGCGGCGGCTGTCTGCCGCTCGTCGTCGATATCTTCAAAGCCGAGATCAAGGCCGCGGGCAAAAAAGTCAACAACTCGCTGTGCGAACATTTCGCCTTCACGCGGCAAGAGTTGTTCGAGATCGTCAAAATCAAGCAGATCAAGTCGTTCAATGAACTCGTTCATTCGCACGGCAAGGGCAACGGCTGCGAGATTTGCAAACCGGCCGTCGCATCGATCCTCGCCAGTTTGTGGAATGAAAACGTCGTCGAACGGACCACCATTCAGGACACGAACGACCGCTTCCTCGCCAACATCCAGCGCGGCGGCACCTACTCGATCGTGCCGCGCGTGCCCGGCGGCGAGATCACGCCGGACAAGCTGATCGTGCTCGGCCAGGTTGCCAAGAAATACAACCTGTACGCGAAGATCACCGGCGGCCAGCGCGTCGATCTGTTCGGCGCTCCCGTTCACCAGCTTCCCGAAATCTGGGAGGAACTCGTCAAGGCCGGCTTCGAAAGCGGCCATGCTTACGCCAAGGCGCTGCGCACCGTCAAAAGCTGCGTCGGCTCGACGTGGTGCCGCTACGGCGTGCAGGACTCCGTCGGCTTCGCGATTCACGTCGAGAACCGCTACAAGGGCTTCCGCGCCCCGCACAAGATCAAGTCGGCCGTCTCCGGCTGCGTCCGCGAATGTGCCGAGGCGCAGTCGAAAGACTTCGGCATCATCGCCACCGAAAACGGCTGGAACCTCTACGTCTGCGGCAACGGCGGCGCCAAACCGCGCCACGCTGATTTGCTGGCTGCCGACATCGACGATGAAACCTGCATCAAGTACATCGATCGCTTCTTGATGTACTACACGCAGACCGCGGATCGCTTGACGCGCACCTCCGTCTGGCTCGCGAAAATGGACGGCGGCATCGAGCATCTCAAGGACGTCATCATTCACGACAAGCTCGGCATCTGCGCTGAACTCGAACAGATGATGCAGAATCAGGTCGATACTTACGAATGCGAATGGAAATCGGTCGTCAACGATCCGGAGAAACGCAAGCTCTTCAAACAGTTCGTCAACTCGGATGACACGGAGCCGACCATCGAGTTCGTGTCCGAGCGTGGGCAGAAGCAGCCGGCGGCGTGGGGGGCATCGTTTGTAGCGGCCAGTTCATTGATGCTTCGAGACAAGGAGACAAGGAGACAAGGAGACAAGGAGAAGGATCAAACAACGCTTGCGTTTACTATCGGCGACATGGAACTGCCCGGCTCCTTGTCTCCTTGTCTCCCTGTCTCCTTGTCTGAAACACCAACACGCTGGGTCCACGCCGGTAAGACATGGGCCTTTCCCTTCGACGGCGGCGCGACCATCAAGTATGGAAAGACGCAAATCGCGGTGTTCAACTTCGCGAGCCGCGGCGAATGGTACGCGACGCAGAACATGTGCCCGCACAAACGTGAGTTCGTCTTGTCACGCGGCCTCATTGGCGATCAGGGCGATCAGCCGAAGGTCGCGTGTCCGGTGCACAAGAAGACGTTCTCGCTCGAAACCGGCGCGGGCTTGAGCGACAAGTCGTTCTCCATTCAAGTATTTCCCGTCAAGATCGACGGCGATGATGTGTACGTGCAGTTGCCGAGCATCGAAGAACTCGACGCGGTGTATGCGACCGAGCACACGTGCAATGGCGCCTGTCATGAACCAGAGCCGGCGCTGGTGTGAGCCGAGCCCCGTATGGGCAATGCCCGTGAATTAGGGCTCAAAAGCCGTGGCCTCCCCCTTTTACCCAACAAGACTTGGGTAACAAGTCGGCGTCGCAAGTTATTGTTTTCGAAAGGGTTGCGTTAACTCCTACCCCTTTTACCGGCTTTGCATATTTAACATGCCGGGAACCGCAAAATTTGTGCAGGCTCCTCATTT
>DAIOGM010000580.1:0-4164 GCA_036745215.1 Gemmataceae bacterium
GGCGCTTGATAATTTGCGCAGGAAACAAAGATTCTGACCATTAGTAGCACGGATGAACACGGATGAGAAATGCAAAGAGACAGAGGCATTTAGTCCATTCTTGTTTCTGTGTTCATCCGTGTTCATCCGTGGTTAAGTATCTTTGATTATGCTCGAAACCTGGTTTGCCACTCCTCTGTTCCTTTACGCCTTGACGGCCGTCCCCGTCGCATTGGCGTTGTTCCTATTTTCGTTTGTTCGACGGAAACAACTCGCCACGCGATTGAGCGCGCCGCTTCTCTTGCGCAAGAGCGTCCTGGTGCGTTCTCGCTGGCGGCGCTTCAAGGCGACGTGCATCCTTTTCGCGCTCGGCCTGACGGCGCTGGCGAGCGCCGGGCCGCAGTGGGGCCTCGATCGCGACGCGCAATTTCGCAAGGGACGCGACGTGATCGTCGTCCTCGATCTTTCGCGCAGCATGTTCGCGGAACAGCCGAGCCGGCGCGATCGAGCCGTCAAGGCCTTGCGCCACCTTGCCGATGCATTCGAAAATCACGGCGGCAATCGCGTCGCCCTCGTCGGCTTCGCCACGAAGGCGCGCTTGTTTTTCCCGTTCACGCAAGATTGCCAGCATCTTCGCCACACGCTGGATCAGATCGAGACGGACGATTACGCCAAGTTGACCGAAGCCAACGCCGACTCCGGCACCCGGCTAGGTGTCGCGCTGAAGCTGGCAGTCGATTCATGCGATCTCACGCATTCGCAACGGCCAGTCATCGATGTCCTCTCCGACGGCGATGATCCGGCCGACGATGATGAATGGCGCGAGGGCGTTGCCGCGGCGAGTGAAAGCAAGGTGCGCGTGCATGTCGTCGGCGTCGGCAATCCCGACAAGGCCGAGACGATTCCGGTCGGCAATGAACTGCTTCAGTTTGACGGCGCCATTGTCCGCACCCGGCTCAACGAGGAACGGCTGCGCGACATCGCTCAGCGCACCGGCGGCGAATATCTGCCGGCTCATCGCGCGGACATTTCGCTTGGCACGTACGTCTTGCACTGGCTCGACTCCGAGGAACTGCGTACCGAGCCGACCGCCGCGACGTTGCCGGTGTATCAACTTCGCTATGCGTGGTTCTTATTGCCCGCCGTGGTGCTCTTCATGCTGACCATGTTGATAAGCGATGGTTCACGTCCCGCCGTCCGCGCTGCGGCCGCTTCGGCAACACCGAAGTCGAAGGCGGCAACGATCGCATTGATGCTGGCCGCTGTCTTTTGCATCAGCGCGTCGGACCCTCCGACGATCGAAACGCTTCTGCGTCAAGGCGATGATGCGTTCGCGCGGCAAAAATTTGATGAAGCGCTCGGCCATTACGAACGGGCCGAAAGCATGACGCAAGACCCCGGCCGATTGTCATTCAACAAGGCCGCTTCCTTGTATCGATTGGACCGCTACAAGGAAGCGATCGAATGCTATCGGCGTTGCCTGGAGGACGACACAGCGCCGGCCGAACGCCGCGCCCGCGCCTGCTTCGACCTGGGCAATTCCCTCGTCAAACACGCGGACGGAGACGCGCGCGAATTTGGCGAGGCCGTGGCGGCATATCGCGCCGCGTTGCATCTGGCCGACGCGGCGGCACCGTGGCGAAATAGCGCCCTGCACAACCTGGAGCTGGCGCAGCTCCTTCTTCTGAAGGCGCGCAAGAATCAACCCGAAAAAAATGACGTCGCGAAAAACAAAGAGAAGCCGAAGACGACGCCGGAAGACAAAGACGGCAAAAAAAAGGACAGCGCCTGGGCGCCCGTCGATCCAACCAAGGGCTTCAAGGTGGACGATGCGAAGGACGGACCCAAAGGATCGAAGTCCAAAAGCCTTTTCGCCGGCCCAATCGACCTTTTGCCCGACAAAGGGATCGTCACGCCACTGTCACCGGAAGCGACCCTGGCCACGCTCGAACAGGAAGCGCGTCGCATCGCGGCGGCGCGCCGGCAGCAGTACAACCCACCTGGACCGGCGCAGCTCTCGACAAAGGAGTGGTGATGACGTGAACCGAGTGCTTTTCCTTCTGCCCATCCTCGCCGCGATTGCCGTGCCGGCATTCGCGCAAAGGATGCCCATCGAGCCTCCCGTCGCCGGACGGCCGGACGATTTCAGCAACATCGTCGGCAAGTACAAGATTGAAATCAGCGCGTCGCCGCTCGACGTCCATGTCGAGGATCCGATCACGCTGCACGTGCGCATCATCGGCGAAGGATCCTCGAAATACGAGCCGGCGCGCAAGCACTTGCGCATCTTTCCGGACTGGAAAGACGCATTCTTCGTTGAAAACGTGCCCGATGAGGATCGCGTGCTGAAGGCGGAGAAAACCTGGTTGTTTGTGTATCGATTGCGGCCCAAGCGCATGGATGTGAAGTCAATTGACGACGTCAAACTGGTCTACTTCAACCCGGACAAGAACAAATATGAAGGGCCGTATGCGGAGTCGATCAAGATCACCGTCAAGCCGATGCCCGATTTTCGAGAGCCGACGCTGACGAAAACTTCTGCGCCCGATTCCTTTTATCGCGTCGATGAAACGAAAGCCGTGCTGAGAAACGGGGGCGCCACGTTGCCGTCATTTGCAGTTGGTTATCTGCTCATCCTCGTCGTGCCGCCGCTGGTGTGTTTGGGCGGCGCGGCCGCGTATCGGCGGTGGTTCACGAAACAAAGCCGTCGGGACGCGCATCAGCGCAGCTCGGCGTGTCAACGCGCACGCACACGGCTCCTTGGCGGCGACGCGGCGCCCTGGGCCGTTGTGTGTCAGTACTTTGTGGATCGATTTGATTTCTCCATCATCGAGCCCACGCCGGACGATGTCGCGGCGTGGCTGCAGCGCCGAGGTTTCGCGAAGGAACGCTGTGCCGCGGGGAGGAATTTTTTCGAAGTCTGCGACGCGGCTCGATTTGATTGGATGCCGACGGATGCGAAACCGTTGACCGAAAAGGCCATTCGGCTGATCGAAGCGCTGGAGGCCGACCCATGCGTGCGATAACCATTATCGCGACGCTGGTGATGCACTTGCTGCCAAGTATCAGCGTCGCCCAAACCAATGAGCAAATCGTCGCCGACGCGCTAGCCGCATTTCGTGAGGGCATTCAAAACAAGGGCCGCCTCATCCAATCGCGTGCGGATTTCTCGAAGTCAGCCGACGCTTACCTTGAACTCCATCGCCGAGCCGTGCGCAGTCCCGCACTCTATCGCAACCTCGGCAACGCCGCCGCCCTCGCCGATCGCTGGCCCGTGGCGATCTGGGCGTATCACGTCGGGCTCAAGCTCGATCCGAGTGATCGAGCCATGCGCGAACACCTGGCCTTTGCGCGAGGCAAAGTGCTCTATCCCGCAGCCGGTCAGGGGCGACCGGAAGCGGACGCGTGGCCCATTTGGCTCCATCGGCCGACGTTGCTTGAGCTTGGTTGGCTGTTCGGAATTTTTTACGCGCTTGCCTGGTTGACCGGCACATTCGCCGTCGCGACCAAGACCAGGACGTGGATGCTGCTTGCTTTCTTGACGATTCAGGCGACCATTCTCTTCGGCGTTTGGCTGACGCTGGAATTCGCACGCGCCGATGCAGATCGTCAAACGCCGCTGGTGGTTGTCGCGGAGAATACGCCGTTCTATCGCGGCAATGGCCCGAGCTATCCGCAGCATGCGTCCGTGCCGCTGCTGCCGCGCGGATTGGAAGGGCGCATCGTCCATCGTCGCGGCGATTGGCTGCAAGTTCGTCTTAGCAGCGGTGAAATCGGTTGGCTGCCGCGAAATCAAGTCTTGATCGTCGAGCCTTGATTTTTGTTTACAATGAAGATGAACCCCGCGCCGCGCGGGCGCCAAACGACAAAGCCACAGATGAACACAGCTCAACACAGATAACACACGCGGCTGTACAGACGAGGTGACTCAATGGTTTCGAACGCGGTATTGTGTTGAGGCGATGACGCTGGTCTCGTCTTATCCGTGTTTATCCGTGTTCATCTGTGGTTCTTTCCCAGTCCATCCGAAAGGCCCCGCGTGTCCAGCGACAAAATCAGCGAGTATCTGACGCAATTCAGTCAGGCTCGCACACAAATCATCGAGCAACTTCGCCGCACCGTCGTCGGACAGTCCGATGTCATCGAGCAAATCCTCGCCGCCGTGTTCACCCGCGGCCATTGTCT
>DAIOGM010000581.1:0-271 GCA_036745215.1 Gemmataceae bacterium
AACAGATGAAGCCCCGGGGTGAGGTACTCCGATCCCCGGGGTTCGAAGTACCTCACCCCGGGGCTTCATCTGTTTTGTGCAAGGCGCCGCTCAGGCCACGATCTCGCGGATCAACGGCGCGTCTTCCGAGATGATTTTCACGGGTCGCCCGCCGGCGGTGAACAGCTCCTTGTCGGGATCGATGCCCAGGAGGTGATACAACGTGCGGCCATAGCTGATGGGCGAATAATACTTGTCGATGACGCGCAGCGAGGTGCGGTCCGTGGCGCCG
>DAIOGM010000581.1:281-4149 GCA_036745215.1 Gemmataceae bacterium
AGCACGAATTGCGTCGTGCCCCAGTGATCGCGGCCCGGCGGACCGGAATACGCGGAATCCTGATAGATGCGATTGCGGCCCATCTCGCCCAGGACCGTGACGATGGTCGATTCCAACAGGCCGCGATCGTGCAAATCTTGCAACAGGCTCGACAACATCGCGTCGAGAATCGGCAAGCTGTTGCGGCACGAGTTGGTGACGCTGCCGTGATAATCCCAGCCATTCCACGGCACGAACACGAACGGCACGCCTGCCTCGACCAGCCGGCATGCGGCGAGCGCGCTGGTGCCGTGGGAGTTTCGGCCATAGCGATCGTGGAGCGGCCGCGGAAACAGGCGCGGGTCGGCCGCCTGACGCAAGCGCGGCGAACGCAGCATGTCAAACGCGCTTTGCTGAAAGCGATCCATGCCGGCGATCAGATGTTCGGACGCGTCGAGCCGGCGAATCTGCGTGTCGAGCGCTTGCAGCAGATTTTCACGCCGCTCCAGGCCGGGCAAGTCGAGCTGCGCCGGCGGCACGAGCATGGCGCCGACTTCATCGCGTGGATCGCCGGGCTGGAAGATCATCGGATCGTAGGCGGGGCCGAGATAGTTGTCGTGCAAATCGCCCGATTCGCGGTAGCTGCCGAACGCGACGAAGCTCGGCACGCCGCGCTGGACCGGGCGTTCTTTCGATAGCACGCTGCCGTACATCGGGAACTTGACGGTCGTTTGATTGCGCGGATTGCCCGTCAGCCAGTAGAGGCCGCCGGAGTGCTCCCAGCGTTCGTTGCCGATGCCGACGGAGCGCAGGATGGAGAATTTGTCCGCCATCTGGGCGAGGCGCGGCATCAATTCGCAAAACTCGATGCCGGGCACATTGGTTCGCGTCGGCCGGAGCTCGCTGCCGAAGGGGAGCGGCGTCTCCGGCTTCATGTCGAACATATCCTGATGCGGCGGACCGCCCGCGAGCCAAATCAGGATCATGCTGCGGGCACGCGGCTCATGCTCGGACGCGCAAGCGCGGAAGAAGTCCGCGAACGTCAAGCCAAATAGGCCGGCGCCGCCGACACGCAGAACATCGCGGCGACTGAAACGGCGATAATCGTTGCAGCCCGGTTGCATGGTTCACTTCCTCTTTGCTGTTTGCGGTTTCGCGATCGCATGGCGCCCTGCGAGCGCGAGGCCGCAAGCGGCTCAATGATTCAGTTGAAACTCGCGCGTATTCAACAAGCTCCACATCACGTCTTCCAGCCCGCGCTGATGCGACGCGCTGGCCTTCAGGTGCGTCAGGCACGCCTGCAACTCCGGCTCGAGCGGCGGCCGACTCAATGTCCACAGATACAGTTCCTCAATCGCGGTCTTGGCGTCCGGCGTCTCCTTCGCAATCTTGGCGACTCGCCCCTCCGCCGCGGAAATCTTGGCCTGAATCGACGGATGATTGGCGAGGAAAAGCGCCTGCACCACCGTTACCGTGGCGTCGCGCTCGCAATCGCATTGCACCTCGGGACTGCGCAGCGGGCGGCCGAAGATGTGGAACGCATAGTGCAGCGTCGCTTTCTTCTGCTCGCCGCCGGTGCTGCCGGCGACTTCCACCGCCAACGCGCCGGCCGGGATGAACAACTCCGGCGGATACGTCTCCTTGCCCAGCGTCGCGTGATTGACGGCATCGACGAGCACCTCCGCGGGCAAGCGTCGCAAATAGAACGACGCGTAGTTCGTCGCATCGTCCTTGCTGGTTGCGTTCGTCTTGGCGCTCTGCTGATAGGTTCGGCTGTTGAGGATGAGCCGATGCAGCTTTTTCAGATCGTAGCCGGTCTTGATGAATTCCGCGGCAAGCTCCGCCAGCAGTTCCGGATGCGTCGCCGGATTGAACGGCGAAAGATGATCCGGCGGATCGACGATGCCGCGGCCGAAATAATGGGCCCAGACGCGATTGACCATCGCCCTGGCGAAATAGGGATTATCGGGCCGCCGCAGCCATGCCATCACGATGCCGCGCGGATCCTGGCCGGCAGCGACCGGGCTGGATTGCTTCTCGCCGAGGAGGCGAAACGATTGCGACTTTTGACTGCCCAGCGTGCTTGACACGCTGGCGAACGGCGCCTTGCCGTGGACGCGAACTTCGGTCGCCTTGAGCCGTTTGGCGGTGCTGTCGAATCGCTGCGCCTTGTCGCTCGCGAGTTTGATTTCTTCTTTCAATTTGGCGGCGTCCTCTTTGCCGAGCGATTTGTCCTTGGCTTTTTCGGCAAGTTTTTTGGCGTCATCGCGCAGTAGTTTGCCTTGCGCGGCGAGGGCGGCGGCCTCTTTGGCGATATCGGGGGACGCCGGATTCGCGCCCCCCGCGCCGCCGACCGGCATGAAGTAATTGGCGAAGCTCAGCAAATCATCCTGTTGCCAGACGTCGTAGGGATGGCGATGGCATTGAGCGCATTCCATGCGCAGCCCCAGGAACGCATGGGCGAATTGCATCGTGCCCTTGACGCCGGCGGCGCTGGGCCGTTGCCAATAGAGGTCGAGCGTTCGGCGTTTGCCGTAGTTCTTGAGGTCTGCGGTCTTGGCGGCGTCTTCGGTCTGGTAATCTTGAACCTCTTGCACCCAATCCGACGCCGGGCGGCCGTCCAGGCTGGTGGCGAGCAAGATTCGCTCGGTCAGTTGATCGTAAGGAATATTCTCTATTAACCTCGCCCGCAGCCATTCGTAGGTTCGCCGCGCGCTGGCGTTTTCGTTGAGGCCGTTTTTCAAGTCGAATTGCGTCGGCCGTAGAATGTCGCTGAATCGGGTGGCCCAGAGGGCGGCGTATCCGGGGCGTTCGAGCAATTCATCAATCTTCCGGGCACGCTTGTCGGGTCGCTGGTCGGCTAGGAAAGCGCGAATCTCCGCCGGCGCGGGCACGGCGCCGGTGACGTCCAGGCTGACGCGACGCAAAAATGTGACGTCGTCGCACATCTCCGCGGGGTGAATATTGAGGCGTTTCAGTTTCGCGAGGATGTGGCGATCGATGAAGTTGTGTTCTTTGACCGCCGGAAACGCCCCCTTTTGCTCCGCAGGAATCAGGATCTGCGCCATCACCGGATCGCCGCGATAGCGCGCGATGACGATGGTATCGCCGATCGCGAGCGCCTTGACGTGGCCGAGCGCGTCCACCTGCGCGAGCGTGCCGTCGCGTGTTTCGAAACTGCAGAAGGCGGTCACATCTTCGGTCGTCTGATCCGGAAAGGTCGCCTTCACTTGAAGGCGAACGCGCTCGCCAAGTTTGAGAGAATGACTCGCCAGCGACACCGTCAGCCGCGGCGCGGCCGAGGATTCCGGGCGATCCAGCGGCGCCCCGGCCGCGATCCACTGGCGCAGCAGTCGATATTCGGCGCTGGCAGCGTCGAGCCGCTTGCCGCCTTCGTGCGGGATTTGCCCGGTCGCCTTGAGCAACAGGAGGCTGGCATCGGGATTTTGAAAGTTCAATCGCCGGCCAGAGTATTCGCGCACGAGCCGTGCGTGGTCCAATGCAGGGTCGGCGCCGAATAACGTCAAGCGGAAGCCGTTTTGTCCTTTGACCGCGCCATGACAGGCGCCGGAGTTGCAGCCGAGGCGACTGAAGAGCGGCGTCACGTGCCGGCTGAAGCGCGGCTCCGCGACTTCATCCGCGCGCGCCGACGCGCCGATCGCCCAGATCGAGCCCAACAAGCCCAGGTATCGAAGCGTCCGCGTCATGTTACAGCAATTCCGTGATCTTCTCCCGATCATCCAGCACATAGATCGGCCGACCGGAATGGTCCGGAAACGTCATGGCCGGGTCGATGCCCAGGACATGATAAAGCGTCGCGAGCATGTTTTGCGGCCGATACGGCACGCCGACCGGCGCCGCGCCGATGCGGTCGGTGCGGCCGATCACC
>DAIOGM010000582.1:0-4122 GCA_036745215.1 Gemmataceae bacterium
TGACTGATTGCTCCAGAGCGGCGTCGGGCATGATGATCAAGTGGTTCTTGGCGCCGCCGGCAGCCTGGACACGTTTGCCGTTCGCCGTGCCGGTCTCGTACACGTGCCGCGCAACGCCGGTCGAGCCGACGAACGAGATGGCTCGCACCATCGGATGCGTCAACAGCGCGTCCACCGCGGTCTTGTCGCCATGCACGACGTTGAACACGCCCGCCGGCAATCCCGCTTCGGTGAGTAGCTCGCCAAGCTTCATCGCCGACAGCGGCACTTTTTCCGACGGCTTGAGGACAAAGGAGTTGCCGCAGGCAATCGCGACGGGGAACATCCAGAGGGGCACCATCGACGGGAAATTGAAGGGCGTGATGCCGACGCAAACGCCCACGGGATGCCGGCTCGTCTCGCAATCGACGCTGGGCGCGAGGTTTTCCAGGGCCTGGCCCATGAGCAAACTAGGAATGCCGCACGCGAACTCGACCATCTCGATGCCGCGCTGCATCTCGGCGCGCGCCTCAGCAATGGTCTTGCCGTGCTCGCGCGTCACCAGCGCCGCCAGCTCCTCGAAGCGGGCGTGCATCAATTCGCGAAAGCGAAACATCACGCGAGCCCGTTCGACCGCGGGTGTCTCGCTCCACGCGGGCAGCGCGTCGGCGGCGCTGCGCACCGCCCGATCAATTTCGCCAGCCGTACACAAGGGAACCTGCGCCTGCACGCGGCCCGTGGACGGATTGAAGACGTCGCCGCGACGATCGCTCGTCGAGCTTTCCAAACGTCCGCCGATCAGGAGAGGAACGGTGGCCGACATGCGGGGAACCTCCGATTTCGGGCTGCTGACTTCCGTCGCGCAGCCAATACTATAGCCCAAACAAGTCGAACTGTCACGTCCGGGAGTGATCGGCATGCCTCAAATTGTCCGCGGCGGTCTGATTCAAGCGACGCTTTGCGAATCAGCGCTGGCGCCCGTTGAAAAGATCAAAAAAGCGATGATTGAAAAACACGAAGCGCTCATCGCTCAAGCCGCTGGCCGCGGCGCTCAGATCGTGTGCCTTCAGGAACTCTTCTACGGTCCGTACTTTTGCGCCGAACAGGATACGAAGTGGTACGCACTGACCGAGCGCGTGCCCGAAGGCCCGACGACGCGCCGCTTCGCCGAGATCGCCAAGAAACACGGCATCGTGCTCGTACTGCCGGTTTACGAAGAAGAGAACGTTGGCGTCTATTACAACACCGCCGCCGTCCTTGACGCAGACGGCACGTACCTCGGCAAGTTCCGCAAGATTCACATTCCTCAGGTGTTGCCGGGCTTCTGGGAGAAATACTACTTCCGGCCCGGCAACCTCGGCTATCCCGTGTTCAAGACCCGCTTCGCGCAGGTTGGCGTCTACATTTGTTACGATCGCCACTTTCCCGAAGGAGCACGCTGCCTGGGCCTCGGCGGCGCGGAGATCGTGTTCAATCCATCGGCGACGGTCGCCGGTCTGTCCGAATATCTCTGGAAGCTGGAGCAACCGGCCCACGCGGTCGCCAACGGCTATTTTCTGGGCGCGATCAATCGTCCCGGCTGGGAAGAGCCGTGGCGCATCGGCGAGTTTTATGGCCAAAGCTATTTTTGCGACCCGCGCGGCCAGTTTCTGTCCACCGCCGCCCGCAACGCCGACGACATCGTCGTCTGCGACCTCGACCTCGACATGATCCGCGAAGTGCGCAACACCTGGCAGTTTTATCGCGATCGTCGACCGGAGACGTATGGCCAGATCACGGCGCCGTGAGCCTACGTCCCAATATCCTCATTCCAAAGCGACGGATTCTTGAGAATAAAGTCCTTCATCAGCTCGATGCAGCGCGAATCCTGCAACACCTCGACGATGACGCCGCGGCTTCGAAGCAATTCCTCTTCGCCCCGGAACGTCACATTTTCACCAACGATGACGCGCGGAATGCGATAAAGAAGAATCGCGCCCGAACACATGGCGCACGGCGAAAGCGTGGTGTAAATCACGCTCTGCGTGTAGACCGATGCCTGCAGTCGGCCGGCATTCTCGAGCGCATCCATTTCGCCGTGCAGAACGGCGCTGCCGCGCTGGACGCGCCGGTTGTGACCGCGGCCGATGATCTTGTTTTGATGCACCAGGACCGAACCGATCGGGATGCCGCCCTCGGCCAGGCCCGCTTCGGCTTCCGCGATGGCTTGCGCAAGAAATGCATCCATGAACGATTCCACCTGCACAATTCAAGCGACAGGCGAGCCGCCCGTCGCCACGAGATATGGCCGCGACCCGAGTAACTTCATCGCCACATAGTAACTGACAAACGATACTCCGAAGCTTACAAACCAAGCGTAAGCGTACAGTTCCGACCAGAACTCCGGCACTTCCGCGAGTTTCGCGGACGCGGCGAATCCCGGCAGACACGGCGCGATCCCGGCCGCCAGCGCGCAGAGGGCAATCGGATTGAAGCCGCCCAGGTACCAGTACGGGCCGTTGCGACGATACAACCCCGCCAGATCAAGCTGGCCTCGCCGCAACGCCCAGTAATCGGCAATCAGCACGCCACCGCACGCGCCCAGAAGTGACGAATAACCGATCAGCCAGGTATCGATATAGACGTCGGCATTGGCCACGAGACGCCAGGGCTGGATGACCAAACCGATGACGCCGGTAATGAGCCCACCGACGCGAAATGATATCCATTTCGGCTTCAGATGGGCAAAGTCGTTGGCAGGCGAAACGACGTTGGCGGCGATGTTGGTCGCCAGCGTCGCCAGGGCCAGCGACAGCATTGCCACGATCAGCACTGCGACGTTCTGAAACTTCGTCAAGAGTTGCACCGGGTCCCAGATCGCGGCTCCGTAGATGACGATGGTCGCCGATGTCACCGCGACGCCGATGAACGAATAAAGAGCCATGGTCGGCGGCAACCCGAGCGCCTGGCCGACGATTTGATCGCGCTGCGAGCGCGCGTAGCGGCTAAAGTCGGGAATGTTGAGCGCGAGCGTCGCCCAGAAACTGACGTTGGCGGTCAGCGCCGGGTAAAAGAACTCCCAGAATTTCCCTTCCTTCGGCTGGCCTGGATCGAACTGCGACGGCTGGGAGAGCATCGGTCCAAATCCATCCGCTTGCACATACGCCCATGCTAAAAGTGCGAGCCCCAGGGCGATGAGCAGCGGCGCCTTGACATTGAGCAACACGCGAATCGTATCGATGCCGCGCCAAACCACGATGATGTTGACGAACCAAAAGGCCAGAAAACAACCCGCTTGCGGCCCGGTGATGTCGAGCCCGTCGATGTGCGGCGCATCGTGCCATTCGGGATACCAGACCGCCAGGAGGGTGTGCAATGACATGCCGCCGATCCACGTCTGAATCCCGAACCAGCCGCACGCCACGAGGGCCCGCATCAGCGCCGGCACATTGGCGCCGCGCAACCCGAAGGCCGCCCGGCAATACACGGGAAAGGGAATGCCATAGCGCGTGCCGGCGTGCGCGTTGAGCGCCATCGGAATTAGAACGATGCAGTTGCCAAGGAAGATCGTCAGCACTGCCTGCCACCAGTTCATGCCGCGATCGATCAGCGATGAGGCGAGCATGTACGTCGGCACGCACGCCGACATGCTGATCCAGAGGACCGCCAGATCGCGCGCCCCCCATTTGCGCTCTTCCGGCGGCACGGGCGCCATGTCGTGGCTGTAGTATTCCGATGTGGAAAGATCGTCGCGCAGGGCACGCAACGTGGCCTCGGAGGCGATGGCGTCACTTGTTGTTGCGGCTGGATCGTTCATCGAGTAGTCTTCCTTGGTCTGCAACCTTTTATATGGAGAGAACCGCATGGCGCTGCTCATCAAGAACGGCGAAATCGTCACGGCCGACGCGCGTTACCGCGCCGACCTGTGGTGCGAAAACGAAACGATCACGCGGGTCGGTCCCGATTTGCCTGCGCCGGCCAACGCCGACGTAATCGACGCGGCGGGCAAGTTCATCTTTCCCGGCTTCATCGATCCGCACGTTCACATTTACTTGCCGTTCATGGGGACATTCGCGAAGGACACCTACGACACGGCGAGCCGCGCCGCCTTGGTCGGCGGCACGACGACGCTCATCGAGATGGTCTGCCCCAGCCGGGCCGATG
>DAIOGM010000583.1:0-4069 GCA_036745215.1 Gemmataceae bacterium
GTGCTGCTGGGAATCGGGACGGTCATTGGCATGTATCTTTTCACCTGCGAGGCGTACGCGGATGAATCGACGAGATTACGTGAACGCGCCTTGATGGTCGCCGCGCTGGTGGCGCTGAGCGTGTTTCAAATTCGCTGGTCCTGGGAGATTCGCATGTATTCGCTCGGCACCTGCCTGGCTGCTTTTTCCAGCTGGGCGATGTTCCGTGCGCTTCATGCGCAGAATGACGGCGTCCGAGAATGGTCGATTTACGGTATCCTCGCGCTCTTGTTCTTGTACACGCACTACTATGCCTTCTTCGGCGTAGCCGCCCAGGCCTTGTTCATCATCGGGTTCATGCTGATAAAGGAACGGGGAATCCTTTCGCTTTTGCGTTCCAGCCAACTCAAGCAGGCGATGATCTCCGCGTTGATTGTCGTTGTGGGTTATGCGCCGTGGCTGCCCTATTTCCTGCTGCAGCGAAACCAGGTCCAACGCCAGTTCTGGATTCCGCCAGTTACCGGTTGGAAAGCGGCGAACACGCTCTACGAGATGTTTTTTGAGCCGGAGAATGCCTCGATCGATCCCACATATTCCGCATTGGTCGCGGTTGTGTGTGCCGGCGTATTGATGCTGTTGTTGTGGCGTTGTCGAGCGGGCGACGTTTACCTCGTCATTGCCACGCTGTTGCCTTTCGCGTTGAGTCTCTTGATTTCGGCGTTCGATACCAGCATTTTTCACATTCGCTATTTCGTGTTCGCTCAGTTGTTTCTTTTAGCGGGACTGGGGGTGCTCGTGACACGGCTTCCCTTCGGCTGGCTCAGAGCCGGGATCGCCGCGGCGTTGCTCGGGACCATGCTGTATATCGATGTCGCTTTTTGGACGAACTTGGATGTGGTCCACAAGCCCGGCGCCCGTGCTGCGGCGGCTTTTGTTTCCGATGCCAGGGAGCCCAATGAGCCGGTCGTCGTCACGTCTTCGATGCTTTATCTCGCCATGCTCCATCATCTGGACAGTCGCGAAGGTTGGCGCGCCTTCCACGACGGCGGCGGGCTCGCCCACCACGAGGGCCGTGCCGTGATCGCTCCGGAAGAATTGGTTGGCCAGGACGACCTGTATTCCTTCGCGGGTCGAAGCGCGTGGGTGGTAAGTGGGTTTGCAGCGCGGCCAATTGCCATTCCGAGCAATTGGACCCTGATCGACCAGCGTGAATTCGCGGAAGTGTACCGTTTTCAGGGCACGATTCAGGTCAGGCGGTTCGTTGTAAATGGCCGACCGCCGAGGTAAACTTCCGTCGCCATCTTCCATATTAATGACGAGAGCGAAAAAGCGAACTCTCATCCTGTCAGGACACTTGCCATGACCCGCATCATGATTCCGCTCTGCGTCGTCGTATTAACAACGATCGGCGCCGCACCGGCTCGCGCCGGCGGTGACAAGAACTATGCTCGTGTGCCCGATATCGTCTATGGCCGCAAGGACGGCGCCGCGCTCACGATGGATGTCTTCGTGCCCACGAAGAACGCAAACGGCGCCGCAGTCGTCTGGGTCATCAGCGGCGGCTGGTTTTCGTCGCACGCCGCCATCAATGCGATCGGCGCCGAGCCGTTCCTGGAGCGAGGCTACACCGTCTTCGCCGTGGTGCATGGCAGTCAGCCGCGCTACACGATTCCGGAGATTCTCCTCGACATGCACCGCGCCGTACGCTTCATTCGCACCAACGCCAAGGATTACAAAATCGATCCGGACCGCATCGGCATCACCGGCGGCTCGGCGGGCGGACATCTCTCACTCATGCAAGGCACGGCCGGCACGCTCGGCGATGCGAAATCGAAGGACCCGATCGATCGCGCATCGAGCCGGGTGCAAGCGGTCGCCTGCTTCTTTCCGCCTACCGATTTCCTCAACTACGGCGAGAAGGGCAAAGACGCGATCGGCCGCGGCACGCTATCGGGGTACAAGGCGCCGTTCGATTTCAAGGTGTTCGACGCCAAGACCAGGACGTACGAGCGCATCACGGATGAAGCGAAAATCATCGAGATCGGCCGAACGATTTCGCCGATCACCCACGTTACCGCGGACGATCCGCCTTCGTTGATCATCCACGGCGACAAGGACCTGCTCGTGCCGATTCAGCAAGCGGAGATTTTCGTCGCCAAGATGAAGGAAGTCGGCGCCGTCGCGGAGTTAGTCGTTCGCAAGGATGCCGTGCATGGTTGGAAGGGGATTGAAAAGGATCGGGTGCTGTTTGCGGATTGGTTTGACAAGTATTTGAAGAAGACCGCCAAATAGTGCGATGAAATGCTGTCGATTGAACGCTGGCGGCATTCAAGACCGGTTAATATCTGCGGCAAAAGAAGATTCTCATTGACATGCGAGATTTGTGCCGTAGGCTATTTCCTCAATATAGTGAATTATTAACCCAATCTTGAAAATGGACAAATCACATCATGAGCGCGCCCAATCAGAACACGCCCAATCAGAACAATAACAGTCCAGTGGTTACGATAGTACTCGCGATCATTGCCCTGATCGGATCCTTAGGAGTCGCCTGGATTACTGCGTACTATACCGCAGGCAGATCGTTTGATCAGAAACTCGCGGAAAGCGGGACAAAAATTGACGAACTAATCAAAAAGATCGAGCCCCTAGACGTCAAAATAAAAGCCGCTGAATCGAAATTCACGGAGATTGACGGCAAATTGAAAGTCGCTACGGATGATTTGGCCACATTCAAGAGTTTTCTTAACGAAAGCAAGCGAAGCGTACCCGTAATTTGGGGGTATTTCGACACGCGAACGTTGAAGAAGCCAGGGGCCAAAGTCAACGAAGGCGATGCTGATCTCAAGAATTCACGAAATATCCAGTCCATTGAATGGGTGGACCGCAAGCCCGCCGATCGCCGGTTTTTCAAAGTCACATTTAAGGGAAGTTTCCCCGTTGATGCATATCAAAATGGCCAGTACGTTGCAACGGTGACATCAACCGACGACCTAACTTATGTGACTGAGATCTTTGACCACCATTTGAGCGTTGTTTGTAGGCCTAACTGTCAGTTTTCTCTCGCTATCATCGGAGACCTAAAATCGAAGTAGTTGAAGACGATTCGCCGTTCAGCGAATGATTGCCTCTTTGGTCGGCCAAATAACGCAGGAATCGCTGCCGAATATTCTTGGCAGAGGCGCAGGGTGGCAAGATTCGAACGCACTGAAACTGCAACCTACTGCTTCCGGCCCAGGTTATCGATAAAAAACTCCATCATCCTCCCCTGCGAAATCGCGCCGTGCCCCAGGTCGGGGCCGACTTGCAATTCGAAACTCTTGCCCGCCTTTTGCAACGCTCGCACGAGTTGCATCGTGTTCGCGGGGTGCACGTTGTTGTCCGCGGTGCCGTAGTAGAGCATCAGTCGGCCATTGAGCTTCGGCGCGTATGTCATGGCGCTGCCGGCGTCGTAGCCGGATTTGTTGTCTTGCGGCAAACCCATGTAACGCTCGGTGTAGATGCTGTCGTAGAGCCGATAGTCGGTCACGGGGCTCGACGCGCACGCGGCCTGGAAGACGTCGGGATAACGCAACAGGCACAGCGCCGCCGCGTAGCCGCCGTAGGAGCTGCCGAAGATGCCGACGCGTTTCTTGTCAACGTACGGCCGATCCCAGAGCGACTTGACGCCGGCGGCTTGATCGTCAATTTCCACAACGCCGAGCTTGCCGTAGATGGAGTCGATGAACTGCTTGCCGCGACCGCCGGCGGTGCGCGAGTCGAGGCCGACGACGAGGAAGCCGTATTCGGTGAGCGCGGTCGGCAGCGTGAAGCTCTCCTTGGCGGCGTTCGTGTTGGGCCCGGCGTAAACGCGAACGAGCACGGGATATTGCTTCTTGGGATCGAAGTTCGACGGGTAGTGCAGGACGCCATGCAAATCGGTTTTGCCGTCGCCGGCCTTGTACGTGATCATCTCGACGCGCTTGAGGCCAAGCTTGTCGAAGCGCGTCAGGTCGCTCTGGGCGAGATCGGCGATGAGCTTGCCGCCCGAGTCCATGAGCCGCGTCACCGGCGGCGTGTTGTGCGTTTCGGCGATGTCGATGAAATGCTT
>DAIOGM010000584.1:0-4056 GCA_036745215.1 Gemmataceae bacterium
TCTTCAATTCCAGCCTGGAAGGCAACACGCGAAGGGCGATCGACATCCACGAAGGTGAGATGATCGACGCGGGCGCGTTCAAGGCGCTCGTGAAGGCCGCGTTGGCTCAGAATGGCCCGTCGGCGAAGAAGGCCAAACCAGGTGCGAGTGAATCGAAGCCGGTGAAACTCCTTTCCGGCGGCAATCCGCAGATCGCGAAGGCCGACGGCGACGCCCCGGTGCAGGCCTTCATCGAAGCCATGCCGGGCTGGAAACGCGACGTCGGGCGCCGCCTCGACGCGCTCATCGTGCAAACCGTGCCCAACGTGCGCAAGGCCGTGAGGTGGAACACGCCCTTCTTTGGCATCGAGGGCCAGGGCTGGTTCCTCGGCTTCCATTGCATCACGAAATACGTCAAGGTGGCTTTCGTCCGCGGCACGTCGCTGCGTCCACTTCCCCCCGTCGAGTCCAAGGTCCAGGGCACGCGCTACCTTCACATCCACGAAAACGAGCAGCTCGACGAGGAACTCGTGGCGAGTTGGATCAGGCAGGCATCGGAGCTGCCGGGCGATCCTTTGTTTTAGTTGCGTAGAATCGCTCGCCCGGCTGCTGAAATAAGAAAGCCCTTCGACGTTGTCGCCGAAGGGCTCATTTCTGAAAAAAGTCGGGGCGACTGGATTCGAACCAGCGACTTCATGGTCCCAAACCATGCGCTCTAGCCAAGCTGAGCTACGCCCCGCGCGATGAATCGCGACCGATTATTCTATCAATTCGAACGAACTCAAGAAACTGCCGACATCCTTGTTCGGCGCGCCGCCGAGGACCATCACCTGATACAGGCGGCGATTGACCAAGTAGATTCGCATGCGCGCGATGATCTTGCCGTCCTTCTCGATGGTCAGGTGCCGTCCGGGGTGGTTGTTGAGTTTGATCGCCTGTTCCGTGTTGAGCTTTCCGCCGGAGCTGGAAACGGCGCCGTCGCGCGCTTGATCGAGCCGTTTTTCGACCGCGCCCTTTTTCAGATCCGCCTCCGGATAATCGGTATAGCTGACGACGAAGACCGCGTCGTCGCGTCCCTCCGCGACCAGCAGTTTCACGGTGAGCTGACCGGTCGCCGTCTTGACGACTTGTTTTTTTTCCATCGGCTCGGCGGGCATCACTGCCTTGAATTTCCCGTCCTTGGACGTGACTTCCTTCCAGCCATCCGGCGCGCTCGTTTGCGCGGCGGCCAACAGTACGGGCAACGACAGGCCCAGGAATATCGGTCCCATCATGATGATGCGCTCCAGCCAGCGAAGGTTCGCGGTTTTGGAGTGCGGCGGTTTGACGCCGCTTTCTTTCCTTCCTTCTTTCTCCTTTTTCTCAGCAACTCGAACGCGAAAGAAAGAAAGAAAGCGGCGTCAAACCGCCGCACTCCAAAGTTTGGCCCTCGTGTACGCACTACCGAAAAAAAAGCCGAGGAGAAGGTCCTCGGCTTTCATTATACATCTCGTTGCAATTATTGCTTCCGCAGCACTTCGAGCAGCCGTTCGAAATCCTCATTGTTCTCGAAGCGCAGCACAAACTGCCCCTTGTTGGCGTCGCGCAGACGAATCTCGACGCGCGTGGCCAGCCGTTGTCGCAATTCGTTTTCGATTCCCTTTATGTGAGCCGACTTTTGCACGCCGCCGCTGGGAGGCGCATCTCCGCCTTCGGCCGGTTCGATTTCCTCGTCGTTCGCCTTTTGATCGCGGATCAACGCCTCGGTCGCCTTGACCGACAGGCCCATCGCGACGATCTGCTTGAAGAGCGTCACCTGGCGTTCCTTGTTCTTGACGCCCTTCAATAATTTCGCGTGCGCTTCCGTGATCTGATTGAGCCGAATGCCATCTTGTAATTCGGGCGCGAGGTCGAGCAAATGGACGAGATTGGCGACCGTGGAGCGCGACAGGCCGAGCCGCTTGGCGAGCTGGTCCTGGTTCATGCCGAAGCGGTCCATGTAATCCTTGAAGCCGAGCGCCTTCTCGATCGGATTGAGATCGGTGCGCTGGATGTTCTCCACAAGAGTCGCTTCGAAGGCTTGCTGATCATTGAGATCGATGACGCGGATCGGAACTTTTTTCAAACCGGCTTCTTGCGCGGCGCGCAGACGCCGTTCGCCGGCGACGATCTGATAGCCGTTGTCCACATTTCTTACAATCAAGGGCTGCAAGATGCCGAGCGACTTGACGCTGGCGGAGAGGGACGAGATCTCGTCGTCGTCGAAGTTTTTGCGCGGCTGATTGGGATTGTGTTCGATGCGTTCAATCGCGACTTCTTCTTGCGGCGCATCCGATTCGGCGCTGAGAAGCGCGCCCAGGCCGCGGCCGAGCCGTTTGTTGTCCATCGTCTTTCTCCGTGACCGGGTGAATGAGGCAGACAGGGAAGATTAACATGAACGGAAGTTTCGATGCAAGGTCCGTTAGGCAGTGGCGAGTGGTGAGTGGTGAGTGGTGAGTGGTTGTGCGTGTGCATGTATGCGTGATACTCGCATGCGCAAAGCAAGGAGTTTTCGCTGCCAAATCGGCAGTCCAAAAAGTGTTCCGCGCGGAACATACCCAGATTAACAATTTTGGTAAGGGCGCGACCCCCAGGAATCGCTGCGCTCATCCTGGGGCTTGATGGAAACTGCTCTTTTTTTTCGTGCGCGATATGCATTAAGATAAACCTTGTCGGATGCGGAACCATCCGACCCAGGCCCGGAGCACGGAAGACTCCAGGCGAAAGAGAAGAGGAACGGATGATCTCCACTCCTGCAGCTTCACAACAACCCATCGACCGACCCGCTCCGAACACCGCCACCCTCTGTCTTCTTGGTCCCGATCGCGCATCGATCGGCTAAGAGCATTCCTCTCGATTGACCGACCAACTTGACGGCACGCCGCACTTCCGCGTGCCGACCGTGCTCAGTGCGCCTGCGAGTCTCCCAATCCGTAACCCGGAAGGAACAGAGAATGACTCGCGACCCGATTATCCTGCGTCTGGATGCTTCGCCCCGCACCGGCTACGAGCGCTTCGCCCGCGCGATGACCATCGCCGCGGCCGTGCAGAGAAGACGCCGCCCCGTTTACTTTCTGTCACAGCTTGAGCCCAATAGTTTGGCGATGAACATCAAGCGCGGCGGCAACAACTGGATCGCCGCCGAGCATCCCGCCGGCACCGAAGGCGACTCCGTCCAGATGATGCGCGAAATCCGCCGGCTCGGCCCCGCCGCCGTCTTCGTCGATGACGCCGATGTCAGCCACGATTATCTCGATGAAATTGCGTCCTCTGGGGTGCTCCTGGGCGCCATCGATCATTCCGCCAACATTCGTTTTCCCACGAAATTGATCATCAATCCGCTCTTGGCGCCTAATCGCGAGGGCTACGAATTCGGCGACGACGCGCAACTGCTCGTCGGCAAGCGTTACGCGATGGTGCGACCGGAGATTCGCCGGCAGCGGCCGATGCGTTCGCAGGAACCGCCGCCGCTCGCCGCTCAAAATGGCACGATCATCAGCAGCCAGTTTCGCGTCTTGCTCGCGCTCGGCGAGGACGATCCGAATTGCATGACGATGGATCTCGCGAAGTTATTGGTGAATGCGCCGCGCGTCGGCAAGGTGGACATCGTGATTCGCCGCGAGCATCCGCAGGTCGAAGAGATCCGCGCCATGGTCGAGGAGCACAAAGAATTGATGTCGCTCGCGCTGGAGCCGGCGGAGATCTCCAATCGCATCACGCGCTGCCACTTCGCGCTCACCGCCGGCAGCGGCTGGTCGCTGGAACTGGCGTGCGTTGGCGTGCCGCAATTGTTGATATTGCAAAATGAAGCGCATTGGCCGAACGCCCAGCGCCTGGAAGATGAGGGCGCCGCGTCGGTGCTCGGCTGGCACGAAAACGTCTCGGCGCAGACGATTCGTCAGGGCGTGCAAAGCCTGATCACCGACCCGCTGGAACGCAAGTCGATGGCACGCTGCGGCCGCAAGTTGATCGACGGCCGCGGCCCGGATCGCTTCGTCATGGCGATGGAGATAATGCTGAATCCGATGTCAGCCGAAGAACGGCTCCGCATCGCGGCGT
>DAIOGM010000585.1:0-405 GCA_036745215.1 Gemmataceae bacterium
TCTGCGCCGCGCCGTCCGCATCGTGCAGGCGCGCGGCGACGATCACGAATTCGTTGAAGATCCGATCTTTGAGCGGCGCGAAACGATCTGGAGGGTCGACATAATCCGGGTCTTTCTTGTGGGGTTCGACGTCGCGCTTCTTATGGTCATCCAGCCCGACCACGGTGGTTTCCGAGAAATTGTACGAACCCTGGTGCTTCATCTTCGTCACCACTCGCTGATTGACAAACACCTGCTGATTCGTGTCACCAATCTTCGAACTGCGCCGAAGTTTCCATTCAAGGCCTTGAGGCCCTACTACTTTGACCTTTTCGAGAACCGGATTTGTTATGATGGTTTCCTTTGATCCGCCGGTGCCATCCGGGCAGACGATGTAGAAGGGCTTGGAGTAGAACGCGGCGCGGC
>DAIOGM010000585.1:415-4047 GCA_036745215.1 Gemmataceae bacterium
AGTTTGAAGATGGGAATTCCCGTCTGCTGGTGGACTTTCTGTGTGTATACAGCCTCGATCGTCTCATTCCTTACGTCGTCGCCCCAATGGTAGATCGTTCCACCGGCAGACATTTGATACCAGGTCTCGATCTCTTCGTCGAAATAGACATGGCCGGTCAATGCGCGTTTGCCGACAAAGCTGTTCAGTTGACCGTGCGAGCGGATATCGCGCATCGCATGATCGGTGGCCGATTGATCGACCAAGCGGAGGCACTTTGGCTCAATATTGAAGTAATTTCGCAGCTTATGCAGCCAAGTCGGGACGCCGTTCGGAAAGACCTTTTTCCACCCACCCGCTTTCTTCACCGAGTCAAGAATATCTTGGGCGTTCGAAAGCACCCATTCGCTGGAATCCTGTAGTTCCGAAGGATATAGCAGTCCCATAAATCCCCACTTTCCTTTCAGAATATCTTCAACCGGAAGTCCGAAATGATATCACGCCGCATGTAAGCAAGCCTCCGGCTTCCTACGCCGAGGCTCACCTGGTATGTCGTTATCTCGTGTCACGCTCGACGACGTACCGAGGGGGAATTTGCCCCTATCGTTAAATCTCGGTTTCCCTCCATTTCGGACACGAATTTGCCCGCGGGGAAAAAGAAAAGGAAAAAAGGGGACATTCGAGTCGGGAGTCGATTTGAAAATACAACTCGACTCCATCAAGGCTAAATATTGGGGCTGCAATTGGCCGGGAGGGCGAGGCTCCCGCCGAGCCGTGCACCCGCGAAAAACGGATTGTGGGACGCCGACTCCGATGCTTCCGGCTCGGCAGGAGCCTCGCCCTCCCGATCCGTATGCAACCCCAAAACTTAGTGTTGAAGTCGCATTAGTGCCCGCCTCGTGCCATCACGCGGAGAAGCTCGACCTCGTGGAAAAAATCCCACGCAGCCTTGAGCCACGGCTCGGGCGTTGCGGCGACGCCTGCCGTTGCCGCGACCATGACCACCGTCATGATCAACTCGTGCCGCAGGAACTTTAGCCACGACTCGTCAGGGCAAGCGCGCTTCAGCTCCCGAAGGCGCCGGCAACCGAACCAGGCCAGCGTCGCCGCGAACAACCAGTTCGTGCCCAGGAACACGAGGTCCGTCTCGAGGCTGTCGTACTGGTCGTCCACCTTCTTGACGACGTTCGCCACGGAAAGTCCGAATACCATGGAAGCGCCGACCAGCAAGAGAAACGCCGTGTCGCGATTCAATTGAATTGCCATGATTGTTCCGCTTTGCGTTACGAGGGAGCCAACCATAACGGGCGGCCTACGGTGATTTTCGTCACGCCATCAAATACGCCAACGGCGTTGAATCTCAAAGCCCAGGGTCGCGAGCGGAGCGAGCGCACCCTGGGAAACTACGGCGTGCATCGGTTACGCCGAAGGCGTTACATCAACCGGCCGGCAACCGGTTGATTCGACTCTTTCAGAGTCGTTTGCCGTGCATGGCGTAACCCAGCGTGCGCTCGCTGCGCTCGCGACGCTGGGCTTTGGGATGCAACGCCGTTGGCGTTGTTTCGGGTTCAGGTGCCTTCGCCGAAACATGGAATTCACGGCACGAAATCCTGCACGGCGTTGCCATCAAATCCTGGACTCTTCTCCGAAGCGGCAAGATTAACAGTCATTTCAGCCCATGTCTTCCTTCGACGATTGCGTGTTGGGAAACCGCACCCGAAACCGCGCCCCTTTGAGCGGCTCCGATTCGATCTCGAGGGTGGCGCCGTGGTGCTCCAGGATCATTTGCACGAACGATAAGCCCAGGCCCATGCCGGCGCTCAAGCCCGCATAGAGGGCGTTGTTGCGCTTCGTCGAATAGTGCGGCTCCGTGCAGTGGTCGCGCGTCTCACTCGTCATGCCGATGCCGTTGTCGGCCACTTCAATCACTGGCTGGCCGCCAATGATGGACGTGCGGATGACGACGCGGCCTTTCCAGCCGGCGGCGGCGATCAACGCCTGGCGGTGCGCTTCGTCGAGCGGGCCGATGTGAGCGGCGCCTTCCGGACGGGCCTGCTTGCGGAGGTGATTGCGCATCTCGGAGATCGCGTCGCGGGCGTTGAAGAGGAAGTTCTCCAGCATCTGTTGCAGGTGCGAGCGGTCGCCGTGGACGTGGAGCGGGTCCAAGGTAGTCGTCACGCTCCGCGTGACGGAATCCTCACGCGGAGCGTGAGGACTACTTTGAAGATCGAGTTCCACTACCATTTTCCATTTGCTCTCGGCTTGCTCGGCCCAGGTCTTGTAAAGGTCCAGCGCCAGCGCATTTAAGTCGATTTGCACGCGTTCGAATTTCGTCGGGTCGCGCTGGACGGTTTGCAAGATCTCCTGCAAACGCTCGGTGACGGTGCCGAGGGTTTGCTTGATCTCGTGCAACATGCGCTTCTCGTCGCTCGCCTCGGGGTTTTCTTCGAGACAGCGGCGCAAGAGATCGTTGGGTCGAACGAGCAGGTTCTTGATGTTGTGGGCGTACGATTTGGCCATGACGCCGATGTTGTGGAACATTTGCGATTTCAATTCCAGCGACTGCCGTTCGGCTTCCTGCTTCTCACGCTCGGCTTCCCGGCGGCGCAGCTCCTCTTGCAACTGTTTGCGCTGGGCTTCCTCGGTCTGACGCTCGGCTTCCTGGCGGCGCAGCTCTTCCTCGAGGTGTTTCTGTTTCGATTCCTGGATTTGCTGTTCGGTGTACGCGCGCTGGCGGACGCGGGCGTCCTCGCGGCGTTGCATGATGAACATCCACAATAACGCGACGAACGCGAAGAAGAGCACCCAGATATTGATGAGGCGGCGCTTGGCGTCGTCTTCGCGCTCCTTGAATTGCTTCTGATTGTACGCGTGCAGATGATATTGCACGTCGATCTTGATCCCCTCATCGCGAAAGAGCTGATAGTCGTCCAGCAAGCGGTATTGCGTTTCATGGCGCGGCGTTTCGGAGTCCCAGACGATCGGCTTGAAGTCGAGTCGGCTGTCGAACTTGGCTTTGAAGTCGTCGTCGAAGCGGACCTCGAGGCGGTAGATGATCGGAAAGAGCGGTAATTGACTCGGATAGATCTTGGTCGGCCGGCCCAGCTCCTGGAGGATTTCCTTGATTTCATCGCGCTTGAGGCTGTGCTGATAGATGATCGAATCGGGATTGCCCGCGTTGGGGTTCTTGAGGTCGGCGGTGCTCTTGGCCGACATTTGCCGAAACGACGTCAACGTTTCGGGCAGGCTGATGGAGCTGACGCGGGCTTCGCGGACCCATTCCTGGATGGCTTGCTCGTCGTAGAGCTGTTCGCCTTGCCGCCAGTACGCAAGCGGGGCGCGCAAGAGATAGAAGACGACGGCGCCGAGCACGAGGGCGGCGAGCATGGGCCAGGCATAGCCGAGCCGGTCTTGCCAGGCGGACCAGCGAATCATGGTGCGCCTCCTTCCAGGCGCGCCTGATTGTAATAGGCGTCGAAGTCGGTGACGAGACGCCAGACGCCGCCGGCGCCGTTGGAACGGATCGTCCAGACGCTGATCTTGCTTTTTAGGTCAACAATCTCATCGGTGAAATTGGGCTTGAGCCAGACGATGTGTTCGCCGGTGTGCTTTTGGCGATCGCCGTCTGCGTTGAAGAGGAGGCGATGTTCGCC
>DAIOGM010000586.1:0-3594 GCA_036745215.1 Gemmataceae bacterium
GCCGAGCACGGCGACGATAGCCTCGAAGCGGCCGAGACCTGGCATCACCTCGGTCTGCTGCACCTCACCCGGAAGTCCTTCGACTTGTCGCAAGAAGCTTATGGCAAGGCACTCGCGAACCGCGAACGCGCCCTCGGTTCGGACCATCCGCTGGTCACGGCCACCATCATGCATCTGGGCATCGTGAAGTCGTTCACGCACGACGGAACCGAAGCGGCCGTGCTATTGCGGCGTGCCCGCAACGGCCTGCGCAACCACGGCGGCGCCGATAGCCGGGAGTATGCGATTGCCGTCACCATTCTCGCCGCGGTGCTGCTGCACGAAGGCGAACTGGACGAGGGCCGCGCCTTGCTCCCCGAAGCCGCGCTGTTGATTCAGAAACACGAAGGCTCGAGCGCCCTTGGCAAGGGCGTCGGCTATTTCTTGCAAGGCCGGCTCGCGAGCAAGATCGGGTTGCACTCCCAGGCGACCAACCAATACAACGACGCCATCAAGCTCGCGACCAAGACGCTCGGCGACGATCATTTTCTGGTGATCCTGGCGCGCAGCGAGCTGGCGGCTCACTTGCACGTGAACGTTCGCGATCTCAAGGCCGCCGAGGCGGAATATGTCACCGTGCAGCACTTGAGCGAAAAGTCTTTTGGGGCCCAATCGATCCAAAGCGCCATCATGAAGATGTACCTCGCGCGGGTGATACGCGACCAGAAACGCTTCGCGGATGCCGAGCCTTTGTTGAAGGATGCGTGCGACGTGTTGCGAAAACGCAAGCATGCGTCGCTCGGCCGTTGCTTGCACATCTACGCGGAAGTCTGCCAAAAGGGGGGGAAAGTCGCGGAAGCGTTGCCGCTGCTTTATGAAGCCGTGGCCGAGCGAAAGAAACACAGCGACCTCATCTGGTACAGCAACACCGCGGCCGATCTCGCGTTGGTCCTCGAAATGCTGGGGGAACGCGAAGAAGCGGCCCGCGAACTGGGCGAGGCCAATCGTCATCTCGCCCAGCAATCGCCGCCGCCGCGCGTACACTGGGTGTTGGCCTGCCGCAGCGCCCAACAATATCGGCTGCTCACGGAAATCGGCCATCGAGACGCCCAGGCCGACGAAGCCGCCAACGTTGCGATCGACGCATTGCGAGGGGCGTTGAAAGCCGGCATTGCGACGCCGCAAGATCTTCAGAAGGAAGCGCGGCTCAGTCCGTTGCGCGACCGTCCGGCGTTTCAGCAATTGCTCGCCGATGCAAAAAAGTAAGACGGCGGTTCTCATCCATGTGTCGGCGGCTCCAATTCATTGATCCTTCTCCGCTTCACGGTATGCGGGCTTTTCGCGTTCACGCGGACGTGCTAAGATGATCCGCAGTCAAAGTATCTGGACATCGGGTAGAGTCTCAATTAACAATGTGGTGCGACGCTCCGCGTCGCGATTTCACGACGCGGAGCTTCGTGCCACATTGAAACTGAGACATTCCCGGACTTCGCGCCGTTTTCAATCGCGCCCGTAGCTCAACTGGATAGAGCAATGGTCTTCGGAACCATAGGTTAGGGGTTCGAATCCCTTCGGGCGTAATGTAAGAAGCTGGTAAATAATGGGTTACGGATCGACAAATCTGCTGTGAATTCTTCTGTAAAGTCTGCCGTAAATAGGTGCGATTTTCGCGACTACAGAGTTGACGTAAGTCCTTATTTCTAGGACTGGAACAATCCAGTCAGATCGTTTGGTGCGGTCTAGATCCTCATTGCAATCGGCACCGAAATGCCGCAGCAATTTCCGAAACCAAACATCTCAATCGAAAAAAGTCCGGCTGATACCCCTACCCAGGCTTGGCTCCGTGCCCATTTCGTGTTCAATATTGAAGATCGTCGTCGCCTCGCTCCCCAAGAATACGCTGAGGGTTTTTCCTCGAAGCCATCTCCAAAAATCGCCGAAGCAAAAAAATCGCCAGCCCGAGGGGTTTTTATGACCACGAAATTCGTCCCCACCTTGCTCATCCTTGGCATCGCCGCCGTCGCCACGGCAGGCGATTCACCGAGCAAGTTCAAGATCACGACGAAGAAGCGGGACGACACGGTGGAGGTCCGCGCCGACCAGGACAAGGTGATGTTCGTCGTGAAAAGTCCGTTCGGCATCAGTCAGGCCGTCATCGAGCGTCAGGACGATGCCTGGCCGAAGATCGTGGCGCTGCGCCTTCACCTCAAGGGCCTGGAAAGCTTCCGAGTCGCCTATGACAAGGTGAAACTCGATGCGGCGGTGTCGGTTCAAGACGGCAAGCCGAAAGTGCGACAGTGGAAGGACGGCAAGGAAGACGCTCCCCTGGACGAGAAGAGCCCCTTCGGGGCCGAAATCCGCATGCTCGGCGCTGACGGCGGGGCGGCGAAGGACCTTCCGCTGAAGGACGGTTACTTCGAGGTGACGTTGCCGAGAGCGTTCTTCGAGGGCAACCCGAAGGCAATCACGGTGGCGTGGATCGACTTCTATAGGAACTAATCGGACCGAAGGGCAAGCGCCTATTCCTTGATCTCCCTGATGACCCGGCACGGGTTCCCGGCAGCGAACACGCCCGCTGGAATGTCCTTCGTGACCACGCTCCCAGCGCCGATGACGGTTTTCGATCCGATCTTCACGCCTGGGCAAATGATCGCCGCACCGCCAACCCATACGTCAGAGCCGATCTCGATTGGCTTGCCGAACTCCTGCTTTCGGCGAAGTTCGGCGTTCATCGGATGCGTGGCGGTGTAAATCTGGACCGCCGGGCCGAACAGGGTGAAGTCGCCAATCTTGACCTGGCACACGTCGAGGACGACGCAGTTGAAATTGAAGAACACGCGCTCGCTCAGGACGATGTTCGACCCGTAATCGCAAAAGAACGGCGGCTGCATCCACACCGACGCCCCGCCTTGGCCGAAAAGCTCGATCAGAATTCGGCGTCGGGCTTCCTGATCTTGCTCACGGGTAGCGTTTAGATCCTGACACAGGTCTCGGGCACGTACCCTGGCGCGCACGAGTTCTGGGTCAAGCGCGTCGTACAGTTCACCAGCCAGCATTTTCTCTTTTTCGGTCGGCATCGGACCACCTCAACGGGAGCAGGGTCATTCATCCTCCCACACAGCCAAGCACTTAGGTCCGCAGCCAATCACTCCTTTACCAATGGCGCAACGATCCTTGACGAATGCCGCCGATTGTGATGGATCGTGTTTGTCGCGGCAACCGCGTCCTTTGGAAACGCGATGGTGAGCGGCCCACCGGTTTGCGGGTTTGGTTCATAAAGCGGCGCGCCGGTGCTGGCGATGGTGACGCGGATGCGATGGCCTTTGTTGAAAACTTGGCTCAGCCAGCCCACGTCGAAGGCGACCTGGTAGACGTTGCCAGGCTCCATCAACATTTCGCGTTCGAAACCTTCGCGATAGCGCAGACGCCAGGGGTAGTCGATGATCAGGATCGACTTGCCGTCCGGATAGACGTCGCTGACGCGGACGATCACGTCGGTGTCGCGCGCCGTCGATGAGAGGAACAACTCCGCCTTCACGCGGCCCGTCCACTCGATCGGCTTCTCCAGCGGCGCCGTCGTGAACGTCCGCACGTCCGCCTGCTTTTCGAACGCAC
>DAIOGM010000586.1:3604-4041 GCA_036745215.1 Gemmataceae bacterium
ATCCCTGGCGCCCGGGAACGCGGCGCCGGGAATCTGCATCGGCTTGAATGGATCGCACTTGTAACGGGTGGCCGAACTCTCGTCGGTCGGGGCTTTCCACGACAGGTTGCCGTCCGCATGCAAGTAAAGCGGCGTCGGCGTGCTCGGCGGCGGCCAATCCTTCGCGTTGCGCCAGACGTTGCCCGGCGCGCCGCTTTCACTGACGGCGCCCATGACGTAGTAACGCACGGTCGGCTCCTTCGCAACGCCGTTGTCTTCGCCTTTGAGCCAATGTTTGAACCAGCGGACCATGTGTTCGTGCTGCGGCCAGTTGGCGTTGTCGGGATAGACCATCTCGGCGATCTTGTTGGTGCGATTGCCGCGGCCATGCAGCCAGGGGCCGATGACGAGTTGCTGTTTGCCTTGCGAGTTGGCGCCGCCCTTGTGTTGCCGGCCCT
>DAIOGM010000587.1:0-4018 GCA_036745215.1 Gemmataceae bacterium
CGACGTTGCGATTGATGAGATCGAGCCGGCTCTCATCCGGCTTGCGGCGCAGTCCCGCAGTGATGACGACGATCTGGCTCGACGCGACTTCCGACATGTCGCCGGCACTGATGCGTTGATCGGCCACGAGGCTCGCGCCGTGCAATAGATCAAGCGCTTCGCCTTGCGCTTTCTCGACGTTGGCGTCGATCAAACAGATGCTGCTCACGACGCCGCCGCACTGGAGTGCGTAACCGGTGGAGCTGCCGACGAGACCGCCGCCGCCGATGATGGAGACTTTCATGTACTGCCTCTATTCTTTGGTCCAATCTTCAAACCGAAGCTTTGGTACTTTGATAAAATCGCGCGAATTCCTTGTCAATAAGGTCGCGCCCAGCGCCAAAGTAATCGACGCGATCTTCAAATCCATCGTCTTAATGCGAATTTTCGAAGTTCGCAGTCGCTGAAATTCAACGGCGGCGTGCTCATCGAAGTCAAGCAATCTGCTTTTGCAATAATGCTCCAGCTGTTTGTGGAGTTTTCGGTAAGCCGTGACCTGCGCCAAGGCTGTTTTCTCTTTGTTGATTTTCTCCAACCAACCTCGACATTGCTCCTCGTAACTAATGATTGTCGTCGCGTAATCTTCCGGTTTAAGTGCAAGCAACTTTCCGCGCAAACGTTCCGCGATTGGATTCCCGGCGTACTCAAGAAGCGACAAATGATCCGTGTCAAGAATCCACATGCGTTTGCTTCCGTTTCTTTCGTTGTGACTTGGGCTTCAACGATTCGCGATATTTCCGTCCCAAACGCATTGCTTCTTCATAGTCAGGATCGTTGGCAAAAGCTCCGTAAATTCGGTTTAGCCAATTGTGACTTGCGGATTGCCCCGCCCCCTGGTCTCGTTCTTCCTTGAGTTTAGCCACTTCCATTTCCAGTGCTGAGAGTCGTTGTTCCAGTTTTTCGACGGCGGACATGATAATCTCCGTTTCGAAATAGTGTGCCGCCCATTATATCACGCCTTCGATTCCGCCAGCGCCGCCATCACCTTTTCCGTGACGATGCGAACCAGCTCGTCCATGTCCTTCACCTGCACCTGCGACTTCGGCTTGCATTCACACGCCGCAGGCTCATCGACATAAACGGTCGGCTCCTGGCCTTCTCGCTGAAACGCGTACGGTTCCGGCACGAAATCGCCGTAGCCGTCCGCGAAGACGCTCGGGCCGCACAATTCGCAATCGTTGATGTGCAGCCGCGGGTCGTCGATGCCGATGCGCTTCTTGAACTGCATCAGTTCCGACGTGTGCTCTTCGGTGAAATAATTGACGCGGCCAAGCTGCTTGGCGAGCATGAGAATCTTGCAATAGGCGTCGATGATTTCGGTATTGAAGTACGCCAGCTCGACGGTCGTGCCCCACGAGACCGTTCCGTGATTGGCCAGGAGGATCGTGTTGCAATCCTTCACATATGGGATGATCGTGTTCGGCAACCGTTGATCGCCCGGCGTCGCGTAGACGGCCGTCGGAACTTCGCCGAGGAAGACCTCGACCTCCGGAAGGACGCACTTCGGAATCGGCTCATGCGCGACGGCGAACGCCGTCGCGTGCGGCGGATGGCAGTGCACGACCGCGTTGATATCGGGCCGATTCTTGTACACGGCCAGGTGCAACAGCACTTCGCTGGTGCGCTTGCGCGAGCCGGCGAGCTGTTTGCCGTCGTAATCGACCCTGCAGATGTCTTCGGGCTTGAGAAAACCCTTCGACACCATCGTCGGCGTGCAGAGAATTTCCTTGTCATTCAAGCGATAGGTAATATTCCCATCGTTCGCGGCGGCGAAGCCCTTGGCATAAAGGCGGCGGCCGATCTCGCAGATTTCTTGCTTGATTTTGTGTTCGCTGACATTCATTGGTAAATCCCCAGTTGCTACGCCGCAAGCGGCGGTTCAATTCACATCAATCGTGTCCAAAATGCACGCACAATACGCGTCGATCGGCTTCCGCTCCGGTTGAAACGGCATCATCGCCTCAACGCCTTCGCTGACGCCGATCTTCTGGCCCTGGCCTGCGCCGAGTTCGTCGAGGATCACGAAATCCTCCCCGTCGGGCAATCCACTTTTCAACGCTTTCAAACTGAACGGCACGCCGACGATCCAGCGAAAACCGGCGATCGACGGATGGCAGCGCGACAAAGTGACATTGCCGATGACTTCAGCGATGCGCATGGCCGTCAAGCTCCATCAGGGTTTTCGCGATGTCGTCCGGGCAATGCACAGCGCCGGTTGCGATCGCCTTGAGCATTTGCCGCACTTCGAAGAATGTCGGAGCTGTCGCCTCGATGGCGAACAGATTGGCGCCAAGGTTCTTCTTGGCGCGATGCACCTGTGCGCCATTGCTCACGAACGCCGCACGCACCCCGGCGATCTTGTTCGCGATGCAGACGGCCGTGGCGGGATCGCTCGAAAAAACCACGCCGCCGAGGTGATTCGCAATCACGGCTTCGGCCAATGTTCGAGTCGAGCCGTCGATCGACACGAGGATGATTCCTTCGCGCTCCAATGCTTGCACGGCCGACGAAATCAGCGTAGAGTGTTTTTCCTGAGCGTAGAACCACCTGGATGTTTTCGTCAGCGTTGCCGACTTTTCTTCCCAGCGAATGCGCACTCCTTTGGCTCGCAGTTCATCTGCCGCGAGCGGCGTTACAATTGTCTTTGGCAACAACACCAGTTCACGTTGGCTCGTCAAATGCCGGCGCAGATCGTCCGCGCTCAAGAGCCGTTTGGGCCAACACAACGTGGTCGTCGTTTCCTTCATCGATCGCAAATTCCCATCACGAACCAACGAACCGGCGAATTCTTCGAGTTCATCAACTTGCGCGTCCCGGCGCCGTCGTTGCAAATGATCACAGGATCGTCGAGCCCGGCGCCGAGATTGTCGATCACCAGTTGCGGCTCGCCGTCGGGCTTGGCGTCCGTTGTCAATGGCTGCGCGATCAGCAGCTTCCAGCCCGTCATGCTCTTGTGCTTGACGGTGGCGGTCGCATGGCCGACGATGGTTGCCAGTTGCATGAAATCACCCTGTTTACGTTTAGCACTCGCGTGGCGCCGTGCGAGCGCTAAACGCAAGCCTCGTCAAACCACCCGCATCGAGCCGATCGTCGTCGAACGCCGCACGCGCGTGAACGTCAACGGCGTCGTCACCCCTTCACCGGTGGGCGTTGCAATCGAAAAACTCAAGTACGCCTCGCCCAATCCCGCCGTGCACGGGCCGTTCTGCACAAAAATCGTCACGTCCATCTCGCGGCCCATGCGCGTGATCGTGTCCACGTTGCGCGAATGAATAATCGCCGTGTGCTTGAAGCCGTGCTCGTATTTCTTGGCCAGCGCGATCGCCGCATCGACGTCGGCACAGCGCACGAACGGCACGAACGGCATCATCTGTTCGTGATCGACGAACGGATGCGACTCGTCGGTCTCGCCAAAGACAAGTTCCGTATCCGCCGGCACGCTGACGCCAGCGTGTTTCGCGAGCACGGCCGCGTCTACGCCGATCAGGTCTTTGTTGACAAATAGCTTGCCGCCTTCGGCCGGCACGAACGCGACTTTGGTCAACGCCGCGATCTGATCTTTCGTCAGGCGCACGGCCTTGTGCCGCGTCATCGTTTCCATCATCTCGTCAAACACGGAGCCGACGACGAAAACTTCTTTTTCGCCGATGCACAAGAGATTGTTGTCATAAGCAGCGCCGTAAATGATCGACTTGGCGGCGTTGTCGAGATCGGCCGTTTCATCGACAACGACCGGCGGATTGCCCGGCCCGGCGACGATGGCCCGCTTCGGACTGCGCAGCGCCGCTCGGCCGACCGCGGGGCCGCCGGTGACGCATAACAGGCGCACCTCGCGATGATCGAAGATCGCCTGGGCGCTTTCGAGCGTCGGCTTGCCGATGATGACGATGAGATTGTCGATGCCGATCGCCTTGTGAATCGCTTGATTGAAAAGCTGCACGCCATGGCAAGCGACGCGGGCGCCGGACGGATGCGGGTT
>DAIOGM010000588.1:0-4012 GCA_036745215.1 Gemmataceae bacterium
ATCTGGGACAAGCGAGCCGCTTGTCCCTACGAGGGATTCAAATCACGTCCGCGAATGAATCTTCGACGCGGCGAAAAAAAACATCGTTGCTTCCGTAGGGACAAGCGGCTCGCTTGTCCCTGGGCACATCTGGGACAAGCGAGCCGCTTGTCCCTACGAGGGATTCAAATCACGTCCGCGAATGAATCTTCGACGCGGCGAAAAAAAACATCGTTGCTTCCGTAGGGACAAGCGGCTCGCTTGTCCCTGGGCACATCTGGGACAAGCGAGCCGCTTGTCCCTACGAGGGATTCAAATCACGTCCGCGAATGAATCTTCGACGCGGCGAAAAAAAACATCGTTGCTTCCGTAGGGACAAGCGGCTCGCTTGTCCCTGGGCACATCTGGGACAAGCGAGCCGCTTGTCCCTACGAGGGATTCAAATCACGTCCGCGAAAGAATCTTCGACGCGGCGAAAATAAAAACAGCCGGCCAGGAAAAACACCAGCGCCATCAAAGCGGAGAAGCCGAGCATCGGCCAGGGGATCGGCTGATCCAGGAGCGCGGCCCGGAACGACGCAATCAAGCCGGTCATCGGATTGAGCGGCAAGAGCTGCTTGATCCAGCCGTATTTCGAATCCGGGTTGGACGTCAGGTCGAGGTCGAAATAGATCGTCGGCGTCGCGTACATCCACAATTGCACGAGGAACGGGATGATATAGCGAAAATCCCGATACGCCACATTGAGCGCCGCCAGCATCGCGCCGACCCCGGCCGCCGACATTACCAACAGCGCGAAGATGATCGGCAGCCACAACGCGTTCCAGCCGAAGCCGCGGCCATAACTGGCGAACACGATCAACAAGAGCGGCATGGCCACGAGAAAATCGACGATCGCTGCCCCGACCGTCGCGAACGGCACCGCCAGGCGCGGGAAGTATATCTTGGTGATGAGTCTCTCGGAGCCGATCACGCTGTTGCCGGCGTTGACGATGGACGTCGCAAAGAAAGTCCAGGGCAATAGCGCGGACAAGACGAAGATCGGATAGGGCACTGGCTTTTCATCGCCGTACGTATCGGCGACGACGTAAAAGATGAGGTAGAAGATCGCCATCATCAACGCGGGCTGCAGGACGGCCCAGGCGACGCCGAGGACGGTCTGTTTGTAGCGCACCTTCACGTCGCGCCATGCTAAAAAGTACAGCAAATCGCGGAAGTGCCAGAGTTCGGCGAAGTTGATGAGCTGCCAGCCGCTGGGCGGACGGATGACGGTCGTCGGCATTTCGGCGGCGGATTCAGGTGCGTGCATCATGCGTGATCCGTGGTCCTTGGTCAAAGACTAGAATACCAATTCTCGCGAAGTTGACGCAACCAGTTTGTATTCTCCCCCTGCAAGAGCAGTGCCCATTTCTCACCGCAGAGAACGCAAAGAACGCGGAGAAAGGCAAAAAAGGCGGTTTTTGAATCGGATCGACAACTCAACCTGTCAAACCGCTGAAATCAGTGCTGATTTCCGGTTCTTCTGGTTTGACTTGGATTTGAATCTGACTCCGCGTTCTCCGCGTTCTCTGCGGTGAGTAATTCGGAACGTTACGCAAAGATGCGCACAAAGATGTAAATGCAGAAGAGCATGCAGAAGCCGGCCGCGACAAATCGGCCCAATAGAGGCAAGTCGAGGCGCAATGGGGGCGGCGCCGCAAGCGCGGCGCGCTGGGCCATCTGCGTGTATGACGCCGACAGCGCAAGCATCAAATAGGTCGGCACGATGTAACCGATCGACAACGACAGCATGCCGATTGCATAAGCGCCGATCACGGCGAAAAAGTACGGTTGTTGTGTCTTCAAGTCGAGCTGCAACAGCATTGCGTCTTGCGAATTGAAGCGATAGAGCGACCAGAGAGCCGTCAGGAAGGCGCCGACCATCAGGCAGCCGCCCATCAAACCCATGTCGGCGAAGCTTTGCAGGAACGTGTTGTGCGCCAGATGCGGCCGCTCCACGTCCGTGCGCCGGTTCTTGACGTCTTCTTCCTTGGGCAAGCTCATGCCTTTGCCGAAGAGCGGGTTTTCGCGAAACACCATGAACCAATCGCGCCATAGTTCGACGCGCGTCCGCGCGGTGCCGGTCGAGGTGCTGATATCGGTTTGGCGGCCGGCGAAGAGCATCAACAGGAGCGGTAAGCCAATCGCGCCGGCGACCGCTGCCTTGCGCCAGCCGAATCGCATCCACATCAAGACGCCGAGGCCGCCGGCGAACGCGATGAAGCCGCCGCGCGATTGCGTCAGGTAAACGGCGTACGCAAACAGCGGCACCAGCGGCAGGCACAACGCCTTCAGAAACACGTTGCGATCCGTGATCAAAAAGTACAGGCACAACGGCAACAACGCCGACAAGAGCACGCACAACTCATTGGGATCCTGAAAGATGCCGGTGCCTTGCAGTCGTTGGATCGCCGTGGTTTCGCCCCAGCGGCCGGAGACGCTGTCCTTGAGTGATTCGATGGTGTTGAGCTGAATCACGTCATGATAACGCAAGATGGCGAGGAGCGTCACGATGCCGGAGAACGTCAGAATGCAGACGAGGACAACGCGCAGCCGGGCGGGCGTCGTGACCACGCTGATGAAGAGCACGTAATAGACGACGACCTTTGCAAAGTGGAAACACGTTCGCCACGCTTCGCCGAGGTCGCCGGACAGGAGGAACGGAATGGGAACCAAGGCGGCCAGGCCGAACACGCACAACGTGATCGGCTGCTTTTCGAGCGATTGGCTCGTCAACTGTTTTAGAACATCGGGCGCCGACACAATCAAGCAGGCGAGGATGACGTAGAAGTAGATTTCCCAGCCCAAAAGCGCCGGCACGATCTCCGCGGGCCGGATGAACATGGCGGCGTTGACCAGAATAAAGAGCACGAAAGCCATGGCGGGAAGTCTCAGTTAATTCGACAGCACAACGTGTAGCGGAATTCGCAAGAATTCCGGCCTTGGCGATGTCGGAATTCTTGCGAATTCCGCTACGGTGCGCTGTCCAGTTAATTCCGTGTTGCGGACGGCAACGTCATTTGCACGTATTCGTTTTCGACGGACTCACGCGCCGGCAGCCGGCACCATTTGCCGATCGTTTGGTGCGTCAGGTTGATCAACTTCAAGAGTGTGCCGAAGTAGATCACGATGTCGAACAGGAAGCTCATGTGGCGCACGTAATAAAGATCGTACGCCAGCTTGGTGCGGACGCTATCGAGGTCCGAGTCCGGGGGCAGCTGAATCTGGGCGAAGCCTGTCAAGCCCGGACGCAAGCGCAGGCGTTCGTTGTAAAGCGGTATCGCCAGCTCCAGAGTTGGCATGAACTCCGGCCGCTCCGGTCGCGGGCCGATCAGGCTCATGTCGCCGCACAGGACGTTCCACAACTGCGGCAACTCGTCGATGTGCGTCTTGCGCAGCCAGCGGCCGACGGTGGTGACGCGCGTGTCGCCGGGCTGCGACCATTGGACGCCGGTCAGGCTTTCGCTGTCTTCGCGCATGGAGCGAAGCTTGTAGATCGTGAACGGCTTGCCGTCCTTGCCGATGCGCGTCTGTGAGTAGATCGCGGCGCCGCGCGAGGTCAGCTTGATCAAGATCATCGCAAGCAGAATCAACGGCGTTGACAAAATCAAAAGGAGCAGGGCAGCGACGAATTCGAGGATCACTTTCGCCGACACGTAACCACGCGCGGCCGATGCAAACGGGCTTCGCGGCGGCGCCGTGGGCGGAGGCGCTGTCGTCCGATTCTCGGTCGGCAGGCCTTCAGTGATCACGAACATCGACATGCGGTACCTCGGTCCGTCTGTTCCGTGGCAGGCTTCTCGGCGAGCCGAGCCCCGTAAGGGGCCGGTTGAGTGGTGCCGGACGCTCAACCGGCCCCTTACGGGGCTCGGCTCGCCTTGACAACTAACTAGGAAAGAGTGTCTGCTGCAGCGCCGGCGCGAATTCCCGCAAGAATTCGACCGTCGGGTCGGTTTGCGGCGTCCGATTCGGCTGTCGGCCCAGATCGCGCGAG
>DAIOGM010000589.1:0-4008 GCA_036745215.1 Gemmataceae bacterium
GTTTCAAGCTGCTTGACGCGGCGATGAAGAAGCATCAGTTCCAGGCTCATGCGCTCCTGGAGGTTCTTCACACAGCCCAGGAGCTGTTCGGCTTCCTGCAAGCTGATTTGTTGATGTACATTGCGCGCCATTTGAAGTTGCCGCCGAGTCGAGTGTATGGCGTTGCAACGTTCTATCATTTCTTCACGTTCACGCCCAAAGGCAAACACAGTTGCAACGTGTGCCTGGGAACGGCCTGTTACGTGAAAGGGGCGGCGAGCGTTCAAGGCGCGCTGGAGAAAGAACTGGGCGTGAAAGCCGGGCAAACACGCGGCGACGGCTTGGCGTCGGTTTCCATCGCGCGCTGCCTCGGCGCTTGCGGCATTGCCCCAGCGGTCGTCTTCGACGGCGCAGTCGTCGGCAACTTGACGCCGGAAACGGCGATGGAACATGTGAAGGGATGGGTTACGAATGGACCTAGCTGACCTGCACGAGATTGCCGAGCATGAGCGTAGCCAGCAAAAGCCCGTGCGCATCCGTTGCTGCGCTGCGGCGGGGTGCGTCTCGTCGGGCAGTCTCGCCGTCAAGCAAGCCTTTGACCGCGAAATTGCCGCACAAGGGCTGAGCGATCACGTTCAGGCGTGCAATGTCGGCTGCCTCCGGTTGTGCTGCGCGGGCCCACTCGTGCAAATTGATCCGTCGCAAGAGTATTACGAGGAGGTCAAGCCGGAACAAGTACCTTCAATTGTCGCCTCGTTCAACGGAGGTGAAACGAAGGCAACGCGCGGCGACCCGCAGAGGCCGTTTTTCACGAAGCAAATGGCCATCGTTCTGGAAAACTCCGGCATCATCGAGCCGGAACGGATCGAATCGTACATCGCGGCGGGCGGCTATCAGGCGCTGCATCATGCGATTCGTGAAATGACTCCGGTCCAGGTAGTGGACACGGTCACACGCAGCGGTCTGCGCGGGCGCGGCGGCGCGGGATATCCGACCGGCGTCAAGTGGGGTCTCGTCGCAAAAATGCCGGGGGATCGCAAGTTTGTCGTCTGCAATGCCGACGAGGGCGACCCCGGCGCTTTCATGGACCGCAGCGTTCTAGAAAGCGATCCGCACCGTGTACTCGAAGGCATGGCCGTCGCCGCTTACGCCGTCGGCGCCACCCAGGGCTACATGTATGTCCGCGGCGAGTATCCGCTCGCCATTCATCGCCTCGAAGTTGCGATTAAGCAGGCAAAGAAACTTGGGCTGCTAGGGGCTGGTATCTTCGATTCGCCGATGAATTTTCGCATCGACCTCCGCATAGGCGCGGGCGCGTTCGTCTGCGGCGAAGAGACGGCGCTCATCGAATCGATCGAGGGGAAACGCGGCATGCCGCACGTTCGCCCCCCCTATCCCGCAGAGAAGGGCCTCTGGGACTGTCCCACACTCATCAATAACGTCGAGACGTTCGCCAACATTCCGCCGATCATCAACAAAGGCGCGGAGTGGTTTGCCGGGATCGGCACCGCCAAGAGCAAGGGGACCAAGGTCTTCGCGCTCGCCGGCAAGATTCGCTATACCGGGCTCGTCGAAGTGCCGATGGGTATGCCGCTCAAAACGATCGTCGAGGAACTCGGCGGCGGCGCTCCGAACGGGGGCACGATCAAGGCTGTGCAAACAGGCGGACCCTCTGGCGGCTGCATTCCCGCCAACCTGCTCGATACGCCCGTTGATTACGAATCGCTCCAAGCGCTCGGCTCCATCATGGGTTCCGGCGGCATGATCGTCATGGATCAGACCACGAACATGGTCGAGGTCGCCAAGTACTTCATGGAATTCTGCATGGACGAATCGTGCGGCAAATGCATCCCGTGCCGGGCGGGGACGGTGCAGATGTATCGCCTGTTGAGCCGAATCGCCGCCGGCGATGCGACGCAAGCGGAAGTAAAGCAGCTCGAAATGCTGTGCGACATGGTCAAACACACGAGCCTTTGCGGACTTGGTCAATCGGCGCCGAACCCAGTGCTGAGCACGCTACGATACTTTCGTCCGGAATACGATCAATCGCTCAAGAACGGCCGAATGGCGTTGCCTACGTGTTGAAACGCTTCGTCGGTAGAGGAAGATGACATGCCCGTAAAGACCCTGACCATCGACGGCCAGCTCATAACGGCGCCAAGCGACCGGACGGTCCTTGACGCCGCGCGGGAGCACGGCGTCAAGATTCCGACGCTCTGCCACCTCGACGGCGTCAGCGAGGTCGGTGCATGCCGCCTTTGCCTGGTTGAGATTGAAGGCTCGAACAAGCTCGTGCCGTCTTGCTTGACCTCGGTGGCCGAAGGGATGAACGTGACGACGAATTCGCCGCGTTTGCGCGAGTATCGCAAGATGATTGTCGAGTTGCTGTTCGCTGAACGCAATCATGTCTGTTCGGTCTGCGTTGCCAATGGGCATTGCGAATTACAGGAACTCGCGATTGCGGTCGGCATGGACCATGTGCGTTTCGAGTATCAATTCCCGCAATTGCCGGTCGATATCTCGCACGATCAGTTCGGCATCGATCACAACCGCTGCGTGATGTGTACCCGCTGCGTACGCGTCTGCGACGAAGTCGAAGGCGCGCACACGTGGGACGTCTCGGGCCGTGGGCATAACGCCAAGGTCATCACCGATCTCAACCAACCGTGGGGAGACGCTGCGACTTGCACTTCCTGCGGCAAATGTGTGCAGGCGTGTCCCACCGGGGCGCTCTTTCGCCAAGGAGCGACGGTTGCCGAGATGGAGAAGGACAAGGAAAAACTCGCTTTCCTCATGCAAGCTCGGGAGAAGAAACAATGGGTCGTCTGAGATTTGCCACGGTTTGGCTCGGCGGCTGCTCGGGCTGCCACATGTCGTTTCTCGATCTTGACGAGTGGTTGATCGACCTTGTCAAGCAGGTGGACGTCGTGTTCAGCCCGCTCGCTGACGTCAAGCAGTATCCGGAGAGCGTAGACCTCGTTCTCGTCGAAGGGGCGGTCGCGAACGACGAGAACCTGCACATGATTCAAATGGTCCGCGCCCGCACCAAGACGCTCGTTGCGCTGGGCGACTGCGCGGTCACCGGTAACGTGACGGCCTTGCGAAACCCCCTCGGCACTGCCCTTGAGGTGCTGCGGCCGGTGTACGGTGAGAAGTTCCCGGACGAGTCGCAGATTGTGCCGGTCTTGTTGGATCGGGTGCAGCCGGTGCATCAGGTGGTGCCAGTGGATTACTTCATCCCCGGTTGTCCGCCGCCGGCACCGCGCATCAAGGTGGTCTTGCAAGCGCTACTTGAAGGAAAGAGGCCCGTGTTGGAAGGCAACGAAATACGGTTTGGATAAGTTCGAGTCGAGTATCCCATGACCAAACGCATTATCATCGACCCCGTGACCCGCATCGAAGGGCACGCCAAGATCACGATCTATCTCGACGATCGCGATCAGGTGACCGACGCGCGTTTTCACGTCACCGAATTCCGCGGCTTCGAGCGATTTTGCCAGGGCCGGCCGTTCCACGAGATGGCCGGCTTGAGTGCGCGCATCTGTGGCATCTGCCCCGTCAGTCACCTGCTCGCGTCAGCGAAGGCCGGCGACCGCATCCTGGCCGTCGCCATTCCGCCGGCCGCGGTCAAGCTCCGCCGGCTCATGAACCTCGCGCAGTTCATTCAGTCGCACGCCTTGAGCTTTTTCCACCTGAGCGCTCCCGATCTCTTACTCGGCTGGGAATCGGACCCGGCCAAGCGCAATGTCTTCGGCTTGATCGACTCGCATCCGGAGCTGGCACGCGGTGGCATCCGCCTGCGCCAGCTCGGTCAGGAGATCATCGAATCCCTCGGTGGACGCAAGGTTCATCCCGCCTGGTCCGTCCCCGGCGGTGTCCGCGAAAATCTGCCGATCGACGCACGCGACCGCTTCCTGAGTCGTTTGCCCGAAGCGCATGCCGTAACGAAACAGGCACTCGATTTCTTCAAGGGATTTCTCGACACGCACGCCGAAGTATTTTCGGCTCGCTCCGCCCGGCTCATTGTGA
>DAIOGM010000590.1:0-4004 GCA_036745215.1 Gemmataceae bacterium
CGCCGTAAATTGGCGTCACGGTAAACCGGTACTTTCGTTTATTGTCATTGACATGTCATTGTGGGCACTGATTATTTGCCCAGACCTGTTCAAGACTTACTCAACCGGCGAGAACATACTATTTACGGCAAACGACTTTGCCAATCCCCAATTATCGCCACTTTTTCGAAAGCTCTCTGGCCGCGGCAGTGTAGAGTTCCAACGACGTGTCGCTGATTTTGCAAACTTGTGTGGTTGCGAAATTGGAGTTGTTCCGCGCTTGGCCGACTTCCACGCAGGAAAGTTCTCGTCAACGACTCCGAACTTAAGACCGCCACCGTCGACGTCATTTCAAAGTACTTACATTGGCGCCTTGCCTGTCGTGGATGCGACTAAATTTGAAACCGTTTGCCATCATGTTGGTGATCGCGTCGAATTGGTCGGCAAGGTCGTTGAAATCAAATCCGGACTTACTCCCGAAGGGAAGCCGTACTTTTGTTTTCATTTTCGACGACTTCGTGAAAACTGTGTCAGAGCCACGATATGGCTTGATGGCCCAAGCGCATTCGGCTATCCTCGTGGTTACTCTTGGGTCGGCAAGTGGCTTTCAATCAACGGATTAATTGAACCTGCAAATACAAAGAACTCAGCAGGATGGTTTACTATTGGTCCAACGCTAGCAGATTCGTCACAACTCCGGTTGATCTCAAAAAATGAAGCGATGTGGAGAATTGGCAATGGGCCGCGTCCCGACGTGTCAACTGGTCAATCAAATCCACCGCCCTTACCAAGCAAAAATGCAGAGATTCTTGACGAAATCAAAGGGAAAAACACGCCTATAAGTTCACCGAAAACCAAGCCCAAGTCGAAAGTGCCAGCCTCATCACCGGTCACCCCAAATCCACCGACTACCTCTCCGCAGAGTCCAGTTAGAACTCGAAACGAGCAAGTTCTTCAAGACATTAATGCGATTTCTCAGACTCAAACGGCAACAAGCACAAATGCGATCACCGCATCACAAACGACTCCTACTCCACAAAAATCAAATATCGGTTCTCAACAACCTGCGAACAATGCGAACGCGAATTCCGTGTCCAGTTCGCAATCGTCTGAAGAGCCAAAAGGTTGCGCAAAATGGATCGGGTTAACGTTTGCACTAATGATTGTATTTGTGATTTGCCTAATGTTGAAACTCGCATAACCTCGCATATTATTCAACAGTTCGTTGCCGCAGACACCGCCGACTGCGCCTTAACCGCCACAAGAATCTGCTCATCCGCCGCGTAATTGAAAACAAGCTCCCCGCAACTCGCGCATTTCGGCACCTGCAAATCCGGAATATCCACCGCGATGAACCGCCCTTCGTGCAGCCGTTCCGTTTGATACGCGATCGTCGCCAGCCGCACTTCCTTCTTGCGGCATTTCGGACAAATCCACGGAAACGGCCGGCCGGCGGCTCGCGGCGTTCCGTTGTCTTTTGACTCAGGCACGGTTGCACCCAATCAGCGGTTAACTACGCCCCCAACGACACCGCCGCGTTCGCGTCCAGCTCAACTTTGGCGACGCGAAGCCCGGCGGTTTGGACTTGCGAGATGGCCGTTTGAATCGCGGCCTCCAGCGACGACGCCGCGCGATCGAAGTGAATCCAGGCCACGCCGTTGCAGCACGTCGGCGTGCCGTCATCGCAGCCGGCCGCATACAAGGCGTCTGCTTGCTCGTCCGTGATTTCCGCGACTTCTTTGAGAATGACATCAAATTCGTATGTCTTCATGGCCACTCGCATTTACGAACTCCCGCGACCCGCTCGATTTCGCTTGCGCCGCGCCTTGATTCCGGAGACGATTTGCTCCGGCGTCAAATCATCGAGCCATTGCCCGCGCTCCTTCGTGTAGTCGCCGGCGCCCGCGCGGAATTGACTCAGGAACCGCATCGCGCTCACAACGCCCATCTCGCGGATCAGAATCGTCTCCGCCTCTTTGTTGATTTCCGCCAACGGACGTATTTTCGCTTTCATTTCGTGACCTCGGCTGCGAGCTGAAGGGGAGACACAACTGCGACGGCGATGGTCGTTAACTTCTGGCACTTCTTCAACAATCGATCGTCACACGTGCAAAAGTAATCTGCTTGCGCCCGGGACGCCGACGCAAGGTGCAACGCATCCATCGGCTTGATTCCGGCTTTGATCAACGATTCCGCGTGCGCCTCAATTTCATCGACCAACAGGATCGTGTGGCTGGCCAACTCCAGGATTTCACGCACGCTCGCCTTGCGATCGGCATCGGGAGTCTGATCGACTTCAAACTGCAAGGCTTCCGACGACAGCAATTCCAGGTGACCGGATTCGACCAGTTCCAGGATTGTCAACACGGCCTCGGCTTCGATGTTGACGCGCGGTTGGGAGCGGTCGTCCAGCGGCCGTTGCAGACTGCAGACGTCCAGGTAAATCCGCATGAACGGATTCTAACGTGCGCTTCCGGCGATGGCAAGCAAACCGCCGAGGTACAGGTCCGACGGATCGTCATCGACGAGAATGCACTCGATCCTTTCAATCCAAACGGTCCGGCGGCTACGCAGTGTGTGCACCAAACTGACAAAAGGGGGGGCACCGTTCCTCAACTCATTTCAAGATAACAATTTGCAGCTCGGAACCTTTGGCCATTTTGTTAGTTGGCAGAAGCCCCTTAGTACAACTTCCACTGTCAAAACAGGGGGTCTGCGATGTTTAGGAGCGTTCCGCGCGGAACACTCATTTCACAAAGCGAAATTATCATTGCCCCATCGGCCGCCCTGTTCTGAATTCATGTTCTAAACTTCCCTATCCAGATGGAGATCAAGCCGATGCGTTGCAAGAATTGTCACACGGTGATGATGGACACGGACGAAATTTGCGTGAGCTGCCACGCGACCGTCGCAAGCGCCACGGCTGGGCCGCCGGCGCTCGAGGGGCCGCAGATGAACGGCCTGTGGATGTTACTGCCGATGTTTGGCGGCGCTTTGGGCGGGTTGGCGTACGGAGCGGTCGCCGCCGCCCACGGAAGCAACGGTGGCTCGGGCGGCACAAGCGGCGGCGCCAACTGGACTGCCGTCAAGACGATTCTCGCGGTCGTGCTCATCATTCTCGGCGGGTTGTTCATGGTCCTCGCCTTTGTGCACATCAACACCACCATGCAGGTCGCGCAGCGCGAGGCGAAAGCCGCGACGCCCGCGGAATTGCGCACGCGCACCTACGTTTCGGCGCCGCCCGCGTGGGTCAGCTACACGTTTGAAGAATCGAAGCCGATCGACGAAACGGTCACGCGGCACCGGAACAGCCGCGGCGGCGAGGTCGAGGCGCAATGCATCATGGTGCGCGTCGAGACCCGCTGGATGGTCGCGACGGTGGCGAAGGGCTTTGAAGGCAACGAGCTGGTCGGCCAAATCATGCCGATCGATTCGCCGACCTCGCAGCCCCTCATTGATCGCGTCAAGAAGCAGCAAGACGATCCGAGATCGATTCTGCCGTACGAGTTTTACGCGGTGGAAGGCTGCCCGAGCGATCAGCAGTTTCGCTACACCGTCGCCGGCATGATCGGCGGCATCGGCTTTTTGTCGTTCGTGTTTGGGTTCTACCTCGCCTTCGCGGGCAAGCGCAAGTAACGAGCCACGGGATTTTTCCCCGTGGAACGGTATCCATCCCACGGGGATAAACCCCGTGGCTCGCCCGTCAGTTCTTTTTCGATTTCAAGTCAAAGTTGATTTGATTCGCTCGCCCCGCTGCGATTTCCACATTCATCAACACATCCTTGTTCACCTCGGCGAGGTCGGGATAGGGAATGATCTCATCGATCATCGTCTCCGGCGGCAACGGTTGCCCGGCGGGGATGCGGCGTCCCGTCTTGTGCACGCCGGTGATGCTGACGCGCTTTTTGCCAGGCGTGGACGCGGCGTCGCCTTTCAATTGATACTTGCCGTTCTCGATCTTGCCGCCGGTGCTGGGGCCCTGGCCGTCGAGCGGCGAAAGGTTGATCGAGCCTTCATCGACGAGC
>DAIOGM010000591.1:0-3965 GCA_036745215.1 Gemmataceae bacterium
GACGAACACCGGATCATTCGCCAGGTGCAGCGCCTGCAACGGCGTGTTCGAGCGATTGCGTTTCGTGCAAGCCATTTGAGCATCCGGGGCGTCGAACGTCGTCAACAGCGGATGCTGGCTTTGCCGCCAGATGAACGTGTACATGCCGCGGCGATAGCGGTCGGGACCTTTACTTTCGGGCCACGGGTGATTGTTCTGCGTGAACGCGAAGATCTCCGGCGGCTGCGGCGGATAAACGCCGGGGCCGCCGAGCTTGCGCGTCAAAAGGCCGCTTGCCGATAGTGCCGTATCGCGGATGATCTCGGCGTCCAATCGCAGCCGTTGTTGGCGGGCGAGGAATTTGTTTTGCGGGTCCTTCTCGCGCAGATCGGCACGCATTTTCGACGATTGGCGATAGGTGGCGCTGGTCACGATCAGCTTGTGCATGCGCTTCATGCTCCACGCCTCCGGTCGCTCACGCTCCCGGCTCGCCGTCGGATTCATGAACTCCACGGCCAGCCAGTCGAGTAGCTCTGGATGCGTCGGCAGCGAGCCTTGAATGCCGAAGTCATTTTCCGTTTCGACGATGCCCTTGCCGAAGTATTGCTGCCACATGCGATTGATGACGACGCGCGCCGTCAACGGGTTGTCAGCGGACGCGAGCCATTTCGCCATGTCGAGGCGATTCGGTGTGCGGCCTTTGACGCTGAGCGGATTGAGGATCGCGAACACGTCGGGCTGCACCTCGTCGCCCAGCGTGAGGAAGTCGCCGCGCAACTGGATTTTCGTGACGCGCGAGTTTTTCGATTCACGCATCACCAGCGTCGATTCAATTTGCCCATCGAGCGCCTTGATTTCCTTTTGCAATTGCGTCACACGCTGCGATGGCGGCGGCGCTTTGAGCAGCGCTTGACGTGCGGCTTCCATTTCCTTGGCGGTGCGTTTTTTCGGATCGATCAAGACGACGTTCTGCGCCTCCAGCGGCAAGCTCAAGAATCGCTCCGACGCGAACGTCACTGCAAGGCGAAAACGCCCGACCGCATAACCCGAGTGTTTCTTGCTGTGCCGCATCATAAAGACGAATGCCTGCCCCTCGCGCACGGGGTGCGGCTTGTCGAGATAAAACAATGCCTGATGGTCGCGACTGACGCCGCCGGAGATGCCCCAACCTTTCGTGAGGTCATTCTTGACAACGTCTTCGACGGGATAATCCTTCTGCGAATAATCGGCGATCGCTTTCTTGAACTTGTGCGGCACGCCGTCGGTTTCGAAGGCGAATTGACTCAAGACGAAATTGCCGTTGCCGGCTCGGCCGGGCCCGTTCTTCGGCAGGCTGGCGTGCGTCAACGTTTCCATGCGAATCGCGGTGATCGTGCCGGTCTCCGGCGCGACGCCGTGGATGACGTACGTGTCCGCGTTCCCCGGCATGCCGCTCGCCAGCACCGAGCGATCTTCGAGCACGTCCAGCTTCGCGCCCTGTTCGGACATGACGGTCTTTGGATAAATGACGCGCCAGCCGCCGTTCGTTTCCGTTTCCAGATCGGCGAGCAGTTTCTCCACTTCCACGGCCGAGACCTTCTTCGGCGTCGCGTCCTTCTTCGCCATCGCGAGGTCGGCCTGCAGCTTCATCATGCGCTGCTCTTGCTCCGGCGTCGGCATCGAAACTTTCGGTTCGTCCATTGAATTGTGGAAAGCGTATAACTGGTAATATTCCTTATGGCTGATCGGATCGTACTTGTGCGTATGGCACTGGGCGCAGCCGACGGTCAGGCCGAGCCAGGTCGTGCCTGTCGTGTTGGTGCGATCGACGGTGCGTTCGACACGAAACTGCTCGGGGTTGGTGCCGCCTTCCTCGTTGAAGGACGTGTTGCGATGAAAGCCGGTCGCGACGACTTGCTCATGCGTCGCATTCGGCAACATGTCGCCGGCGATTTGTTCGATGGTGAACTGATCGAATGGCATATCCTTGTTGAACGCGTTGATGACCCAGTCTCGCCACGGCCAGATCGAACGCTTGCCGTCGATGGTGTAGCCGTTGGAGTCGGCGTAGCGAGCGAGGTCGAGCCAATGCCGGGCCTGGCGTTCGCCGTAATGAGGCGACGCGAGCAGGCGATCGACCAGCTTCTCATAGGCGTCAGCGTTTTTGTCGTTGACGAAATCATCGACCTCTGTGGGCGACGGCAGCACGCCGAGCAGATCGAGCGACAGGCGGCGTATCAGCGTCGCCCGATCGGCTTCGGGCGACATTTTGAGCCCTTCCTTGTCGAGTCGAGCTTTGACGAACGCGTCAATCGGATGAGCATTGCCGCTGGGAGGCGTAACCTGTTTGGGTTTGATGAACGCCCAGTGCGGCGTGTATTCCGCGCCCTGTGCGATCCATTTTTTCAGCAATTCGATTTGGGCCGGCTTCAATCGTTCGCCGGCGCTCTTGGGCGGCATGCGTTCCGCGTCGTCCGCCAGGATGCGCTCGATCAACAAACTCGCGTCGGTTTTCCCCGGCACGATTGCTTTTTTCTTGAGGGCCGCCTCATGCGAATCGAGCCGCACGCCGCTTTTTTGCAAGGCCGGGCCGTGGCATTTGAAGCACTGATTGGACAGGATCGGGCGAATGTCGCGCTGGAAATCGACCTTGTCCTGGGCGGCGGCGAGCGGCGCGAACAAATGACCGACCACGAGAGTCCAAAAGAAGACCGGCCTGGTTTGCATGGCAATCCCTGGAGTATCGGCGTGTTTTGGTTGGACGAAACCGGCAGGAGGTTTCAATTATCTTCCGCGACGAAGGCCGCAATGTCAAGTATGCATCGATCCAGGCAATTTCGTTTCATCATTTCACCTACCCCCCCCACCCCCTGAAATGAAACGGGTTTTGGTGAAATGAAACGGGTTTTGGTGAAATGAAACGCGTTTTGGTGATGAGGGGACTCGCCGATTCGCCTCTTGTCCACATTTGCGGAAATGAGTAAGTTGGAATTAGCCCGGCGGAAACGCCGAGGCCGGAGAGGTGGCAGAGTGGCCGATCGCGGCGGCTTGCTAAGCCGTTGTAGGGGTCACACCCTACCGCGGGTTCGAATCCCGCCCTCTCCGCTCATTTTTTTGTTTCCACCATTGACCTACCGGATTCGCCATTGGATCGAGGGCGAACCATGCATTACCTGCTTGACTGCGAATGCGGCGAGTCACTCCCGGTTAGCGAGGGGGCAGCCGGTTCGAGCCAGGTGTGTCGATGTGGCCGCACGATCGAGGTGCCCTCCCTCACCGAATTGCGGCGTCGCGCGGGCGTGGCCGAGCCGGGCTTCCCACCCGAAACGGTCGTGGAAACGCTGCTGCTCGCCGGCAAGTTGCCGGCGGAGAGGAATTGCGTACTTTGCGGCGTCGCCACCGAGGCCAGCGTCTGTTGCACCGTGGATTGCGAACGGGCGTACGTCCAATCGGGGCGAAAACCCTGGTGGCTTTATCTCCTCGGATTTGTGACGTTTGGCTGGTTCGGCGTCGTGGTTGTCGGCGCCTCAACCGAGGACGACAGGGAGGTCGGTAAGGACCGCGTCTTTCCGTTGCCGTTGCGGATTTGCAGCGCTTGCCGGCCGCGATTGACGAGTCCGACGGAAGTGAAAGCGGCCCTTCGGCGCGTTCCGCTCTACCATGAGCTGTTGGAAAAATATCCCGGCGCGACGGTTTCATTGCCTTCAACGTAGCGTGGTCGGACCACATTCATTCAAAAACGGGATTTGCTGTTGCATTGCATTATGCAACCGGTAAAGTGGGATGCACCCCCCGAATGGCACCAAAGCAAGACACGCCGAGCGAATCAACGGTCGAGATCCTAGCATGCTGACATTCTCCTCCTCGCGTCGCGATTTCCTGCGCCTCGGCGGACTCGCGCTGGGCGGACTCACCTTGAGCGACATCCTTCGGCTGCGAGCCCAAGGAAACGCGCCGACCGAACGCAAGGCCGTCATCTTCGTCTACCTATTCGGCGGCCCGAGCCA
>DAIOGM010000592.1:0-3937 GCA_036745215.1 Gemmataceae bacterium
ATCGCGGCCAGCGCCATCATCATCGCGGGCAAGCCCTTGTCGCAGGTGGCGACGCCGAGCACGCCCTTGCGCGTCGGCAACGAACGGATGAGCCGCCTCAGCACAATCGCCGCGTCGTTGCGATACGGCAAGCTGTCCATCATGCCGACGGTTCCCTGCGTCCGCCCATCGCATGGATCGGTGACGTAACCGGCGAACGGGACGCCGCGAAGTTTGCGAATCTCCTCGGCCGCCGCCTTCATCAACAGGCCGACTTCCCAGTGTCCGGTGTGATAGCCGAGCGCGATCGGCGTGCCGTCCGGCGCCCGGATGCCGCCCTGCGTGCTGAGGATGAGGAACTCTTGTCCGTTGAGTTCGCTCGGATTCCAGCCCATGCCGACGTCTTGCGTCATGCCGAAGATGTCGCCCGATGGCGATTCGCGCAGCATCTCGGGCGTGAGCGGCAAGCTGCCTTGCGGACCCTGGCCGTGCGTGTGCAGTTCGTAAATCGAAGCGTCATCACTGTCAACGAGCGACGCGAATCCGGTCATGGCAATGCTCCTTTGGCGTAGTTATTCTCGCACGAATCCAGCCGTCGGCAATGTGCACGCGAGGGGCTTCTGCCATTTAACCTAATGGCAGGAGGGTCCGCGCTCGAAACCATTGCCGCCAAATGCGTTGTGGAACGGCCCCCCCCTTCGGCCAGTTTGCGTCACGCACTGCGTGATTGGTGAGCGAAGGTCGGTAACAACAACGCGTTGCGCAAGCGGCTACTTCTCGCGAATGTTCTTCCTGCCTAGTGCTCCATCAAGCTAATAATTGGGGTTGCGATTGGCCGGGAGGGCGAGGCTCCTGCCGAGCCGTGCACCCGCGAGAAACGGACTGTGGGACGCCTACACCGATGCTTCCGGCTCGGCAGGAGCCTCGCCCTCCCAATCCGTATGCAACAGCAAATCTTAGTGTTGAAGTCGCACTAGGACCTTACCAACGCAACCCGGTATGTATTATTTTGAAGAATTCCTGGAACGGGGCTTTCCATGGCCTCGAGATTGCAGACAATAGCGGGCGTTCGACGCGACGGACGATTTGCGCCGATTCTTCGCTCCTGTCTGGACGGCACTTCTCGAGTCACTTTCTTTTCCAGGAGGTTCACGATGCGCAAGTTCCACAACTTCATGCCGAAGGTCGAAGTCATGGAAAGCCGGTGGTGTCCTAGCAGCATCACGGTGACCGGCAGTACCATGAAGATCGTCGGCGACATCGGCGCCAACGTGGTGACGGTCACTCACGACGGCGCGGGCAACGTCACGGCCACAGCCACGGGCACGCCATCCGCGGGGCCGACCGTCGCCAGCGGCATCAAGAAGATCATCATCGACACCCAGGCCGGCGCCGATACGGTGACCATCAACGTGACCGGTGAGTTGACCAAGCAGCTGGATTTGCGCCTCAACCTGGGCGCCGACAATGACACGGTCAATGTCAAGACTTTCGCGGCGGTCTCCTCGTCCTTGTGCATGGATGCCGATCTTGGCAGCGGTGACGACACCATCGGCGTCAACCTCGACGCGGAGTTGAAGTCCAAGTCCAGGGTGGACCTGCGCGTCAACGGTCGGGATGGAAACGACACCTGGAACCTCAGCGTCAATGAGGTGCGCACCAAGGCCGAGCTGAAAGCGGCGTTTCACGGATGCGACGGCAACGACACCTTCAACGTCTTCATGGGCGATCCGATCGAGGCCAAAGCCAAGGTGGAGATCCGGGGCCGAGGCGGCGACGGCAACGACAACATGACCGTCGATGCCGCGACCTTCGGCACCGGCTCGACCATCGGTAGCGGCGCCAAGGTATTCGTTGACCTGCACGGCGGCGACGACACCGATACCCTGCGCGCGATCTTCGGCACCGCTGCGAAACCCGCCAACATCGCCGCCGGGGCCAAGCTGGCCGTCCACCTGGCAGGACAGGATGGCGACGACACCCTGACTTCGAGCTACGTCGGCGAAGTGGACGGCAAGTACAAACTCCGCATCGACGGCGGCGACGGCAACGACAACGCCACCGGTACCGTCACCATCAACCCCGGAAGCACCGGCAAGGTCCATGCCCGCGTCAACGGCCAAAAGGGCGACGACACGTTGGCGCTCCATATCATCGATTTGTCCGGCGGTACGGCCAAGATCAAGGCCAAGGTCGACGGCGGCCGGGGCACCGATACCGCGGCTACCACGGGGCCCGTCGTCGTGCGCCACGTGCCTTAGTACACGTCCCCGCAAATAGGGGAACAAGTTACGGGAGGGCGAGGCTCCTGCCGAGCCTGAAGCGCCAAGTAACTGCGTGTGCACGGCTCGGCAGGAGCCTCGCCCTCCCGTCCGGTGCTGATCATTTTTGTGGGGCGGGTCGCTTGCCCGGCAGGCTGGCGGCCTGCTCCACTGCGTTTTTATGCCCGCCGTCGGAACCGCCGGAATAAACCCGGCGGCTCGCCGTCGGAATCCCCATTCCAAAAAAGATCCGCCATCCCGTCGTTGCCGACGCGGCCGAAACATTTTTTTTGTTTTTCTGTTGACATTTAATACTAGACAGACTAAATATAAAGCCATGCAAGGCATTGGCGCGAGGCACGCATGAACGACGCCGTGATGATGCATCTGACAACGCTTATGGAACGGGCCGTCGCTCCCGTTGGAGCCAGCGACGTTTGCAAGCGAACCATGCGCGACGAATTGCTCGCTCAACTCATTACCGTTTTCGATGAAGAATTCGCCCGGCTCGGCAAGGTTCAGGCGGCCCTAGAACGCACGGCGCAACGGTTCGGCGACCCCGTCGTCATCGTCCGATGGATGAATCTCGACATGAGCAAGCGCGTGACCAAGGCCATGAACCTGCTGCTCTTGATCGCGCCGCCGCTGGGCATGGCGATCGGGATTTATGGCCTTTGGAAAGTGGATCGCGACGTTAGCACGGCTTCGTGAGCGGGGTCAAACGTTTGGGATGCGGCCCGACGCCATCACGCGGCCAAGATTTTGGTTTTCTGACGACGGCCAAAGTAGTCATCACGCTCCGCGTGATGGAAATGGGCTTCATTCGCAGAAAGAACCAACCTATTGCAAACGATGCCCAACACCATCACGCGGAGCGTGATGACTACTTTGAGGAGCGTGCCATGAATGACGCAACCTTGACCCAGTTGAAAATCCTCGTCGAACGCGCGGTCCGTCCGGTGCGTGCCATGGCCTCGCGCAAGCGTAAGATGCGCGAAGAACTGCTGGCGCACGCCAGCGCGGTTTTCGAGGAAGAAGCCAAGACCGGCGACGAGGCGTCGGCGCTGGCGAAAACCCGCGAACGAATCGGCGACGTCGCACTCTTGACCCGCCAGCTCGAAGAATCCGTGCCGTCAAGAGAACGCCCCCATTATTACCTGGAACGTTTTGCCGGCTACGGCCGACGCGAATCGGTCATTCGCCGCGCGCTGCGATTCGCCGCACTGATCGGCGCCGCATGCATGATCGCCCTGATGTTCCTCATTCCCATGGTCAGCAACGGTGATTGGCAGCAATGGTCAACCCTGGCCCGGCTGCCGTCGATCCTCGCGCCCGTTTTCATGGCGGCTCTGGTGTTCTTCGGCACGATCCTCACTCACGCAATGCGGCGTGCGTTGTACGGTCCCGGCGGCCGAAACTGGCCGCTCGTGATCGCCGTCGCCGCCGCGGCGTGGCTCCTGGTCCCCGGGTTCACGATGGCGTGGAGCGGCGCGCTCTCTGGCAGTTTTGTTGCCGCCTTCGAAGACAGTTGGGTGCTTTTGTTGACCGGCGCCCTCGCGCCCCTGGCGTTGTTGATTTTCGTGCCGATGGCGGAATCGGAAATTCGTTACGAAATCGAATGGGCGAAACTCGACCTTGACGGCGCGAGCGGAGCGATCGCATGACTGATTCCACGCGGGCGCAATTGAACCCGCACC
>DAIOGM010000593.1:0-3936 GCA_036745215.1 Gemmataceae bacterium
CGGAGACTTGGTTGCGGAGCTGGATTATGACAAGGACGGCAAGCTCGCCAAGGTTGCCGAGAAATCCACGATCCGTCCCGGCCCGCGGCCGATCTGCCAGGCGACCAAGTTGCTCGATGCCGATCTCGTTGTTCGCCGCATCGCCGAACAGGACCTGTTGATCATGGGCCTGTCAGCGCGGGAATACATGATGGAACAGCGCGGCCGCGCCACGCCGGAGCTGCGCGACGCGATCGATCGCGTCTGGCGGCAGATTCAAAAAAATGGATGGTAGTCGTTCCGATTCCAACACGACGCGTCAGAGAGGAACGCACCTCGCTTACGCGTCAGGTTGGTAGGCCTAATTGGCGCCCAGAGAGAGGGTCACTGCCATGCGCACCTGGATTGGTTGGATCGGTCTTGCCGTTGGTATGACTCTTTTGAGCGGCGCCGGTTGCCAGAAGAAAGCGGACATCGCGGTCGCCGTTGATCCGAATGCAAATGCGAAATTGGCGTCACCCGAACCGATCAAAAAGATCGCCAAGGTGGAGATCCCGGACGAAAACTACGAACTCAAATTCACCAAAGCGGAAGAAACGCCGCCTGTCGCGAAGCGATCCAGCCTGGATCGGCTCGATCGCAATGAACTCACGCCCGAAGATCGCCAGCGCTGGCCGGCGGAAACCGTCGCGGTGATTCCAGGCCCCGCGGGAGTGTCCGTTCGCGACCTGGCGTTCACCCCGGACCAGAGCCGGCTGGTGCGTGCGCTTCTGGACGGCTCTTTCGAATTCTGGGACGTCACCGGCGCCCGCCCTAGGCTTCTTTCAAAAACCGATCCCGACGAACGCCTCACCAAGGTTCGTTGCCGCGCGTTTTCGAGTGACGGCCAGTGGCTCGCGACCATTCACGGCGTCCCCGGCAATACACTGCGACTTTGGAAATTGAGCGACAGCGGCAATCTTCGCCTCGTTGATTCCAGAGAATTCAAACGCGTCGAGGACGTTGCGTTCCACCCCAACGGGAAGATGTTGGTGTGCGGTTCCATCGGCGCCGACCGCTTCGCTGTTTCGGACCAGGGCCTCACGCCGCTTGCCGGCTCGTTTCCAGGAGCACACGGCTGCTACACGTTCGTCGGACCTGGCGATGCCTTCGCGTCGCCGGTGTTCAATCAGGCCCGCAACGGCCCGCTTTATTGTTCCGAGATGAAAATCTGGAACATCGCGGACGACCGCATCAGTGAATCGTTGCTGCTGCAACACGATCGGCATGTGAAGGCGCTTGCCGTCAGCCGCGATCGCAAGTTGGTTGCCACTTCGTGCCTTGAATTGAAAGTCTGGATCTGGGATGTGACCGCGGTGCCGCCGACCAAGAGGACGCCCTTCACGGTGTCGCGTTGGATGAAGGACTTGCACCTTACCACGGACGGCCAGTATCTCATCGCCATTCCCTACGCCGATGATGTCATCGTGTGGAACCTGCAAAAAGACCGTCAAGAAAAGGCGTTGCATTTCTCCCCGGCCGGCAAGGGCACAAGCGTAGGATTCTCGGCGAACGCACTCGCTGCAGACGACCGGCACCTCGCGATCAGCACGAATGCAGTCACGCTGATTCTTCGATTGTCATCGGCGGCCAAATAGAAATGAAACCGCTGCCACGCTAGAGGAGCAACGACCTTTTACCCAACAACAATTGAGTAAAAGGGTCCCTGCCGAAATCCCTTTTGCATCAATGACTTCCATCGCCGCATCCACCCTTTTACTCACGAATCACGCACACGGCCTCAATGGACAACGGAAGCAAACCAATTCACCTTCCGCCATTGGGTTGCACTTGCATCGAACACGCACTCGCTTTTCGCGGCGAGTCGGCGACGGCAACTTGAAAAACCCTCGGCAATCAAGCTTGACATCGTCATTGATTAGGCGTACCTTATAATCAAGTAAGGTCAACCTAATAACAAGGGCCTCACGCGATGTTCGTGCCTAAATCCAGGTATTTGATTTTGCTCCTGTTTTCCCCCGTGTTCATCGGCTGCAATCGCGAGCCCAACTCGAACAATGGCGCTTCGTTCGCCGGCCGAAAATTGACGGTTCCGTACACCCATGACAGCGCACGGCCCATCCAGGTCGTGTGCACGACCGGCATGATCGCCGACGTCGTGCGCAACATCGGCGGAAAACACGTCACGGTCGAGCAGCTGATGGGCGAAGATGTCGATCCCCATCTCTATAAGGTGAGTTCCACCGACGTGGCGAAGATGAATCGCGCCGACGTCATCTTCTACTCCGGCCTGCACCTCGAAGGCAAAATGACCGACACGCTCGAACGGCTCGCCAAGAAGAAGCCGGTCTTTGCTGCCACGGAATATCTCGACGCCAAATCGATCCTGACCGACGAGCACAAGCATCCCGATCCGCACGCGTGGTTTGACGTCGCGCTGTGGAGCGACGTCGCCAAGGTCATCGGCGACGCGCTCGGCATGTACGATCCCGCCAACAAGGACGCGTACGACACCAATACGAAGAAATACCGAGCCGCGCTGGCCGAGCTGCATGACAAGACGAAGACCGCGATCGCGTCCATCCAGCCGCGCGAGAAGCGCGTGCTCGTCACGTCGCACGATGCGTTTCGCTATTTCGGCCGCGCGTATGACATCGATGTCAAGGGCATCCAGGGCATCAGCACCGACACGGAGGCGAGCTTGCGCGAAGTCAATCAACTGGTCGATTTCATCGTCGCCCGTAAGGTCAACGCCGTCTTCGTCGAAACCAGCGTCAATCAGCGCAATATGAAGTCGCTGCAAGACGGCTGCAAGGCGCGTGGCCACGAGGTCGTCCTGGGCGGCGAGTTGTTCTCCGACGCGATGGGCAAGGTCGGCACGCCGGAGGGGACGTACATCGGCATGATCGAGCATAACGTGGATACGATCGTGAAGGCGTTGCGCTAGTGCCGCTTGCGGCTTCGCGTCCGCGTGGCGCCATGCGAGCGCTAAACGGGGAGAAGATGAGCTCCTTGCAACCATCCATCGCCACGCCCGAAACCGCGGCGAAACTCGCGGCCAGGGCGCCCATCCTCGATGTGCATGACGTCACCGTTGCGTATCATCGCAAGCCCGTGCTCTGGGACGTCGATCTCACGCTCACGGAACCCTGTTTGCTCGGCATCGTCGGCCCCAACGGCGCCGGCAAGAGCACGCTCATCAAGGCCACGCTCGGCCTCGTGCCACTCGTCAGCGGCTCGGTGCAAGTCTTCGGCCAATCGGTCGCCAGCCAGCGCAAAAAAATCGGCTACGTGCCGCAGCGCGAGAGCGTCGATTGGGATTTCCCCGTCAGCGTGCTCGATGTGGTATTGATGGGAACTTACGGCAACCTCGGCTGGTTCCGCCGACCCGGCGCGACGGAACGAGCGTGGGCCCGCCAATGTCTTGAAATGGTGGGCTTGCGCGAATTCGAAGATCGCCAGATCGGTCAGCTCTCCGGCGGCCAGCAGCAACGCACCTTTCTGGCTCGCGCTCTGGCGCAGCAAGCCGACCTTTATTTCATGGATGAGCCGTTCGCCGGCGTCGATGCGGCCACGGAGCGAACGATCTTCGAGCTGCTCGTGAAGCTGCGCGAGCAGGGCAAGACGGTGCTGGTCGTGCATCACGACTTGCGGACGGTGCCGACGTATTTCGATCAGGTCGTCTTGCTCAACGTGCGCCTGGTCGCCGCGGGGCCGACGAGCCGCGTGTTCAACGAGGAAAACCTTCGCAAAACCTACGGCGGCCGGCTCGCGATCCTCGACAAGCTCGGGCAGGCGGTTGAGGCGCAGCAGCGCACGGAATAAACCGTGTTTACGTTTAGCGCTCGCATGGCGCCACGCGAGCGCTAAACGAAATCACCGGAAACCCAAATGTCCGACTGGCTCCCCTACAACACGCAGGTCGTGCTCATCGGCGTCACGCTGCTCGGCGCATGC
>DAIOGM010000594.1:0-3920 GCA_036745215.1 Gemmataceae bacterium
ATCCCGGCCAGCTTGCACGACATCATCACGCTGGGCATGACGACGGGGGCGGAGTTCGTGATTCAGCGAATCGTCCGGTTAGATCCCAATTACATGGTCATCCGCGGCCGGCTGTCGGGCACGACCGACACGGGTCGCATCGTGCTGATTCCGTATCCGCAATTGACGTACGTCGCCGTGATGCGGATCTTGTCGGACGCCGAGGTCGAGACGATCTTCGGCAAAGGCGAGGCGCTGTCGTTTGCTGAGGCCCCTGCCGCCGCCGCTCCTGCTGCGCCGGCCGCCGAGGCGCCGCCCGCGTCCGAAGCCGCTACGGTAAACGACACGTCCCTTGGGGTCAATCCTCCAAAAAAGAAGGACGCGCCGTCCAAGACCGTCCTGCTCGCGAAGTTGCGCGATCGCCTCAAAGATTTGCCCGCCAAGAAATAGTCAATGAATTCATAGAATCAACTCGGACGTAGCAACAAGCTGCCAGCTTGTCTGCTTTTTCGCGTTTCCTGCCATTGCTTCCTCGAAACGGGAGTCGAATCGATGCCGCTCCCCATTCCAACGCGCCCGCTGGGCAAAACCGGCCGCGAAGTCACGCTGTTCGGCCTCGGCGGCGAAGGCGTCTTGCGCACCTGGGGCGAGGACAAGGACGCCGCCCGCGTCATCAGCCGCGCGCTCGACCAGGGCGTCACCTACTGCGACACCGCTCCCGCCTATGCCGGCAGCCTCGATTACTACGGCGCGACGCTGGGCGAACGCCGCCAGCAAATCTTCCTTGCCTCGAAGACACACGAACGCACGCGCGACGGCTCGTTGACGTTGCTCGATCAAAGCCTGCGTCGTGCCCGCACCGATCATTTCGACCTCTGGCAACTGCACGACCTTCGCACCCACGACGACCTGACGCGCATCTTCGCCAAGGGCGGCGCTCTGGAGGCGCTCGTGCAAGCGAAAGCGGAAGGCCGCGTCAAGCACCTCGGCATCACCGGCCATCACGATCCGGCGATCCTTCTCGAAGCGATGCGGCGATTTGATTTCGACACGGTGCTCGTCGCGCTCAACGCCGCCGACGTGCATCGCTTGCCGTTTATTGCCACGGTCGTCACGGAAGCGGCGAAACGCGGCATGGGCGTCATCGCGATGAAGGTGTGTGCGCAAAAGCGACTGCTCCATCGCTTGACCATGGCGGAGGCATTGGGTTACGCGTGGTCGATTGCGGGTGTCAGCCTGGCGATCGTCGGCTGCGAGACGCCAGAGGAAGTGGACGAGAACGCCGAGATTGCGCGGGCGTTTGTGCCGCTGGGCGGCGAAACGATGCGTGAACTGGAGGGGCGCACGCAAGCGGAGCATCGGGCTTTTGCGTATTTCAAGATGTGATGGGCCGCCGCTTGCGGCTTCGCGCTCGCGAGGCGCCACGCGAGCGCGAAGCCGCAAGCGGCGAATCACTTCACTTTCCCATCCGGTAAATCGCCAATCTGATCAAACAAATGCGCCAAGGACGCCGTCAGCTTGCGAAAATCCCCCGCGTGCAAGCTTTCGTTCGGCGCATGCGCCTTGCTGAGCGGATCCTCGATGCCCAACAAGAGCGCCGGAGCGCCGCCGAACAGCTCGGCGAGCGGCCCGACGAAACCGATGGAGCCGCCGCAGCCGATCGGCACCGGCTTGGCGCCGAAGCCTTTCTTGAGTGCCTTTTGCGCGGCCGTGAACGCGGGGCCGGTCGGATCGGTCATCCACCATTTCAATTTCGCCGTCGGCTTCACTTCGACCTTGACCCCCCATGGCGGGTCCTTGACGAGCACGGCCTTGATTTGCTCGTACACCTCGTCCGGCTCCTGATCGGGCACAATGCGGCAGCTGACGTACGCTTGAGCCGACGGCAGCACCTGGTTTGATTTCGCGCGCATGGAGCTGGCTTCCTGAACGATGACGGTGATCGACGGATTGCGCCACGTCGCTTCATTCGGATGAACCTTCGTCGGCAGCGCCAGCTCGACGCCGTCGAGGATGCCGTTGTCGCTGCGCCATTTCGCCTCATCGCCGCCGACTTTCTTGAACGCGCGTTTCTCGGCCGGCGTCAATTTGCGCACCTTGTCATAAAGTCCCGGCACCGGCAGCTTCTTGTGATTCCAGTAGAGCCGAGACAAGACGACGTTGAGCGCGATGGCCGCGTCCGCGAGCATGCCCCCCGCCATGCCGGAGTGGACGGGGCTCGACGCGGTGCGCACGGTGACATGCAGTTCGACAATGCCGCGCAGCGAATACGTGAGGCACGGCAGCCCGATCTCGACATTCTCCGTGTCGCACACGACGATGACGTCGGACATCAGACGATCCTTGTTCTCCTCGAAGAAACCTCGAAGATTCGTCGAGCCGACTTCCTCTTCGCCTTCGACGAGCATCTTGACGTTGCAGGGCAATTCGCCCTTCGTTTTCAAATGCGAAGCGACCGCGCCGAGCTGCGTGACGATGGCGCCCTTGTCGTCCGCGGCGCCGCGGCCATAGAGCCGGCCATCGCGCTCCGTCAACGTCCACGGCGGCGAAAGCCAATCGTTTTCGAAGCCCTTCACCGGCTGCACGTCATGATGCGCGTAGAGGAACACGGTCGGCTTGCCCGGCGCGCCGAGCCATTCGCCGTACGCGTACGGGTTCGAGTTGCCCGTCTTGAGCGTCTGCACGTTGTTCAAGCCCGCGGCTTTCATCAGCTCGCAAGTGGCTTCCGCGCACTGATCGAGCTCCTTTTGATGTTCGCCGTCGGTCGAGATGCTCTCGATCGCGACGAGCTTGGCGAGATCGTTGATAATATTCGCGTCGTTTTCTTCGAGCCATTTTGCGGGTTGCATTATCCACCAGGGGTCAGAGTTCAAAATAAATCGACGCAAGCCCCACCATGAGCGCAGCGATTGGTGGGGGTCATGCTTCAGGCAACTTCGGCACGAGCGGATTCGGCGCGAGTCGTTTCTCGCACCACGCCGCGACGCTGAACAGCAAATCCTCGCGGTTCGGCCCTGCCACGAGCTGGATCGCGAGCGGCAAGCCGTCCACGAAGTAGTTCGATTGAATCGAAATCGTCGGCAAGCCGGTGTAGCTCCACGGCGAATTGAACGCCGGATCGCCCGTCGAGTCGGCGAGCGGCGCCGGGCCCGGCGTCGCGGGGCACACGAGCACGATGTTGCCGCCCATCATGAGCCGACTGGTCATGGTCAACTGATTCTGATGCTCCTTGGTGCGGGCATATTCCGCGGCGGAACAGCTCAAACCTTCTTCGAGCAGCCCCTTGATCCGCGGCGCGTAATCGTCCGGATGTCGCTTCAAGCGCGCCTCGTGATATTGGGCGGCCTCGACTGCCATGACAATGCGATGCCGCTGGATGATGTCGGAGAACCCCGAAGGCAAAGCGATCTCTTCCACGACGGCGCCGTCCACGCTGAAGCGATGGCAAATCTCGTCCATCATGTCGCGGACGGGCTCCGCCGCGCGTTCGTCGAATAATTGGCGGATGCGTCCGAAGTGCGGCCGACTGGCGGCGACGGCGGCCTTTTCCACATAGTTGGCGGACGGATCGATCGCGTCGCCTCCGGACATGCCGCGCATTAACAGCGCCAAGTCCATCACGTTCTGCGCCATCGGCCCCGGATGATCCATCGAAAGCGCCAGCGGCAAGATGCCATCGAGCGGCAAGAGTCCGTACGTGGGCTTGACCCCCGCGATGCCGCAATAAGACGCCGGCCGCGTGATGGAGCCGCCGGTTTGCGAGCCGAGCGCGCCCAAACACATGCCCGTCGCGACTGCCGCCGCCGAACCGCTCGACGAGCCGCCCGGCGTGTGCGCGAGGTTCCATGGGTTCTTCGTGACGGGAGGATCGAAGCTGGCTTGTGAATCGGGCGCGGCGGCGGGAGGTCCGGCCGGCGCGGCCTAAGGAGGCCCCTAGTTCT
>DAIOGM010000595.1:0-3910 GCA_036745215.1 Gemmataceae bacterium
TCCTTGTCTCCTTGTCTCCTTGTCTCCTTGTCTCCTTGTCTCCTTGTCTCCTTGCCGAATCGCCTATAACAACCGCATGATCCGACAGACGATTCCCGCCGACACGGACGCCCTGGTCGCACTCACCGACGCGACCGCCATGTTCAAGCCCATCGAAATCACTGCCCTGCGCGAAGTCCTCGACGATTATCACGCCGCCAATCAAGCCGACGGCCACATCGCCGTCACCTTCGAAGAAAATGGCACGATCCACGGCTTCGCCTACTATGCGCCGGCGGAGATGACGGATCGAACCTGGCAACTCTGGTGGATCGTCGTCCGCAAAGATGTGCAAGGCAAGGGCGTCGGCGGCCAACTCCTCCGCCACGTCGAGCACGACATCGCCGCCAATCAGCGCGGCCGAGTCCTGTTCATCGAGACCGGCTCCTTGTCCCACTACGAATTGACGCGCCAGTTCTACCGCAAGCACGGCTACGAGCAGCACGCGTTATTGAAGGACTTCTACGGCGACGGCGACAGCATGGTGGTGTTTCGCAAAACGCTCTGATGTCGTAGTTGGGCAATTACAAGAGCACCGACGGTGCGAAAATGTTACCGCCCAGGGCAACGCCCTGGGAGCCAATGAAAGCACCGAAGGGGCGCCATGACCTCTTTCATTTGGTCATGGCGCCCCTTCGGGGCTTTCCATTTTGCGGTGGTGCATTCCCAGGGCGTTGCCCTGGGCTGTAACATTTTCGCACCTTCGGTGCTTGGACATCACACGATTTATTGTTTCGGTTTCGGCGACACCGGCGGCAGGGGTGGCTGAAAGTTCGGCTGCAAGCCGTAGCCGCCTCCGGGATTCGTGCCATTGAATCCGCCCTGACCATTGAATCCGCGCCCGTGCATCTGATATTGGCCCGGCCGCAGCGTGTACGAGAACGCGCCCAGCATATCGCCTTCCTTCACGTCGGTGTGGCAATTCATGCACGCCTTGCCGGCGCGGACCGGACCCAGCACGCGAACGACTTCGTCCTTGGTGCGAATGTACAAATCCTTGCCCGACATCAATTCTTCCAGGCCTTCCATTTCAAAGACATCCATCTCACGCGTCGGCCGCTTGGAGAGTTCGGTCATCTGCGGAAGTTTCTCGGAGATATAAACCGTCGGCGTCTCGTGCATCACCAAACCGACCAGGTCGAGCGACTTGATTTCCCAGAGAGTACCGGGCTTCTCGATGGCGCCTTTGCCGAGGTTGGGCCCCTTGCCCGATTTCGTCACCGAGTTTTCAAAGAAGTTAATGCTGTTGCGATGGATCAGCGACAGGTCCTTGGCGCCCGCGATGCCCGACTGCTGCTTCGCCAATTCCTCCGACGTCCAGCTTGGCACCTTCCATTCACGTTTCACCAGCGTAACCATCGGCACCATTCGACTCATGCCCATGCCTTGTTGAGTGATGAAACGATTGTACGCTTCCCCATGAAGCTGCATTGCGGTCAACGCGAGCAAATTGTCCTGGCTTGCGTGCTTCGTTCCCGTCGGCGCCTTCCTGGCAGGCGTCGCGGCGCTCGAAGTCTCGGCGCGATTGATACCGGTTTCCTGCTCAACGAAGTTGATCACCGCGGACGGCGAAGGAGCGTTGTCGAAGAGCTTCTCGATACGAACCGGCGGTTCCTGGATCGGCGACGGCGCCTGCACCGGCGTCGGCTCGGGCTCGACCGCGACGATCGGAGTCGACACAGGAACGGCGTTGCCGCTCGTTGCGGTCAAGTACGTCCAGCCACCGAATGACGCCGAAGCGAGCATTCCCAGGCCGAGGAATGCGAGGAACCATTTGGTCGCTGCCATACGTCGCGGCTTTGCTCTCATATGCAAGTCTCCCAAGTACCACCATTCCCCAAGATAGAACCTACCCGGCCACCATGCTAACTTCCACCACAAAAGACGAGGCCACTTATCGAAAAGTCGGACGGTCGTGCATTTTTTGAAATGGCCGCATTCGGCGCTTTGCACAAAAACACCGTTTTGAACCACGGGGGGCACGGGGGACACGGGGGAATCGCTCCCAGGTAGTCACAGAAATCCAAGGCACGGCCTCGTTTAGAAACTTTGTTGGCTTTTCCCCGTGACCCCCGTGTTCCCCGTGGTTCACCTCGTCCGTTCGTTTTTTTGCAAAGCCGGCATTCGGGCTGAACCCAGTCTCTATTTTCGGATAGCTGCGCGACCAATACGCTATATCATGAAGCTGTCGCTATCCCTATCGACGCGATGGAGCGCATGCCATGACCGACCCCTATGCCGTGCTCGGCTTGCCGGCCGACGCCGACGATGAGACGATCCGCCGGCGATATCTCGAGCTGGTCAAGCAGTTTTCGCCGGAGCGTCATCCGGATCAATTCGCACTCATTCGTCGAGCGTATGAAAGTCTGCGCGACCTGGAGACGCGCCTGCGTTATCGTTTGTTCGAGGCGGGCAAGAGCGACAGCATCGACGCCATCCTAGAGGACCTCGCATGTCGGACGACTCGTCGCCGATTGTCGCTGCAAGAGCTGGTGAGTTCGGCGCCGAAGCCCTGAGTTCGGATGCGATCGACGCGATCCTCGCCGACTTCCGCGCCTGGCTAACCGAGACGCACGTACCCGCCTCCCCTGAAACAAGAGGGGCCGAGGGGGATCGTCCGACGTTCGACGTCGCCACCGTACTTCAGCAATTCATCGCGTTGCGTCACGAAGTCAATCTGCAAACTCGGGCGAGCCGGGCGCAGCAGGAGCAAGGCGCTCAGATCATCGCCACTCTGCAAGAATCGCTCGGCGCATTGCAACGTCAGCAAACTCAACTCGGGGAAAACGATCAAACCGCGCAGGACGAAGTCGCGCGGCCCTTGCTCAAGACGCTGATCGATGCCCACGACGCGCTGTCGATCGCCGAACGTCAGGTGTGCCGGCTCCTTGAATCCTCCCCGCTCGCGCCGGGAGAGGCGTCGGGGGTGAGGGCAACACCACCCGCGATCAAGCTGAAGATTCCACACTGGGCCCGCTGGCTCGGCCTGGACGCGTCGATCGAAGCGCAGCTCGCGCCGCTGTACGCCTGGCGCCAAGCCCAGCAGCCGGCTGCCGATCCCTCGGCCGAACGTTATCGCCAGGGCCTCGACGCCTTGTTGACAGGCTATCGCATGAGCTTGCAGCGCATCGAACGCGCCTTCGAGCAATATGGCCTGGAGGCGCTCCAGTGCGTCGGTGCGCCGTTCGATCCGGAGATCATGGAAGTCGCCGAGGTTGTCCGCGACGAAAGCCGCGCGAAGATCGAGGTCATCGAGGAGCTGCGCCGCGGCTACCGGTGGCGCGGCCGGCTGTTCCGCTGTGCCCAGGTGCGTGTCGCGAAGCCGTGAGTAACATTCCCGTTTACGTTTAGCGCTCGCATGGCGCCGTGCGAGCGCTAAACGTAAACCTGAACGGAGGGAACCTGCCATGTCCGAACCGATCCTTGGCATCGACCTGGGCACCACCAACAGCGAAGTCGCCATCATCCGCGACGGCAAGCCGCACGTCGTCGAAGAAGACGGCGATCCGATCCTGCCGTCCTTCGTCGGCCTTGCCGAGGACGGCAAGCTGCTCGTCGGCAAGTCGGCCCGCAACCAGTGGGCTGTCGCGCCGGAGCGGACCGTCAAGTCGATCAAGCGCAAGATGGGGCAGGACGTCAAAGCCAAGCTCGGCGATCACGAATATCGGCCACAAGAAATCTCGGCGATGATCCTGCGTGCCTTGAAGGATCGCGCCGCCGCGCACGCCGGCATGGAGATCAAGAAAGCCGTCATCACGGTCCCGGCGTATTTCAACGACGATCAACGCAATGCCACCCGCGAAGCCGGAGAGCTGGCGGGCCTCGAAGTGGTGCGCATCCTCAAACGCGACGTCGAGACCAGCCGGATTCC
>DAIOGM010000596.1:0-3897 GCA_036745215.1 Gemmataceae bacterium
CGCCGGCCAGCTGAATCATCCGCATATCGTCCGCGCTTATGACGCCGATCAGGTGAACGGCACCTATTACATTGCGATGGAATACATCGACGGCGTCGATCTCGCCAAGCTGGTGAGGGACAGCGGCCCGTTGCGCGTCGATCAAGCGTGCGAGTACATTCGTCAAGCCGCGCTCGGTTTGCAGCACGCCAGCGAGCGGGGCCTGGTGCATCGCGACATCAAGCCGGCGAATCTGCTGGTTTCGCGAGGCGTCAGCTCCGATCGCCGCCGTTCGGGCACGCATCGCCGGCCTAACCTGGACGCGAAAAAAAGCAGCAGCGTGATTGCGCGCATGGAGCTGGAGCGTTACCCCTGGGGAGTCGTCAAGATTCTCGACATGGGACTCGCTCGCGTCACCGATACGTTCAGCGGCCGAGCAGAGACGCATCTGACGCAAATCGGCGCCGTCATGGGCACGCCCGAATACATCGCACCGGAGCAGGCGCGCGACTCGCACACCAGCGACGTGCGCGCCGATCTCTACAGTCTCGGCTGCACGCTGTATTTTCTCCTCGCGGGCATGCCGCCGTTTCCGCAAGGCACTTTGACGGAAAAGCTCCTGCATCATCAACTCGACGAGCCGACGCCGTTGCTTCATGTCCGCCATGAACAACTTCTCGCACGCGTGGGGGTGCGCGATCCCGCGAACCTCGACATGTCGCGCTTGCACGTGCCCAAACGCGTCGAAGAAGTGATTCACAAGTTGATGGCGAAACGTCCCGAAGATCGCTATCAAACGCCGAACGAATTGGCCGACGAGTTGCGAACCATCTTGGGGCAACTGGCGGACGGCTCGTTGCTCGCGAAAGAGGCGGCCGACAAAACCGAAACGGTGACCGTGCTGCTGACGATTCCAGACGCTGTCGAGGGAACCGACCCCGGCGCGACGATTCTGTTGGCGCCAACGATCACGACGCCGGAGACGACGAAGCGGCGCGAAAGCCATCTCGCAGCCAAGTTGGCCGTTGGTTTTGCGGCGTGCGGCAGTTTCTTCCTGGTGCTTCTTGTCACGGGCGTCGCCGTGCTGATGAGCCGAACGAGTTTCATGCGCGCGGGCCCCGCGCCGCCCGAACCGCCGCCCCGCATTAAAGAAATCGATGAACCCGCCTGGAAGAAGCTCGTCAAAAGCGCCGTGGCCAAGCACGTGTCGTGGGACGAAGCCCGTCAGGAAATCCAACGGCAGCGCCAGGCGGCGCCGGATGCCGAGCAGGCGAAAAGGTTCGACGATCTATTGACGCGCATACCTTCGCCGTTCGACAAACTGGATCGCGCCAAGTTTCCCGGCATCTGGCCTGCACAATTGCCGGCGGATTTCGTCGGCATGTACGGCTTCGTCAAAGGCAACGTCGGCAAATCGGTCACCACGCTCGCGGTCAGTTCCAACGGCCGATGGATTGTCACGAACGAAGACAACGGCGTTCGGCTCTTCGACGTGCAAAGCGACAGCGTCATCCCGCACAAGATCCTTGCTCACACGGATCGAGTAAATCGCGTCGCCGTTTCTCCCGATGGTCGCGTGCTGGCCACCGCCGGCGATGACGGCCTGGTTCGCATCTGGGATCTCGCGACACGCACGCGCCTGCTGTCTCTGGACAAGCACAAAAGGCCTGTGACGCAGCTTGCATTCAATCACGATGGCACTTCGCTCGCTTCCGCCGGACGGGACGGCGTGGTTCGTTTGTGGGATCCGCGTTCCGGCACGGAACAGGGCACGTTCGACAGGCAATCGGCCGACATCGGCGCGATGGCATTTACAGCCGATGACAAAACGCTGTTCTGGTGCGCGAGCAGCAGCCTCAATTGGGCTGATGCCAAGAACCCGAAGGCCGCGACGGTCGGCAACTTCGACTCGAAGATCGCCGGCCTGCGTCTGCTCGCATTTCAACCGCACGGCAATCTCGCGGTCGTCGGCAACGGGCAATCTTCGCTTTCCGTCCTTGAGTGGGACGGCGCCGCGCTCGTGGAAAAATCAACGCTCAAGGACCATCAACAGATTCATCAGGTAGCATTCGCGTCCGACGGCAAGACCTTCGTCTCCGCCGGCAGCGAACCGTCGGCGACGTTATGGGACGCGTCGTCGCTCACCGCGATCAAATCGTGGCGCAATCCGCGCGGCGTCGGCCATAGCGTGGCGTTCGCGCCCGACAATCGGCATTTCGTGCTCGGCTCCGCCAATAATCAGGTCTATGTGATTCGCTTGGCGGGGCACGATATGGAAGCGCTCAAGAAGTCGATTGAATAAAACGCTTGCGGTTTCGCGCGAGTTCGAGCGCGAAACCGCAAGCGATGGTCACGCTGCCCGCCGCGCTTCTTCTGTTGTCAGCTCCACATTCAACGTCGAACGAACCAGATACGCCCGCTTCCCCTGACTCTCGAAATACGTGCGCGTCACCAGTTCGCCAAGCAACCCTGTCGAGATAAACTGCACGCCGACCAGCTCCAGCATCACGCTCAGGTGCAAGAGCGGATTGCGGATCATCGACGTGCCATCCCACCACTTGACGCCGATCGTCGCCAGCAAACAAACGACGCCCATCAGCATCGCGATCATGCCGGCGAAGCCCATCACGTGCATCGGCCGCGTCATGTAACTCTGCATGAACTTGACGGTGATCAGATCGAGGAGGACGCGGAACGTGCGCGTGATATTGTACTTCGTCTTGCCGGCCGTGCGCGGATGATGCTTGACGGGGACTTGCACGAACGTTGCGCCGGCGTGCTGCACCAGCACGGGGATGAAGCGATGCATCTCGCCGTAAAGGGTGAGCGACTTGGCGAGGTCTTTCTTGATGGCTCGCAACGTGCAGCCCATGTCCTTGATCTCGACGCCGGTGACCTTGCGGATCAGCCAGTTGCCGAGGTTGGAGGGCAGCTTGCGATTGATGAACGAGTCCTGGCGATTCTCGCGCAGGCCGAAGACGGCGTCGTAATCGCCGGACTTCAAGGTGTCGAGCAGCATCGGGATGTCGGCGGGGTCGTTTTGCAGGTCGCCGTCCATGGTGACGATGGTTTCGCCCTGCGCGAAGTCGATGCCCGCCTGCATGGCCGCGGATTGGCCGAAGTTGCGCCGCAAGCGCACCACCTTGACGCGCCCATCGCGGGCGGCGAGCGCCGTCAGCTCTTGAATTGAGCCGTCGGTGCTGCCGTCGTCAACGAGGACGATTTCGTAGGACCAAGGAAAATTACCTAATGCCGCGGAGATGCGCTCATGCAGCCTGGGAATATTTTCCTTCTCGTCCTTGATCGGAATCACGATCGACAGATCCATCACTCGTTCCTTCACTGGTAACGTTTTGTGCCTTGGGATACGCGCCGAAGAGATAAACCAGGCCGCCGATCAGGCTCAGGGTGATGCTGACCGCGAACCACAAAAACGCCAGCGTGCTCGCGGTGTCGGCGTTCACGCTCAAGGGCGCCAGAAACGCGACCGTGCCCAGTTCGCGAACGCCCATGCCATTGACGCTGATCGGCAGGAGCGTCAGGAGCGACACCATCGGCCCGAGTACGCAGTAGTAAGCGAGCGGGATATCCAGATCGAGCGCCAGGCCGACGAAACACAAACTGGCGACGCCGCTGGCCTGGACGATGATCGACATCAACGTTGCCCGCGCGACGACGCCGGGCGATCGCGCGACGTCGAGCATGGTTTGCAGTTGCTCGCGGCGTTGCAAGGGCAGCCAGCGCCATCGATGCGCGATCGGCAACACCATCACGCCAAGGACGGCGCCGGCCGTGATGGCCCAGACGCTGACCTTGATCACCATGGGCAGCTCGACGGGCGTGATCAAAACGCCGACGAACGCCACCGCGATCAGCACCAACAGGCCGAACAACACCGACAAGGCGCCTCCCAGGATC
>DAIOGM010000597.1:0-1852 GCA_036745215.1 Gemmataceae bacterium
CACATGAAGGTCACCGCCTTCACGCTCTGCTCGGCGTTCGGCGCCCTCGGCGGCCTTTTGGGCTGGATGCTGTTCGGCGTTCTCGGCGAACGGTTGCCGGAGTCGACTCTCTACGTCAATCTCAATCTCCTCCTGGGCGGCGCGATCATCGGTGGCATGATCGGCTACTTCGTCGTCTCCGTCGAGGCGATCCGCGATCGCTCGCTCGTCCGCTTCGCTCGCCTGGCGTCCTACGGCGTCCTCATCGGCTCGGTCGGCGGCGCCATCGGCATGGTCGTCGGCGATCTGATCAATTCATTCTTCGTGTTCATCGCCGGCAATGTCCCGGCGTTGCAATTGCCGCTCACCATGATCGCACGCGGTCTCGGCTGGAGCTTGCTCGGCATCGCCATCGGCGGCTCGGAAGGCATCGCAGCACGCTCCTTTGGCAAGTTCAGCTACGGCACCATCGGCGGCCTGCTCGGCGGCTTCATCGGCGGCGTCTTTTTCGAACTTTTCATTTTCTTGTCGCGGCAAACCGGAGCGCAGACTTATTTTGGCAACGCGATCGGCCTTGTCATTCTCGGCGCTTGCATCGGTTCGTTGTCCGGGTTCGTGCAAACGGTATTCCTTCCCGCGAATGTCAAAGTGGTGCGCGGCTGGCAGGAGGGTCGCGAGTATCCGCTCGACAAGCCCGCCGTTCTGATCGGACGCGACGAGCATGCGGATATCGCTTTGTTTCGCGACATGAAGATTGAGAAGAAGCACTGTTACATCAAGAATGTGAACGGGAAATACATCCTCGTCAACAATGGTGCGCCGCCGGAGCAGACACTGGTCGATGACGTTCCCATCGCGGAACAAGTTGAATTGAAGGATGGCGATCGCATTCAGCTTGGCAATGTGATACTCAAGTTCCAACTGCGGGCGGCGGTCAATCGGGCGAGGGGCAAGCGCGTAGCCCAGGCCGTTTAGCGGCCGCGCGGCGCCGCGCGGGCGCTAAACGAAGATTCGTCATTTCAAATGTTCTTTGAGTAAACGCATCTCTTCCTTGCCGCCGACCATCAACGCGGTCCGCTCGTGCAAACTCTGCGGTTTTTTCTCGAGGATGCGCGTCGTTCCATCGGTGGCGCCGCCTTGCGCTTGCTCCGCCAGGAACGCGATCGGATTCGCTTCATACATGAGCCGCAGCTTGCCCTTGGGATGCGACTTCGTCGGCGGATAAAGGAAGATGCCGCCCTTCAAGAGCGTGCGATGAAAATCAGCGACCAGGGAGCCGATGTAGCGCGATGAATACTGCCGGCCCGTCGCGCCGGAGCGAAGGTGCGCGAGGTATGTTCGATAAGGTTCGGGAAACGTGTCGGCGTTTGCCTCATTGACAGAATAAATGGCGCCGCGCTCCGGGATGACGATCTTTGGATGGCTGATGAGGAACGCACCGATCGACGGATCGAGCGTAAAGCCGGAGACGCCGTTGCCCGCGGTGTAGACGAGCATGGTCGATGAGCCGTAGACGACGTAACCCGCGGCGACCTGCTTGAGGCCCGGCTGCAACACGTCGTCAAGCGGTTTGCGCTCGGGGCCCGGATTCGGCTCGCGGCGAAGGATGGAGAAAATCGTGCCAACGGAGACGTTGACGTCGATGTTGCTGGAACCGTCAAGTGGATCGAAGACGACGACGTGCGTGCCATGCTGCCAATCGCGCTGCACGACCACCGGTTCCGCGTCCTCCTCCGACGCCATGACCGCGACGCTGCCGCGATTGCCAAGGCACTTGATGAGCGCCTGATTGGCGAGCACGTCGAGCTTCTGCACGACCTCGCCCTGGACATTTACGACCTCCACTCGCCCTTCGGGAGAGGGGTTGGGGGTG
>DAIOGM010000597.1:1862-3894 GCA_036745215.1 Gemmataceae bacterium
GGCCGGCGCGCCGCACCTGATCGGCAATGATCTTCGCTGCCAACGTGATGCCGGAGAGCAACCAGGAGAATTCGCCGCTCGCCGTCGGATGATGCCGGCGTTGTTCTTCGAGGATGTGTTGCTGAACGGTCATGAGAAGGGGACTGGTCATCGGCGCTATTCCTTGTTGGTTGACGAATTGAGCTAACGCCGCTTGCGGTTTCGCGAACCCGGCACTTCCGTGTGCGCGAATGTCGCAGGTGGCATGCGTCTTTGCAAATGAAAATCGGCGCGACATTGCGATTCGTCCAATTTCTACAATAGGGGTGCCATTCCGCTCCAAGGGGATCGTTCCCATGACCGGCGCCGACCTGCTTGTGCATTCGCTTTTCGACGTTGGCGTGCGCGTCGTCTTCGGCATGCCCGGCTCGCACACCGTCGCCATCTATGACGCGATCCATCGGCACGGCGGCATTCGTACAATCCTCATTCGCAACGAACAAGCCGGCGCGTTCGCCGCGGATGGCTACGCGCGCGTCACGGGGCAACCCGGCGTCATCTGCACCACTGCGGGACCGGGAGCGACCAATGCGTTATCGGGCATCGCCGAGGCGTGGGGCGATTCCGTGCCGGTTCTGCTCGTTACCGGTCAGGTCAATCACGATCGCTTGCATCAAGAGTGCGGCAACTATCACGAGATCGATTTGGAGAGCATCCTTCGTCCGTGCACCGAGTACGTCGCTACGGCCATGGAACATCGGCAGATTCCTGCCATGGTGATTTCCGCATGGCAAGCGATGACCACGGGCCGGCCACGCCCCGCGGCGTTGATCATGCCGCAGGATTTGATGGCGGCGGAATTTACTCTTCACGCTCCGCGTGAGGAATTCGTTACGCGGAGCGTGACGTCTACAATGGATCGCGCCGCAATCACGAACGCCGCTGCGCTCCTCGGCTGCGCAAAAATGCCGCTCATTCTCGCCGGCGGCGGCGCCGTCTGGGCCGACGCGGGCTCCGAAATCCACGAGCTGGCTCGTCGGCTAAACTGCCCCGTCGTGACGTCGCAGCAAGGCAAGGGCATCCTCGATGAGCGCGATCCACTCTCGCTCGGCCACGCCCGCTCGGCGCGCGGCCGGATCGCGCAGCCGCACGCCGACGTGATGCTCGCGATCGGCTGCCGCTTCACGGAAGTCATGACTGGTTTTCGCAAGATGCAGGTGCCGAAGCGATTGATTCAGATCGACATCAATCCAAACGAGATCGGCATGAACTATCCTGTGGAGGTCGGTATCGTCGCCGACGCGAAGGCGGCGTTGCAAGCAATGCTCGCGGAGTTGCCAGCGAACGTGTCGAGCGATTGGAGCGCTATTTGGCCGGAAGCGCGCGCCGCGAAACGTCCGCAATCGGAATGGCTGATCGACGTACTTCGCGCCGAATTGCCGGACGACGCGGTTTTGTTCACGGACGCCAGCGAGATGGCGTATCGTATGCACACGGATTTTCCGGCGTATCAGCCGCGGTCGTTCTTCTATCCATCGAACTACATTGCGCTCGGCTGGGGTTTCCCGGCGGCGATTGGGGCGGCGGTGGCGTTTCCCGCGAGCTCGCCGAGCGCGAAACCGCAAGCGGGGCGCGTCGTCGTCAGCTTTTCCGGTGACGGCGGCTTTGTGATGACGTGTCAAGAATTGGCGACGGCCGCCCGTTATCGACTTCGCATGATCATCATCGTTCACAACGACAACGCCTACGGCGCCATCAAACATCTGCAACGGCTCAAGTACGACGAACGCTATCGCGACACCGAGCTGAACAACCCTGATTTCCTGAAACTGGCCTCGGCATTCGACATCCCGGCGCGCCGGGCCGGCGACGCCGCGTCGTTTGTGTCCGCGCTGCGAGAGGCGCTGACAGGCGACGGACCATTTCTGATTGAAGTTCCCGATCGCTGGCGTTATCTTCGGCATTGAGTTGATGCAGATAGGCCCGATCCATGGAGAGGTTGCGATGTCCGCTGCGAACCGCCCCGATCCCGACAAGATTCCGGACATGTCCC
>DAIOGM010000598.1:0-3893 GCA_036745215.1 Gemmataceae bacterium
GTGGTGCTGCCATGACCCGTTCCCGATGTTCTGACCGGAGGTGTTCCTCGTGACACGACGACTGTTGGTGATCCTCGCCGTGCTCGGTCTGTTGGCGGCCGCATGCACGGGTGGCGACGACGAGAGCCTGGCGACCGGCGAGACGCCGTCCGGCCCCGTCACGCTCACGTTCTGGCACGGCTACACGGACGCCGAGGCCGACTCGCTCAACGCGCTGCTCGAAACCTGGAACTCGGAGAACCCCGACATCCACATCGAGCCGCTGTTCGTCAACAACGACAAGGCGTTGCAGAAGCTCACCGTCGCGCTGCAGGGCGGCGAGCCGCCCGACATCACATACCAGTACGGCTCGTCGCTCCCGCAGGTCGCGGCGGCCCCCGGGCTCGTCGACCTCACCGACTGGCCTTCGGGCACACGGTTGATCGTGCGCCGTGAACCGTTGCATCCCGGCGCCCAAGGCTCACTGTTCCCGTCGCTGCAGTTCCGCTACTGGGGGCACTACACCGACGCAGCCGAAGGCGACGTGCACGCCCGATTTTTCCAGCTCGCGGGACCAGAGAATGTTGCGCTCCTCGTCGAGGCGCGCTTTCAATTCGATGACCGCGGTGACCTGCTTGCCGTTGTCGGCGGCAAGTTGCAACGCCTTGACGACCGGCGAATCGCTGGACGTGCGGTAAAGCGTCTGCTTGATGGCGAGCACGCGCTCATCCTTGGCGGCCGTCTCGATGAAATCGACGACGTGGCTGAACGTCTCGTACGGATGATGCACGAGGATGTCGCGCGCCTTGATGGCGGCGAACACATTGGGGCCGCTGACGAATTCATTCGCCGGCTGCGGCACGAACACGGGATCGCGCAGATGCGGGAAGCCCGGCAGGTTGTAGAGCTGGAACAGGCCCGTCAGATCGAGGAGGTCGCTGTACGGATACACGTCGCTCGCATCGATGTCGAGCGCCTGCATCAGATAATTGCTGATGACCGGATGCGCGTTGGCCTCGATCTCCAGCCGCACCGCGAAGCCGCGCCGGCGGCGACGCACTTCTTCCTCGATCGCTTTCAAGAGATCTTCGACTTCGTCGTCATCGATTTCATATTCGCTGTTGCGGCTCACGCGGAACACGGAAGCATGCTCGATCTCCATGCCGGGGAATAGATCGGCGAGATGAAAGCGAATGACCGTTTCGAGCGGAATCAGCACGTGCCCCGCGTCCGTTTTCTGATGCACGAAACGCGGCAACACGGCCGGCACTTGCACGACGGCGAGCAGCTTTTCCGTTTCGCGCGGCCGTTTCAAAAGGACAGCGAGGTTCAGTGTTTTGTTGAGCAAATGCGGAAACGGATGCCCCTGATCGATGGCCAGTGGAGTAAGCACCGGAAAGATATCGCGGCGGAAGTACGTCGTGAGGTTGTCTTTTTGCTGATTGTTGCCGTCCTTGTGCAAGTGCAGGTAGATGCCTTCCTTCTCAAGCGCCGGCAGCAACTGTTCGCGCAGGCACGTGTAGCCCGCCTGGAAGAGATCGCGCACGGTCTGGCTGACGGCGGCGAGCTGGTCGCGCGGGGCCATGCGATCGGCGCCGGAGCCGACGTTGATGCCCGCGGCCATCTTCTGCTGGAGGCCGCCGACGCGCACCATGAAGAACTCATCGAGATTGGCCGCGAAAATCGCGAGGAACTTGATGCGCTCCATGAGCGGCACGTTGGGGTCGAGCGCCTCTTCCAGGACGCGGCGATTGAACGCCAGCCAGCTCAATTCGCGATTGATGTACAGGCTCGGATCGTCGAGCGATTGGCTCGCAACCGGCGATGGCGCTTCGGGCTTGCGCGCGACGGGGGTTCCGTTGATGTCTTGCATATGGCGTTCTCCCGCGGGATGTGGGGTGTATTATACCCGGCGGGAGTGGAGAGCCAACGGGGAACCGCTGCCTTGGACTAATCGTGGCGACAAGCTGCCAGCTTGTCTGCTTTCGCCTCAGCACGCAAGCTGGCAGCTTGCTGCTACGGGAGCTCGCCGCGTCATTTGCTCGGGCTCAAGCCTTTTTCTTCTTTTTCATCGTGATCAATTGAAGGCTGTTTTGAATCGCCTTGCCCTCATTGGATTTCTTGGCGTCGAACTTCTTGAGCAAATCCTTCAATGGTCCAACGGCATCTTTCGCATCGGGTCCGTATTGACCCAGTGCGACGACGATCGCCATCTTCACGTCCATCTTGGCATCGTTCTTCATGCGATCGATGAGGATCGGCACCGTTGTGTCCGCCTCCGCATGAATATCTCCCAGGGCCCCGGCAGCGGCGGCGCGAACGCGCGCGTCAATGTCCTTCTGCAACGATACACGCAACGGCTCGACGGCTTCCTCAACGTCCTTGGCATTGATGCCGCCGCGTTTGCCGAGCATCTCCGCCGCCTTGGCGCGGTCGGCGGCGTTTTGCGAAGTCTTCAATTGAGTCAAATACTTCGGCACGTCCTCCTTTTTCGGCGTGCCGAATCCGCCGGCCAGCACCAGGCTGACGCTAAAAAGAAAAATGCCGACGCCGATTGCTTGCACGCATTTCATGACTTGCTCCCGCCGAAGACGCAGAGAATGTGGCTATACTAAGATCACCAATCGAATTCGAAAGTTCCGCGAATTCCTTCAATAACGGCGAATCCGATCCATCGCGTTATCTGACGAAATGCTAATGTAGTCATCACGCTCCGCGTGATGAAGTTCGGCTAACTCGCAATCGGCTCGCATGGCGCCACGCACAACTCCATCACGCGGAGCGTGATGACTACATTGACTCGCATGGCGCCACGCACAACTCCATCACGCGGAGCGTGATGACTACAATACGACTCACTACAATTGCATGATGACCCCGACGACCAAGCGTTGGCTGTGGCGCGGCGTGAAGCTTGTGCTGGCGATCGTGATTTTGTTCTTTGTCAGCAAGCAATTCATCACCGACCTGCAACAACCCGAACTGTACCAGATCACGCCTCGCATCGGTTGGTTGATCGCCGCCGCGCTTTTTTACATGATCGCGCTCTTTCCAACCATGTGGTACTGGCGCCATCTGCACGCCCAGTTCGGCTACCCGATTCCATTCTACGCCAGCCTGCGCACGCATTACATCGCCCAGCTCGGCAAGTACGTGCCCGGCAAGGCGCTGGCGATCGCGATTCGCGCCGACTTCACGCATCCCTATGGCGTGCCGTACGGCGTGTCGATCATCCTTTCCTTTTACGAAGTGCTGACCGTCATGGCCGCGGCCGGCATCGTCGCGGCGCTGGTGTATCTCGTCGATCCCCCGGCCGGCAGCACGGAATTGTTGCGCGACCTCGGCGTCAATGTGCATCCGTCCTGGCTCGGCCTGATTCTGGTAGCGATGTGCGGCATTCCGTTGTTGCCGGGCGTGTTCAATTTCGTCATCACCAAATTGACATCGAAGTTGCAAGCAGTCGAATTGTATCGTTTGCCGCCGGTACGCTACGGCACGTTGGCGTATGGGCTGGCGCTGAACGCGGTCGGCTGGTGGATTCAGGGCCTGAGCATGTGGGCAATGTTGCAGGCGGTGGTGCCGACGCCGCCGGATTTGACGCTATCGTGGTGGGCGCAATGCATGGCCGCGGTGGCGTTCTCGAACGTCGCGGGCTTCGTCATCATCGTGGTGCCGGCGGGCTTCGGCGTGCGCGAGGGCATGCTCAAGATTTTGTTGAGCGCGGCCGGGGAGAGCGTGTACATTACCGCTGCGGTGATTTTGTTGCGGCTCGACTGGATTGTCGCGGAAATGATCGTCGGCCTTTGTTTGTACTTGATCAAGCCAAAGGAAGTTCCAGGCCCCGTGGTGAGCGAAGCGATTCCCGGGACTGCAGAAACAACATGATTTCCATCGTCATCCCCGTATTCAACGAG
>DAIOGM010000599.1:0-3888 GCA_036745215.1 Gemmataceae bacterium
CTCGTCGATCTCGTGCTGGATGCGCCCGGCAACCTCCTTGGCGCGATCCCGCTCCGTTTGCGTGATATACGGCAATACGCGCGGCGGCCGCGCTTTCGCCTGGCCCGGCACGCCAGCGGGGCTGAGCCAATCGTGTTCATCGAAGGCGCCTTTGAAGACATCCAGGAGCCGATAGTAATCGCGCTGCGGAATCGGGTCGTACTTGTGACTATGGCAACGCGCACAATGCACCGTGAGGCCGAGGACCGACGCGCCGAACACTTGCATTTCGTCCGATATGACTTCGATTCGTTCCGGCGTGAAGTTGACGACGTCCGACCCGGTGCCATCGGGCGTCATGCGCAAGAAACCGGTCGCGACCAGGTTGTCCATGATCTCCTGAGTGATGACGGGCGCGTTCTCGTAATCGGCCAGCTCGTCGCCGGCGAGTTGTTCAAGGAGAAATCGATCGTACCGCTTGTCCGCGTTGAAAGAGCGGATCACATAATCTCGATAGCGCCAGGCATGCGGCCGAATCGGGTCGGCGCTTCGTTTTCCCTCGGAATCGCTGTAGCCGGCGAGGTCGAGCCAGTAGCGTCCCCAGCGTTCGCCGTAGCGCGGCGACGCCAGCAAGCGATCGATCAACTTCTCGTAAGCTGAGTCAGGTCCGGCTCGGCTCGCCGGACCTACCTTGGCGCACTCCTTCAGGTATTCATCAATCTCCTGCGGCGACGGCGGCAGTCCCGTGAGATCGAACGTCGCCCGCCGCAATAACGTCAACGCATCCGCCTCGGGCGCGAAGTCCAATCCCTTCGCACGCAGCTTTTCCAGGACGAACGCGTCAATCGGATGACGCACGCGCTCGCCATTCGCAAGCTTCGGCACGGTGACCGCTTTCGGCGCCTGAAACGCCCAGTGCTGCCGATCCTTGTCGGTGACGAGCGGATCGGGCGTCGTGGTCGCGACGTCCGGCTCGATGCGAACCTCCGGCGCGCCGGCCTTGATCCACGCCGTCAGCAGCTCGATATCCGTCGGCGTCATCGGCTTGACGCTGACCTCGATGAGCCGTTTGTTCGGCGGCATCTCGCCGGAGTGAATCTTCTTCAGCAACAGACTTTCTTCGGGTTTGCCGAGCACGATGGCGGGGCCGGATTTGCCTCCCTTGAGCAACGACGCCTTGGTGCGCAGATCGAGGCCGCTTTCCTGTTTGCGCAAGCCGTGGCAGACGGCGCAGCGCATCGCCAGGATCGGCTCGATGTCGTGTTGACTTACTTCGATTGCCGAGGTTCCTGCTTCTGAAACCGCCCCCGCGTCGATCCAGCGGCGGATGAGCGCGATTTGCTCGGGCTTGAGCATGCCCTTCTTGTCGGCCGGCATCGCGCCTTCGTGAATCTTCTTGAAGAGTAAACTCTTGTCTGCCTTGCCCGGCACGATCGCGGGCCCCGATTCGCCCCCCTTCATCATCCCGGCGAACGTGCGCAGATCGAGATCGCCGCGCCGCTTGTCGCCGTGGCAGCGCACGCAGCTTGCTTGCAACATCGGCTGCACATCGGTCTCGAACTTCGGCGCCTTGGCGTCCCCCGCAACGGCAGGATCAATCGGATTCTTGAAGCAAAATGCCAGGAGCGTTGCCATCAGCAGAACGAAGGCCACCCTGCGATTGGCGGAGAGTGCTTTCCACGGCATGAATGATCTCCGAATTGGCCTGAACGATCGGCGGGTAACCACCGGCATGATGAAGCGTTGGTTATTATGCTTGACGGGCCAGGGATTGTAAACCGAAATCAAGCAGTCGGCATGGTGAAATGCCAGCAGTCAGCCGACGGATCCACACCAGCAATTTCGATGTGCTGCCGATGCGTTGCGACACGTGATTCAAGACCGAATGGCGCCCGCTTTCAATAATCGATCGCTTGCGCCATGCACGCGGAACGGCTTTCGTCGGCGGAGACTCGCTCCGCAAACAATTCAAATCGCTTCAACGTCCATTCCAGATCCATTTCGATATCGAGCAAGTTGTCGAAGTCGGCATCTTTCCAGTGTTCCGCCTGAAGATCATTCTTTGCGTCTTCCACGCAATTTCGAGCGTCTTCAAGAACCTTCTTGACCTTGACGAGTGCGGGGTTCATGGTCGGCATCCTGGGAGTTGTGATTTGCTCCAGTATGCTCCATGCAGCAATTAAATGCAAATACCGGAAAAGATGGACGTGTCGTAGTGCGACCACCGGGTGGCACGTAATGGAATTCCTTACGCCGCGCAAGTCATTCAATTTGATAGACGAATTTCCCATCCGCCGATCCGGTGATATGGACGGCCTTGATCTGGCGGCCTTCGACGGTTCGGCTCAAGATTTCGCCTGCTAATTCGGGCAACAGCGTGCCGCTCAGGATGTGATCCACATTGCGGGCGCCGCTTTCCACTTCCTTGCAGCGGCCGGAAATCATGTTGAGCAGGCCCTCGTCATACGTGAACGCGGCACGGTGATTTTCGCGCACGCGGTCGGCAATCTTCTTCAGCTGCAGGCGAATGATGCTCTTGAGCATGTCGTCATCGAGCGGATAGTACGGGATGACGGCGATGCGGCCCAGGAGCGCCGGCTTGAACGCTTTCAGCAAATCGGGACGGAGCGCCAGCGCCAGGGCTTCCGGATCGGGCCGCGTGTCGGGGTCGGCGCAGAGTTTCATGACCGTATCGGTGCCGACGTTGGAGGTCAGGAGGATGATGGTGTTCTTGAAGTTGACTTCGTTGCCCTTGTCGTCCTGAAGCATGCCCTTGTCGAACACCTGGTAGAAGATCTCCTGCACGGCGACGTTCGCCTTCTCGACCTCGTCGAGAAGGACGACGCTGTACGGCTTGCGGCGAACGGCTTCGGTGAGGACGCCGCCTTCGCCGTAGCCGACGTAGCCGGGGGCGGAGCCGGTGAGGCGGGAGATCTTGTGATCTTCCTTGTATTCGGACATGTTGATGACGACCATGTTGCGATCGCCGCCGAAGAGGATGTCGGCGAGCGAGATGGCGGTTTCGGTTTTGCCGACGCCGGAGGGACCGACGAGCATGAAGACGCCGATCGGCCGGCGCGGGTCGGTGAGGTTGGCGCGACTCGTGCGGATGCGCTGGGCGATCGCGTCGAGGGCGTGTGCCTGGCCGATGACGCGTTCTTGCAGGCGTTCTTTCAGCGATAACACCGCTTGAATCTCGTCGCGCACCATCTTGCCCAGCGGAATGCCGGTCCAGCCGGAAACGACGCTGGCAATCGCCTGGCCGCCGACGACAGGGAGAACGAGCGGTTCCTCGCCTTGCAGTTCGACGAGCTGTTTTTCGAGCTTCGTCAATTCGGCGCGCGTGGATTTTTCTTGATCGCCGGTCAAGCGTTCCTTGGCGTCGGCTTTGGCGGTGCGATGCGCGTCGAGTTTGACGGCGAGCTTGCCGATCTCCTCCGCGAGCTTTTTCTCTTGCGCCCAGCGTGCTTCCAGGGCGGTGAGGCGTTCCTGCACTTTCGCTTTGTTCGTTTGGATTAGCGTCACGCGCTGTTCATGGTCGGCGCCGAGACCGATTTCGCGGTCCAGAATGCCGAACTCGACTTCAAGGCGTTCGAGATCGCGGCGGCAATCCTGGATCGCCGGCGGCAACGAGCTTTGACTCAAGGCGACGCGAGCACAGGCAGTGTCGAGCAGACTCACCGATTTGTCCGGCAGTTGCCGATCCGTGATGTAGCGATGCGAGAGCTTGACCGCTTCCTCAATCGCTTCATCGAGCACGCGGACCTTGTGATGCGTCTCCATCGTGGCCGCGAGGCCGCGCATCATGGCAATCGCCTTGGCCACGTCGGGTTCTTCGACTTTGACGACCTGGACACGCCGCTTGAGCGCGGGATCGGTCTCGAAGTACTTCTTGTATTCCAGCCATGT
>DAIOGM010000600.1:0-3885 GCA_036745215.1 Gemmataceae bacterium
AGCCGCATGCGTTCCTGTATCCCACCATAGGATCAAAGGTGCGCTGTCGAATTAACAACATGGCCGAAGCCTCCCGCGCCTAACACGATGCCGCCAGGCCATTTGCGAATTCGTCATCCCCCCTTCTGCCAGTTTGCGCAACGCACGGCGTCGCACGCGCTCGGCAACCGACTTTGCATTCGCGCACGCCAATATGCGACAATGCACCTATTTGTGCCGCCAGATATTCACCGTATGCGCTTCGCACACTCGTCGCATAGCCAGCGATAGGTATTGTCGCTCATCCGCACGCGACGAAGCGAACCCCAGCGCCGCGCTCGGTAGTTATCCGGCGCCGTCTCTTCGAGGAGTCGTTGCAATGCCGCTCGAATCAAGGCCGCTTCGGGATCGGGCGCTTGCAGATTCATGGCGTGTTGATTGACGACATCATCGATTTTGGACGACTTGTCCTTTTCAGGCGCTTTCAATTCCATTTGTTTTGTCAGTGCCTCCATGAACTTCACTTCATTCTTGACGACATCCGCGACGGGTGTGCCAAGCGCCATGGGCATTCCCGCGAAGGCCAATTGCAAACCGGCAGCAAGAACCTTGACGCCCCTTGCGATCCATGGAGCGGTTTTTTCCCACCACGCCTGGTTCTTCGTAAATTCCACCTTACCGTCGTCGCACGCATGGATTCTTTGTTCGTTTTCACAATACGGCGTGAGAACGTACGTGTTCTTGAAATAGGCGGCCGGGTTCCAAACGCTGCGGTCCTTTCTGGTAATTGAAATCAATGCCGGCGCGGCCGTGTGGTCCCGGTCATCGAGCATATCGCTCATGAATCCGAGATACTCGTGCAACTTGAGTTCCGCCTGTTGTTTTAGTTCCGGAAGGATATTCGCTTGCTGCCCAAGAAGTTGGTTCAGAATTCCCTGATTTTCGGTAGTCCAGCTGAGCAAGGTGACGATGTTCTCCGCCAGGGGTGCGGCCCACTCGGGCTTTTTGTCCAGCTCCACCCTCATGTCCACCGTCACCTGAGCGGCGATCGCCTTCACGAAATCCTCGTTGCCGAAACTACTGAAACCCCAGATCAATTTATTGGGATCGACCGGGTGCCACCCGTGTTCGCAATGGAACATCCCGCGGTTCTTGATCTCGGAGAATATGCGTTTTTCCGTATGCATGCCGATACATCGGCGTTCGGTATTTGTTTTCGGATCAATATTGATGCATCCATACGATAGCTCGGCTTCAAGCCCGCTGAAAAAGGAGAACACCGCCTTGACATACGCGTGAATCTGTTCGCTGAGGTTCTGCGGAAATGCAGCGCGCACTTCAATACAGAGCTTTCGATCCTCCTCGATAAATTTGCACAACGCCTCGCTGCACAGCGGTCCCTCGCCGGTGCGCAAAAATACGCCGTTATGCCAGTACGTGCCCTTGGGATGTTCCGGCGTTGTTACCATCATATGGTGTGTTTTGACAATGAACCGGCTCATGATTCCCTTGGGCGGGCGTATGGTCAGCTTGTATTCCACGCGTCGTTCTTTCCTGTCTTGGCCGGTGGACCACGGCGCCTCGAGAGGCATGGCGTCAAAGCGAAGAGGCAATAAACAACTCTGGCTTTGGCCTTCGAGATCGTAGCAGAGCTCGAACTCCTTCATGCAATTGTGAAACGTGACAAACATTCCGGTGTAATCCGCTGCATTCCAGATTTCTTCCATTCGCTTCAGGGTAATTTCCCCTTTGTCATCCGCGAGTTTTTTATCGTCCATGACCAGGCTGATCGCCTTGGTGAGCCATTGGGGCCGAAGAACGACGAAACTGCGGAGGTCGATGCAGTCCGGGAATTGCGTGATCACGCCCAGGCGCGCCATGGCGGCCGCCGCATCGTCGTAACTTTCCTTGCTGATGCCGGACTTTTCGAAGATGGCATCCAAGGCATCTCGACCGATGTGAGAGGTTTTCTTTTTGGCCCTGATTTTCTTTTCCGCCTTGTTGTAACTCGCCGGCCAGGGCGAGCCCATGAATTCCAGGTCCGCCGCCCAGCGCTTGAGGAATTCCTGCAGTTCATTGATGCAAAGACCGGTCTTGCAATCGACCGCGAAAAACCATTCCTTGGCCAGCAAGTCGCCGTATTGTGCCTGGAGCATGTTCAGAGGGATGTGAGGGGTTTGCCTGTCGCACTGCGTCATGACAATGGCGACCTTGGCTTTCGGCGCGCGGGCGCGGATCGTGTCGAGCCAATACTCGGCTCGGTCCATCCGGAATTGATCGCGGCTCCCGAAGACCAGCAAATAGAGCGAATACGATGTCAGGAAAAACTGGTGGGTCTGATGGCTGATCTCCTGTCCTTCGAAGTCCCAAATGTTGAGGGTGATGGCCTTGTCGCGTTCTTTCGGATGATCGGGATGCGGGATGATCCACTGTTCCACATCCACGCCGCGCGTCTTTTGTTGTTTGCGGAAAGGCAACTCTCGCAGGGCGCGGGATACGCATGTTTTGCCTACATTGCCGTCGCCCAGGATCAATAGTTTCGCTTCAAACCGTTTTCTCTCGCCTTTCGCCATCTCGCGCAGGTAACGTTTGACGGCGTCGAGGCCCTCCGCGTATGCGGCGGCGAGGTCGGGGTTAAGGGGATTGCCAATCAGAGACAAATGGTGCAAATTGTCCAGTTCGACCAAACTAGTTGGAAGATTCATTAGTTCATTGTCTTCTACTGACAGTATTTCAAGGGTTCGCAGGTCATTTATCCAGGTGGGTAATTCGCGCAAACGACACTGATTTGCTTGCAATGTTCGAAGATTTCGCAGTTCACGAATACGCGGGTTTAACCTGCCGATTGGGTTTCCTATCTGAAGTCCGCTGACGTACAATATCTCGAGATTGAGTTTGCCAAGCCAATTGGGCAACATTGTGATTTGATTTCCATCAACGGCAAGGTCTTTCAACTGTTGAAGTCCGCGAAGAGCGTAGGGCAATTTGGTTAGTCGATTCGAGGACAATTCCAGGCTTTCCAGCTTCGAGAGGTTCTGGAAGGTCGCCGGCAGGTCCGTTAGTTGGTTCAGGGAGAGATTCAGCGACTGCAACCGCGGCAGCCGGCCCAGCGACTTCGGCAGCGTCGTCAGTTGATTGTCTGAGAGGTTTAACCACAGTAACTCCGTGAGTTGCCCAAGCGACTCCGGCAGCGTCCTCAGTTGAGTGCAGGAAAGCTCCAGTCTCCGCAATTGCGTGAGCCTGCAAAGCGATTCTGGAAACTCAGTGAGGTCGGGCAAAACAATCGAAAGGCTCTTAGCGCCGGATCGCCGAGCCTTCGCGACCACGTCTTCCGCTTCTCGATATGCATCATCTCGTGCCATGGGCGGAACTCCGTGGAATGGTCTGCGTCGGGAGTGGTACGGGCGCCTTCTCCGCAAACCATTTATTGTAGGCAAGCCATCCGTCGCGGTCATTTTGGAGTGCGGCGGTTTGACGCCGCTTTCTTTCTTTCCTTCTTTTTCGTTAGCCAGCGAATTTCCAAAGAAAGAAGGAAAGAAAGCGGCGTCAAATCGCCGCACTCCAAAGTGCGAATCGTAGGGTGCGTCAAGCGTGCTCGCGCGGACGCACCTGCCCTTGCAACGGCGCGGTGCGTCCGCGCGAGTACGCTTGACGCACCCTACGTTTGTGCGACTCCAGAATCAAGGATTGAAGAACGATGCTCCTCGCGGCATCCTTTGACACCATCGGCGAGCCGAGCCGCGTAAGCGGCCGGTTGATGATGTGTGACGCATACTCAACCGGCCCCTTGCGGGCAACGCCGTGAAGGATTTTTTGCGGTAAATTCCGTGCTTTGGCGAAAGTAGTTGAAGTCGAAACAACGCCAACGGCGTTGCATCCCAAAGCCCAGCGTCGCGAGCGCAGCGA
>DAIOGM010000601.1:0-3877 GCA_036745215.1 Gemmataceae bacterium
TGGCTTGTCCAGATTCGCGTTTGTTTCCGCGTGGCGCCGCGCGAGCGCTAAACGAAGAGACGGGTTGGCTATTTCTCCGGCGAGATCGTCACGATCTTGGTCTGCGTCACGCCGGTCGATGAGCGGATGCGGATCGTATGGGCGCCGGGGTTCATGACGCGGCATTTCCAGAGAACCGTGCTGTACTCGTTGTCGAGCGACAATGGCGCGACCGGTTGCACTTCCTTGCCCTCGACGCGCTGCATGCCCGCGGGAAGTTCCAGTGACAGCGTTTGCCCCTGCGCCGGGTCGGCGACGAGCGCGGACACCGTGAACGTTTTGCCCGGTTCGAAGGAGCCGCCGAGCGAGGTTTGAAAGCGGCCCTCGCTTTCGGACGCGACGGCGATGCCTTCGCCGTAAACGTATGCAAGGTCGCGCTTGCCGCCGGCCTTGATTTCCTTCGTCTCCCAGAAAATGCCGAGGCCGGAGTCGAACATCGCCGGCATGGCGGGCATTTCATATCCGCCGAACGCGGCGCCGTGGCGAGTCAGCACGAGCTTGTTCGCCTTTTCGAATTTGCTGCCGACGTTCAAGGTGAGGTGCGAAACGAAGCCCGGATTGGCCAAATCGGGGCGCTGGAGCATCTGCAAGTAAGGCGGCAATGTTTTCTCTTGCAGCACGACGCCGTCGAGAATCTTCCCGGGATGCGTCACGGGTGCAGCGAACAAGCAGCCGTCGTTGTTGATGACATAGGTGTCCATGTAAACGCGCATGCCGACGGTCGCGGATTGCGTGCCCTTGTTTTCGATGGTGTGCGTGATGAGTACGTTGTTGAGGAGCCGTTTTTCGCCCGGTTTGCTCGCCTTGGACGCGTGCAATTCCATGCTCTGCGTGATGCGGAGGTTGTTGATAACCCACACGGACATCGTTCCGACGCGGTCCTTGCCGCCCGCGGACTTGGGCAGCGGGGCATTGACGACTTCGAATCGGCCGCCGTTGCCGCCTTGCATGGTCTGATTGTTGATCATGAACGTCGGAAAATGGCTCAGATGCAACGTCTCGCCGCGAATGGTGTTGACCTGCATGTAGAAATTGTTGCCCTGGCCGGCGAAGTTGATGCGCTTCGTGGGATCGATGGCGCCGGAGTTTTCAATATCGACGACGACCGTCTTGTCGTCGGTGATCTTGACGTTGAACTTCGGCCTGGCCGGCTCGCCTCCCGATCCCGATGCGCCGGCGAACACGAACAACACCGCCGCGAAAGTCAGCAGACGCATTGCGGAATAGTTCTGGATCATCGTCTATCCCCACCAAGAAAAGGATTGGACCGAAACCCACTACGCTCGCTTCTGGATCTCTTCGAAGTATTTTAGCACTCCGGGGTCGCGCAACGGCTTGTAATCCGATAGATAACCGATGCCCTTGAGCTTGCTCGTGATGCTCCAGACGCTATCGTCTTCGTTTTCGCCTGCCGGATCGAAGCGGTAATACAACCACGCGATCAACTCGTCGGCATTGAGGTTTCGTTTGGCCAGAATGGCGCCCCAGAACACGTGAGCCGCGGTCCGCCAATGTTCAATTTGGTCGTCGTCGCGCAAGATGTCGAACATGACATCGTGAACCGCGTCCCAGCCGTATTCGTCGATGAGCGTCTCGATGACTCCGGCCTTCGTCGGATCGGTTGCGTCGTCGTCGAGCCGATTGTCCGCAAGAATTTCGTTGATTCGCGTTCGAACGTCCATTTGCGCCTCCGGTTGCTACGCTGCAAGCGGCTGTCACGCCTTCCGCCCTTTGAACAGTTTACGTCCAAGCACCGGATCGCGGGCGGTGAAATCGCCCGGCTCCTGATCGCGCGTCAGACAGCGGGCGTACATTTCCAACTTCGCGTCCAGGTCGTCCGCATGGTGGATGATCAAAACCTCCGGTATCAATGGCAACTTTGGCGAACCCCATTCCGGCAAGCTCAGATGTGTGAAGACGATGTGCTCCAGAAGCAGCGCAAGCTCCGGATCAACATCGCCCAGCTCATGTGCCGTGTCACGCACCAGATCGCGGCCGAGGAGCAGATGCCCAAAGAGCCGGCCCGACGTCGTCGGCTGTACATTCATGATCTCGTCATTGAACTCGAGCGTGCGGCCCATGTCATGCAAGATCGCGCCGGCGACGACCAGGTCACGATTCAGCGGCGGCTGAAGGTCCGGAAAGTGCGCGACGTATTTGTCCACCAGATGGATGCAGGTGTGCGTCACCGACAGGATGTGTTCGATCAAACCGCCGGCGAACGGATAAAAGTGCTTCTGCGTCGCGGGAAGCTGCTTGAGTTTGGACTTCTGCCGATCGAGGATGGTCAGCACCAATCGGCGCAGCGGCACATCGGTGATCTGAGTTTCCGCGACGGTCCAAATCTCCTGATACATGGCGTCAACGTCGTATCGAGTCCGCTCGACCAATTGTAATGGATCGAAGCCGTTCGATTTGTCGTCGTCATTCACGATGCGGGCATTGGCGAGTTCGATCTGCGGCCCGTAAGTCGGATGTTCTTGATAGACGCCGCGAATTTTGAAGAACTGTCCCTCGCGCCAATCGCGATCGCAGTCCGCGTACCATTCCCCGTCGCTCCAGATCATGCCGGTCGCGGTGCGGGCGGAATCGCGAAATTTGCAGGTGAAGAACGGTTTGCCGGCCTTGGTCGCGCCGCGCGTCCGTTCGAGCAGGAGCGCATAGAAGTCGCCCGCTTGCCCTGCGGTCAAATCGCACAGGCGCACCAGTGGCGGCTTGGGTTTCGGCATGGCCTTGCGTTCCGCGAGCGAGTCGAAATGATACTTGGTAATAGTTTAGCAGACCTGAAGTGCGGTACAAGGCTGGAGTTTACGTTTAGCGCTCGCAGGACCGTTGCAGTGGCGCGACGCCGCCGCGAGGGATACTGCGAGCGCTAAACGAAGAATGGACTTACGCGCTCTTCTTGTCGATCGCCGGCTTCTTCTCGAACATCGATTCGCTGCCCTGGATGACGCCTTCGGTGACGGTGAACTTACCCTTCGTTTCCATCTCGGGCAACTCGAACATCAAGTCCGTCATCACTTCCTCGACGATGCTTCGCAAGCCGCGAGCGCCCGTGTCTCGTTCGCGGGCCATCTTCGCGATGAGCTGAAGCGCCTTCTCGGTAAACTCCAGTTCCGCTTCTTCCATCGCAAACAGCTTCTTGTATTGGCGAACGAGCGCGTTGCGCGGTTCCGTCAGAATCTTGACGAGCGACTCCTCGTCGAGCGGATCGAGCGGCGCCAGCACGGGCAAGCGACCGATGAATTCGGGGATCATGCCGAAATCGAGCAGGTCGTCGCTGGTCACGTGGCTTAGCAGTTCGCCCATTTCGCGTTCGCGATGCTCGGGGTTGGAACCGAAGCCGATCATCTTCTTGCCGAGACGCCGGCCGATGATGTCGTCAAGGCCAACAAACGTGCCGCCGCAGATGAAGAGGATGTTCGTGGTATCGACCTGGATATATTGCTGCTCCGGATGCTTACGGCCACCTTGCGGCGGGACGTTGGAGACGGTGCCTTCGAGCATCTTGAGCAATGCTTGCTGCACGCCTTCGCCGGAAACGTCGCGCGTGATGGAGACGTTTTGCGTTGTCTTGGCGATCTTGTCCACTTCATCGATATAGACGATGCCGCGCTGGGCCGCTTCGATGTCGAAGTCGGCTGCGTGCAACAACTTCAACAGGAGATTCTCAACGTCTTCGCCGACGTAGCCGGCTTCCGTAAGCGTGGTGGCGTCGCCGATCGCGAAGGGCACGTCGAGGATCTTGGCGAGCGTTCGGGCCAGCAGTGTTTTGCCGCTGCCGGTCGGGCCGATCAAGAGGATGTTGCTCTTATCGACTTCGACATCCTCTTGATCG
>DAIOGM010000602.1:0-3876 GCA_036745215.1 Gemmataceae bacterium
TTAACATCGGAAGGGCCTTAGAGGTTCTGCCCCATCCCTAGGAGCTGGACAGCTTGTTCGTCCAGAAAAAGCTTGGGAACCCCTGCACGTGATTTTACTATATATCGAAAAATTGACAGTTAATTGAATATGTATCAATAAAATTTGTAATGTAGTGAGTTTTTAGTTCCGAAACATTAACAACATGTTATTGCAACTTCAAGTTAAAAATATGAACAATTCTTGATTTTTATTTTTTTTTTCGTGAAGGCACCGGATACCCTCGTCGTCGTCGACAAGTCACGGTGCGGACGAATCGCTGACATGATGAACGCGAACGAGGCAGGCGCGACAAAGCCCTGACGCCGGTCGGCGCGCAATCGACGTCTCCCGAAATACGGAAACCGTTTACAGTATTAACCGTTACGTCCGCGGCGCCACCGGTGAGGATTTGGAGGAGGCCGACCACCAGGACGAACGTCCTCCGTGGCTTCCGGCTGGGTTTTGGAGAAAGACATCTCGAAGATCTTCCGCCCCGGCGCCGTCTTCGAAGACCGCGGCTTCGTGTCGACCACGCTGGCCGAGGAAGTGGCGGAGCGGTTCTCGCACACCGCGATGCACCACCCTGTAATAATGGAGATCGACGTGCGGCCGGGATCGAACGCATACCACATTCCGTGCAAGGTCGGCCAGCACGACGAGGCGAAATCGTGCTGCCGCGCGGCGCCCGCTTCCCGGTGGAGACCGTCAAGAAGGTCGGCGGCGTCTACCGGGTGAAGGTGGCGTACGCGGGATCTCGGCTGGTGGCGCTGTCGATGGACGACCCGCTGGAGCAGTCGTTGTTGCGGGCGCGGCTCGCGAAGCGGCACGGGCGGTTCGTGTGGGGGTTGGCGGACGTGAGAAAAACTGCTCTTTTGAAAACGTTACACCGTTAAATCCATTGCGGCCGCGGCATCACGCCGTTACACTCGCTCCATGAAACGGCTATGGGTTATCGCCATCGTCGTCGCCATCATCGCGCTCATCATAGGCGTCTTCTTTTACGTCGCGTCGAGACCTGGCGACATTTCCGACCGTCTCCTTACACTTCGCGACCAACTCGCCGAAGTCGAAAACGAAACCGACCGCGACGTCCGCGACTACACGCCACCGCCGGGCACGATCGACGACCTGTCCTCGCCGATCGGCTCGATCCTCAAAGGCGTGCCGCGCGTCAAGGACGTCCGCGTCACGGGACCGGCGCAGCCGACGAAACGCCTCATCCACATCGCCGAATGGCACCTCGTTTCCCGGGAAGCGTTCCGGATCGACCAGGAGCACGCCCGCGGCGGTCCGCTGACATGGTCTTGCCACCGTTGAACTCAATCGTCCTGGCGCCGCGGTCCAATCACGCGCCTGATTTCTCTGGACTCGGCATCACCCTTTCATGGTATTATCGATCCGTTGAAATCACCGGCAAAGGAGTCCGTCATGCGCCATCTCCTGTTCCTCGCGGTCCTCGTGCTTTCGAGCAGCGACTTGCACGCCGCGTGCTGTTACTTCTCGGCTAAGAACGCCGACATCTTGCAGCCGGCGCAGAAGGTGTTCATCACCTGGGACCCAACCGAGAAGATCGAGACGTTCACGGTGCAGCCGAAGTTTGAAGGCAACGCGCTCGATTTTGGCATGGTCATCCCGACGCCGAGCCAGCCGAAGCTCAGCGAGATGCCGCGCGATTTTTTCAAGAATCTGGCGGTGTATTCGATCATGAAGAAGCGTGAGATGCCGCAATCGAAGCTACTTCCCCGTGAGGAAGAATGGCGGCGGTTTTGGGCCCAGTCGCCGCCCACAGATTCGGCAAACGCTGGCGGCGCGTCGTCAGCGCCGAAAAAGAAACCCGCGATCATCATTCGTGAGGCTGGTGTAGTCGGTTCGCTCGATTACAAGATCATCGAAGCTGGCCGTGCGGACGATCTCTACCAGTGGCTCAAGAACAACAAGTATCAATACTCCGGAGATGAAGCGACGCTCAATCACTACGTGCAAAAGAAATGGCTCTTCACCGTTATGAAGATTGACACGATGCAAATGAAACGCAACAAGGACGGCACTTTCGACGGCGAAGTGACGCCGACGCGCTTTCGCTTCACGTCCGAAAAACTCGTCTATCCCTTGAAGATCACGCAAATCTCGGTGCGCGAAAAAACCGAGGCGCTCTTTTATGTACAGGCGCCGTTCAAGTGCGATCTGCCGGGTGACTTCACCTACCAGTACACATGGGTGCCGATGCTGCAAGGCGCGATCGGTTGCGCGGGTGGGCTTCCTGGAGGGGGGCAGGTTTGGCTCGATAACTTCAAGGGGCAAATACCTGGATTGATGCAGCGCGCCAATCAACTCAACTTCCGCTTCGTCCCAGGCCAGAGTCCGCAGCTTAACAACAAAGGCCATATTCCGACAACGATGGAATGGGCGCGGAAGCTCAACAAGGACGACGTGGGCATCCTGAACGGCAAGGCGCCCTTCAGCGAAAAAGTACCGACCGTGGACGACGGCTTCACGCAAGCGGACCTGAAAGATCCAAAGCGTGTGGAAGCGATATATAAGGTTATCCGCGCTCGCCTGCAAAAGTCTCGCAAGGAACGACCGATCGGCTATCTCGTGCGTGAAGCGCCGGCCGACGATGTCAAGGACTTGCAAAAGCTCGCGGGGCATCTCAGCGAGGGATTGTTCATCACGAAGTTCCGCAAAATCTTCGCGCGGGATGAAATGAATGATGATTTGCAGATCGTGCCGGCGCGTTACAACGGCACCGAAGACGTGTCGGAGTATGAAGAGATTCTGCCTTCATCGCCGCCGTAATCGTGTACACCTTGCGCGCAACCGTCCTCGCCTTGCCGTGATCGGGCAGCTTTCGGGCGCGCCATCGAGTTACGGCCTGCCGGGGTGGCCACAGCGGCGCGAAAGTTGCATCGATTCTTTCGGCGTTAACTATGACATGCGTCCAAGCCGAAGGATTTATGATCACACTAACCCGCTTGTTTGTGCTCATGGTCGGCCTTTCGCTCGCGCTTGGTGAACTGCTTGCGGCTGCCCCAAATCGCGAGGAAATCACCCTTCTTGTCCAACAGCTATCTAATCCCGATTTCCGAGTGCGGCAGCGCGCGGCTAAGTCCCTACTCGCGATCGGCGAACCGGTTCTGGAAGAACTGCGAAAAGCAACCAAAGCCGAAGACACGGAGGTTCGGCGTCGCGCCGAAGCACTGATCACCGAGATCGCGAAGCGTCACTATGGAATTCTTAAGGGCCATTCGGAAGTCGTTCGCTGCGTAGCCTTTTCACCCGACGGTCGCCGGCTGGCGTCGGTCAGCGACGATCGAACCATTCGTATTTGGGATGTACAAAGGAGCAAGGAGTTGCTCCGGATCGATGGAGAGAGTACCCCTTTCGCGGTTGCATTTTCTCCTAATGGTCGGCACGTTCTCACCGCAGGGGGCGGCCCGCGTGCCTTGAACGTCAAGGACTCGGTTCAGTCACGAGATGTATTTCTTTGGAATTCCGATACCGGCGATGAAGTCCGGCGATTCAACGGCCATAACGGCACGGTCCGTGCTATCGCATTTTCCCGCGATGGTCGGTATGCGGTATCAGGGGGCGAGGATTCCACGGTCCGACTCTGGGAAGTTGCCACCGGCAAAGAATCGTGCCGTCTTCGGGGCCACTCCAACATGGTATTTACTGTGGATCTGTCTCCTGATGGCCGTTACATCGCATCGGGCAGCGGCAGCCGAAATACGCAAGATTACACCGCCCGCATCTGGGAGGTGACGGTTCAACCGGCCCGGCGTACTCAGGGCGGGCCAGGCACTAGATGACCATTTTACAAATGCGTGAGCAGCTGCGTCTGGCCTGGACAAATCG
>DAIOGM010000603.1:0-3872 GCA_036745215.1 Gemmataceae bacterium
GTACACCACGACGGTCAAATCGGCCTCGTTGGCCACCGCGTAGTCCGGTGGCGGAGCGCCGATGCCAAGGGCCACGCGAAGGATCGCGTCTTTCTCGGCCAGGCCGCGAAGTCGTTGATCCAGGCCATTGTCGTCTTTCATGAACATCACATAGGCGCCGAGCGGACGCGGGGTTTGGCCGACGGCGGCCTGCATGCGTTGGTCGATTTTCTTGACCAGACTGGCCAAGGGATCGCTCGTCTCGCGCACGAAGACGAGAGCGACCAGATCATACTGGCTTCAGACGGGGCACAGGCGTTTGCCGGCGCAGGGACCGGTTACCCATTTCGGCGTGAATCCGTCGCGATCATTCCGCGGACCGACTGGAGGGCCGGATTTCAGCGGGGCATCGGCCTGCATGAAGCCGACGAGCATAAACAGGGTGCAGACAGAGCAAACGAAAAAGCGTGGGGCCATTGGAAAGTCTCCTGTCATGGCGCGGGGTGGTTCTACCCATACCGGCGTTAGCCGAACGCCCCAGACGCCAGGCGCACGCGTTTTTTTTCGGTTTTTCAGAATCGTTTGCAACGTGGGGACAAGCGGCTCGCTTGTCCCATTGTCCTTGGCAAGAACAATTGGGACAAGCGAGCCGCTTGTCCCTACGTCAGTCCTCCTTTGGAAATGGCGGCGCCCCGTCCGCGATCCAGCGGCGAATGACGGCGATCTCCTCCGCGGGGAGGCGTTTCGCCGGCGGTCGCGGCATGCGCAATTCCTCGTCCGGCGTCGTCAAAACGTGCAGCAACTCGGAATTCTCCGGGTCGCCGGGAATGACGACTTTGCGCACTGTCACGAGCAATCGGTGGTGCAGAATCTTGATGCCTCCCTTGGCGACGTCGTATTTGTGACATTCATAGCAATGTTGGTGCAGAATCTTCTTCGCCTTCGCGGCCACTTCGGAATAGGGAACGACGCTTGGCGTGGGATGATCGGGATCGTCCGGAGGCAACGGCGGCGCGCCGCCGAGAATCCAGTCGCGCAGAATCGTCAATTCGATCTCGGTCACGCGCGGCAAATGCTCCTCGTCTTCCTCCGGAGGCATCGACCCGTCGGCGATTCGCTGGATCAGCCGCGAATCGTCCGGCGCTCCGGGAACCACGAAGCGGCGAGTGCTATCCAGGAGTTGCTGGTGATTCAGAATGTCTTTCAAGTTCTTTTGCACGATGTGCGAATCCGGACGGTGACATACCAAACAGTTCCGCTTGAGAATCTCGCGCACCCGAGGCGCTTGCTCCTCGGCCGTGCGCCGGAGTTGCGCGTTGGCGCGATGGTTCCCGAGCATGACGACAACGGGGATCAACACGATCACGCCGAGCAAGCCATAAAGCGCGACGCTTTGCGGATGACGGCGAATCCATTTCCAGACCCGTTGCGGCGGGCCAATGTGCCGCGCGACGACCGGATGGCCTGATAAGAATCGGCGCAAATCCTCGGCAAGGGCCAGCGCGGAGGCGTAACGCTGGGCCGGCGTTTTTTCCAGGCACTTCAAGCAGATCGATTCCAGATCGCGCGGCGTGGCCGGCGCAAGCCGCGTTGGGGCGATGGGCTCTTGCGTCACCACGAGCCGCAATGATTCAATCGGACTCGCGCCCTGAAACGGCGGTTTGCCGGCGAGCAATTCGTAGAGAATGGCGCCGAGCGCGTAGACATCGGTGTGCGGGCCGATCTGATCCTTTTTTCCTTCGGCTTGCTCCGGCGCCATGTAGCTGGGCGTGCCGAGAATTTCGCCGGTGTTCGTATGCCCCGAATCATCGTCGAGGCGCTTCGCCAGGCCGAAGTCGGCGATCTTCGGCGTGCCGTCGATGGTAAGCATGACGTTGGCGGGCTTGAGATCGCGATGCACGATTCCGCGCTCATGGGCCGCATGCACGGCGAGCGCCAGCGTTTCAACGAGCTGGGCGGCTTCACGCGCGCCGAGCGGATGATTGGCCAGACGCTCCGCGAGGCTGCCGCCGGCGACGTATTCCATGGAAAAGAACGGCCGATCCTGGACCTGGCCCACCTCGAAGATTTGCACGAAATTCGGATGCTGCAGCCGCGCCGCTGCCTCCGCTTCGGCGCGAAAGCGCGCGACCAGCTTGGGCCTCAGATGGTCGCCGGTGATCATCTTGATCGCGACCGTGCGGCCCAGTTTGAACTGCACGGCCTCGAAGACGATGCCCATGCCGCCGCGGTCGATGATACGAATTAACTCGTACCCGTCGATCTTTGGCAATGGCTCCGGTTCGGAGCTGGACGGCGCCCCGGCTACAAACGTCCGCGCATGCGATGGATCGACATCGCCGACGCCGAGGATATGCTCCATCGTCGTCACGGACTCGATTCGAGCGCGCAGTTCATCCAACAGGTGGGGGCAATCCGCGCACAGCTCCGCGAGGTCCACGACGATTCGTTGGCGACGCGCCGTTTCCCAACGATGCAATAGCTCTTCGATCTGGTCGTTATCAAGCATGGCAGTGTTTACTGGCCTTCAAAGAAAAGCGCGGGCATCGGGAGGGCGAGGCTCCTGCCGAGCCGTTTTGGGCGCCGTGTTTTCGAGGTTCGCGGCTCGGCGGGAGCCTCGCCCTCCCAGCACGTCGCGTTTTCCTTTCCTGAAGTGTACGCAGGAGTCGTTTACGATTCGTGGTTCCAAACGCGGTGCAGTTTGAGAAGCGCATCGTGCCAGCGGCGTTGCACGGTTCGCAGCGACATCCCCAAAACCTCCGCTGCCTCGGCTTGCGAGAGGCCCTGGTAAAAGAGCAGGCCGACGACTTCGCGTTCTTCTTCCGGCAGTGCGCCGATCTGCTCATGCAACTCGGTCCACTGCGCCAGTGAACTCGGTTCGTCGCGCCGATCCGCGAGATCGGGCGCGGCGTTGGGGGCGCTGTCGTGATTGGCGCCGATGCCTTCCGGCCCATAACAACGCCGGGCCAGGTCGATGAGTTCACGCCTGATCTGCAAAGAAGCTAGGGCGAGGAATTCGCGCGGCGTCGCAGGCTTGACGCTTTGCAGCGCCTTCACGAGCCGCAAGAGCGCGTTCTGCAGAACATCATCGGTCTCGGCCCAGCGCCGGACGCGTCGAAAGTCGCCCAGCATTCGCCGCGTGAGCGCCGTGAACCGATCGCTGCAGTGCCGCAACAGCGCATCCAGTGCCGCTTCATCACCGGCTGCCGCGCGCGGCAACAACTGCTGAATCAGCGAGGCATGGATGTTCGTGTCCGCCATGGAGTTACGAGAGAATGCTCGGAGTAAATCGGCGTGGAACGCAATTCTACTATACCGCCGCGCCATGATAATTCGACACCGCCGATTTTTTTTGGCGGCTCCGTGGCCGCGCGTCCGCCGGTATGGATGTAGCTGATCGCAAAATCAATTCCTTCTCTGGAGTCAACATGAAAGCCCTATTTTTCGCCGCCGTGCTGGCGCCGCTTACTTTCGCACAGGCGCCCGTCGCCAAGGTTCATGATCGATCGGAGCCGGTTTTTGTAGCCCTGGAAAAGGCGCTGAAGAAAAATCGTGCCGAGATCAATGCCGACGATCTGGAAAAAATCACCGAGCTAAAGCTTCCGCACATTCACATCCAGTCGTTCAAGGACGACGATTTCGCCGGCTTGACGAAACTCAAAAAGCTGCATTTCTATTCCCTGCTGCACAATCAAGGCCGGCCGAACGACCCGATCGCGATCAACAATGAAGTATTTGCGCGACTGCCCAATCTGGAAGAGCTGATCATGAATGAACAGCTCGGCTTGTTGCCGGACGAAGTGTTTTCCGGATTGGAGTCGCTGAAGATTCTCGATTTAACTAATTCGACAGCGCACCTTTGATCCTATGGTGGGATACAGGAACGCATGCGG
>DAIOGM010000604.1:0-3858 GCA_036745215.1 Gemmataceae bacterium
GCGAAAGCCACGCTCAAGCTCGGCGAGGCGGTCTACAAGGACATCGGCATTCACGTCAAGGGCGCCGCCGGCAGCTTCCGCGGCATCGACGACCGGCCCGGCTTGACCTTGAACATGAATAAATTCGATGAAGAAAAGCTCTTCCACGGCATGGACAAGTTCCACCTCGCCAACTCGGTGCAAGATCCGAGCTATGTCTCCGAACTGATCTGCGGCGAGCTATTCCGCGCCGCCGGCGTCCCCGCGTCGCGCGTCAGTTTCGCGACCGTGACGATCAATGGCCGCAAGCGCGGCTTGTATTATTTGAAGGAAGGCTACGACAAGTACTTCCTCAAGCAGCACTTCAAAAGCGCCGACGGCAATCTTTACGACGGCGGATTCCTGCGCGAGATCGATCAGCCGCTCCAGCTTTTGTCGGGCAAGAAGGACGTGAAGGACCGCGCCGATTTGAAAGCGTTGTCGGCCGCATGCCGGGAAGGCGATCCGAAAAAGCGGCTTGAAAAAATCGAGAAGGTCCTCGACATGGACAAATTCCTGAGCTATCTCGCCCTCGAAGTCGTGACCTGGGACTGGGACGGCTATCCCATGAATCGCAACAACTATCGCATCTATCACGACATCAAACGCGACAAGCTGGTCTTTATCCCCAGCGGCATGGACCAGATGTTCGGCAACCCCGGCGGCCCGATCCTGCCCGGCTTCCAGGGCATGGTCGCCAATGCGATCATCGGCACGCCGGAAGGCAAGAAAATGTACTACGCGAAGATGGCGCAAATTCAGAAGGACGTTTTTCAGGTGGACAAATGGATCAAGCGTCTAGACGAGTTGCAAGCGCGCGTGCAACCGGCGCTGGTATCGGTGGACAAGGGCGCCGCCGCCGGTTACCCGGGCCAGGTGAATCGCTTGAAAGAAGGAATCCGCCAGCGTGCCAAGAGCATCGAGCAACAGCTCAAGAAGATTTGACCCCCGCTTGCGGTTTCGCGCTCACGTCGCCAACGTTTTCTGCAACCACAATCGCACCAGATGCCGCCGCCGCGCCGCGTCCGCATGATCCTCGAACGCGGTGCGATTGTGCAGCGTCCAGCGATTGTTGATGAAGTACATGTCCCCCGGCTTCAAGTCGAACTCCACGCGCAACTCGCGCCGATTCAACACACCGTCGAGCACGTTGAACGCGTTCACCTGGGCCGGCGTCAATGGCTGACCGGCTTTCTCGTGTCCCGCTTCGATCCAGTAACGCAGATAACGCACGACCAAGTCCTTTGCATCTGCGTGAAAGATCGGGAATCGAACGGTCGGCGACTCCCCGCCGCGCACGCCGCCGCGGCGATCGACGTGGAACGCCTCATACAACGTCGCCAGCTCCTGCGGATATTCCTTCAAAAGGGCATTGTGAGCCGCACACCCGGACACGATCTGGCTGCGTCCGCCGGCCTTCGCAACGTGCAGACACAAGAGGCCGACGTAATCGAGAATGTCGTCGCCGAAGGAGTTGTCGGTGTGAAAGCTGCTCTCGTAGTTGGTGACGGAGAAACGTGCCCCCTTGGTCAAATCCTGGCCCGCGTCGCGCACATCGTAGAGCATCACGCCGTCCACGTTCTGCGCGAACGGCAGCCCGAGTCCGTGGCCGACGATCCAGTACAGGAGCACCGCGTCCCTCGGCTCCAGCGGCGGGCTCTCGATGATCACAAAACCTCGACCGTTTTCCAACACGTCTCGCACCGGCGCGAGCGCTTGAGCGCAGGCGGCCCGGCTCGCTTCGGGCAGCACAATCTTCGGCCGCGGCGTCCATTGAAAGCTGCTGCGAACCTCCGTGAACGCCGACACGCACGCTTGCGGCAGCGGACAGTACCAGTACGACGGATCATCGATCGTCGCCGCCGTCCAGGCCCGTGGGTCCGTGATCGTTTGCGTCAACATGGCGACATTCCTTTTTAGGCAGGAAAAGAATGACTATCAACAAGACGCAGGCGCCCAGGCCGAACCATCGGCTAAACCCCGTCGCGAACACGACGGTCGCGTTGAAGACGACAAAGCCGAGGAAGGCGTGGACAATCCATCTTACTACGCTTTCTCCCCGCGCGAATGGCTCGGGGTGCATCCACCACCAGAAAACATCGGCCAACCAGACGAGCGTGAACGCGTAATTGACGTACAACCCGCCGCCCCAATCGATGCCGACGACCTCGGCTGTTTGCCGGGCAGTCGATGCGTAAGCATCGGTATGGCTCCAATGATGATAATAGTGGAACGCCGCCGCGACATGAAGCAAATACGCGAGGCAGCCGCCGGTCCACGCCAGCCGGCTCCAGCGCGGCGAGTACCGGCGCGACGCGAGGCTCGCGGCGTAGAGCGCGACGGCGACGCGGACGGTCCAGCACGTGAGGGGTTCGCCAGTGTCCATGATTTCTCCGTGGTGCGGGCGGCTCGCCTGCACAATTGGCTCAAAAATGTGCAGGCGAGCCGCCCGCACCACGGTCGTTGTTTTTTTATTTATCCCAGCGAAGCCACCCAGACACTTCGCCGTCGGTCAAAAACCTGTCGTGGCACGAACAGAAAAACCACTCGTGCGGATTCTTCACCATGCCTGCTTTGACTGGGTTGGCCATGATGTAGTCGACGATACGCTCTAGCTCATCGTCGTCGCGAACCCAATGGTCGTAGGATTCTGACTGCCAAAAAACGCCGCTGCGATGCAGAATACGATTTGCTTCGTGTGCGGTGTAGCTTTTCAGGCTGTGCATAATTTTCGAAAGGGGACTTTTACTGTCTTCCATTTCGCCAATGCGGGATTCACCTACCGCGGATTCTGGAGTCGTTTCTTTTGGTTGAAACAACAGGTGCACGTGGTTTGGCATCAATCAGTACGCCTGCAAATAGTACTTGCTGCCGTGGTGATGATAGAGGTTCTCTCGGATCATGGATGCGATGCGAGGATCCGCAAGCCAAGCGAGTCCATTTTGTTCATCGAGAAGTGAATCGTAGAGGGCAAAGAGTTGCTTATGTGCGAGCACACGGCTCTGTTCCTTCGGCGACGCGGCAGTCAGGGCTTCCTTCTTGGTGCGCAATTGGCGGAGAGCGGCCGTGGAAAGCGATCCATTCAATCGGTAGGTGACAAAATGGGAGGCTCCCGGAACATACCAGTGCGGCAAACAACGGCGCGTGATGATTTGTTTGGACACGGTCATAAGCTCCCCAAGTCCGTGGTGCGGGCGGCTCGCCTGCACAATTGGCCGAAGAATGTGCAGGCGAGCCGCCTGCACCACGGACATGCAACCCATCACGGTATCATCCACGCCCCCCAGTACGCCTGATATAAGACGAGCATGCCCATCAATATCGCCAGCACCAGGCTGTGCCAGAAAACGAACCGCAGAATCGGCCCCTCTTGATTGTGCTGCCCCGTCGCGACCGCGGCGACCACGATGCTCTGCGCGTCGATCATCTTGCCCATGACGCCGCCGGTCGAGTTCGCGGTCGCCAGCAACACGCGCGCTTGCGTATCGGTCAACGGCAACACGCCTTGATCGACGAGCTGGCTCGCGGTGATCGTTTGCAAGCTGCCGAAGAGCGCGTTCGACGACGTATCGGAGCCGGTCAGCGCAACGCCGAGCCAACCCAAGAGTGCCGCGAAGAGCGGATAGAGGACGCCCGTTTTCGTGAACGCCAGGCCCATCGTCGCGTCCATGCCGCTGTAGCGCGTCGTGTAAGCGATGGCGAGCATGCACGCGATCGTGAACAGCGGCCAGCGCATGGCCCAGCAGGTGGCGGCGAAGATCGAGACGAAACGGATCGGCGAAACGCGCAGCCAGCACGCCGACACGATCGCGGCAAAGAAGATGCCCGTGCCGGTCGCGG
>DAIOGM010000605.1:0-463 GCA_036745215.1 Gemmataceae bacterium
ATCGTGACATCGACCAAATTGCAGCCCACATCGACATTGCGCCGACGATCATGGCCGCGTGCAGCGGCAAGATGCCGACGGATCGGACGATCGACGGCCGCAGCCTCTTGCCGCTCTGGACGGGGCAGAAAATCGATTGGCTGGACCGCGCGCTCTTTTTTCAATGGCATCGCGGCGACGTGCCGGAAATGTATCGCGCATGCGCTGTGCGAACGCAACGTTGGCGGCTCGTGCAGCCGAATGGCGTGCAGGAGAAAACCAAGTTCGACCAATCGAAATGGATGCTCTTTGACATTGAGAAAGATCCGCACGAAAAGAACGACCTGGCTGCCGATCACGCACCCGTCGTGTCCGATCTCAAGAAGCAATACGAAGCCTGGTTCAAGGATATCGAGGGCACGCGCAAGTTTGCCCATCCGCGCATCGTCGCCGGGTCGCCGAAGGAGAATCCGACGATCCTGAC
>DAIOGM010000605.1:473-822 GCA_036745215.1 Gemmataceae bacterium
CGAAGCAGGACTGGCGCGGACCGATGGCTGGCTGGAAGCCGGACAACGTCGGCCACTGGGATTTGCAGATTGACAAGGCAGGCCTGTTCGACATCAAGATCATTCCCGCCGCGCCCGCTGCCAAGGGGTCGATTCTTCATGTCCGGATCGCCGACCGCACGTATGAAAAGAAGGTCGAAGACAACGATCCAACGCCGTTCCTGGGCGGCATCGATCTGCCCGCCGGGCCGATTCGCCTCGAAGCCTGGTTTACTCAAGGCGATGCGGTGCGCGGCCCGCGGCTCGTTGAGCTGTTGCGTAAGGAGGATAGCAAATAATCGTCAAAGACGGATTATTGAGACCTGTGCTT
>DAIOGM010000605.1:832-3852 GCA_036745215.1 Gemmataceae bacterium
TTCCTGCGCGGGCAGCGGGTCAGCCACGAAGCCGACCAGGGTCACCACTGCGCAACCGAACATCCACTTCCTCATGATGCAACTCCTTTTGAAGCAAACCCTTGATATCTCTGCACGCCAGGCAGCGGTTCTGCCGAGACCGTGCAACACCTTGACGGGCATCTTTTTATGGAATCCGCAGCTTAGGGAAAACCCTGACGACGCAAAGATTTCGCGAAAAAAGGGCCAAGCCAGCTGCAACTTTCGCGGGTCGGCGTGGCTTAGTACACCGCCCCATAAATAGGGGAACAGCACTTGGCGGGAGGGCGAGGCTCCTGCCGAGCCGTGCACACGCAGTTACTTGGCGCTTCAGGCTCGGCAGGAGCCTCGCCCTCCCGTAACTTGTTCCCCTTTTTGCGGGGACGTGTCTTAGGAATCCCGGGGCAACCGAGGCTGTGACGGGGTCGTTTCACGAGGTATGCGCTACCCACATCCGCGGCGCCGGTCGAGCGCAACGAACCTTCGCATTTCGGAACTCGGATGTTATGATCGGGGTTGTGGTTGCGCTGAATTGGTCGTCAACACCTGGGCGCCCGCCATCGGACGACCGAACCGAAATGGTGAAACGACCCCCCCAAAACCGTGAAATGCGTGCCTTTTTTTTGAAAAGTCCGCATCCGAAAATGAAAAGACCGGGGTCCATTTTGAAACGACTACGGGTAAAAATGAAAAGACCGGGGCTTTTTTTGAAACGACCAGCGTTCCGTTTGAAAAGACACCGTCCAAATATGAAACGACCGGCGCCGATCTTGAAATGACCGATCCTTTTCTTGAAACGACCTTTTTGGATCGCGGAGCATCCGGCGCGGCGCCGCTCCCGTTCAACCTGGAAAAAAAACGGCTCGGCACAGAAACCGATGAAGCACCCGGGTGAGGCACGCCGAACTCCGGGGTTCGGAATACGTCACTGGGGGGCTTGGGCTTTGCAACGCAATTGAACCACAGAGACACAGAGGCACAGAGAAAGACAGGTTAGGTAAGAAAAATCCCGCGTCTCACTTCTCCATCTTCTCTTCTCAGTGTCTCTGTGCCTCTGTGGTTCAAATGCGTTGCAAAGCCCGGTGGCTTGTGGGGTTTTTGTGCAAAGCCCGCACCCCGCGAGCCGGGGGCGTCGTAAGCCGTTATTCGCGACGAGTTGGACCCACGAGTTCGTCGCGATAGGCGAAGACGGCCGGCGTGCCGCCGGTATGGATGAAGGCCGCAATGTCGCTCGCTGTCAAGCGTTTCTGGCGCGTGTCGTCGATCAGGCCGGCCATCGCCTTCGCGGTATACACGGGATCGAGCAGGATGCCTTCCGTGCGCGCCAGCCAATCCATCGCCTCGCGGCCGGCCGGCGTGACGGCGCCGTACTTCGGTCCCATGTAGTCCGTGCGAATATCGATGTCGGCCGCCGTCACGCGATGAGGCAAATTCAACAGCGTCGCGGTGCGATTGGCGACGTCGGCGATGTCGGCGGGCGTGTCCCATGGCCAGCGGATCGGGCACAACAGACGCACCTTGCCCTGCCAGCCGAGGATCGCCTTGCCGATCGCCAGTCCTGCCCCGGTCGCGCCGGCCGCGGCGGCGTACACGTGCGTCGGCTCGATGCCGCGCGCCCGCGCTTGATCGAGCAGCTCCGCCAGGCACAGCGCATAACTCACCGCCGCGATCGGCCGCCCGGTGATGCGATCCCACACGAACGGCCGACGCCCCGCCGCCCGCAGCTCCGCCGCCTTGGCGAGCAACAGATCGTCGAGTTCCGGCCCCATCGGCGTGTCGATGATGTGGACCTTGGCGCCCATCAAATGATCGAGCAGCAGATTGCCCTGCACGTCGTCGTTATGGCTCGCGCGGGTGAGATACAGATGGCACTCCAGGCCAAGCTTGTTGCACGCCGCCGCCGTTTGCCGGCAGTTATTGGATTGCACGCCCGCGCCCCAGACGAGCACTTCCGCTTTTTGCTTGAGCGCTTCGCCGAAGAGGAACTCATTGTGCCGAGTCTTGTTGCCTCCCATGAGCAAGCCGGTGCAATCATCGCGCTTGATGAGGATGCGCGGCCCTTCGACGCGGCGCGCGAAGCGTTCGACTTCTTCGAGCGGCGTCGGCAAATGCGCCAGGCTGACGCGCGGCAACCGTGCGGCGGCTTGACGAAGTTGTTCCGTGGTCAATGCGGATTGGGCCATACGATACTCCCTGATTTCATTTTTTTGCCGACGATTTTTTTGCCATTTACTTGGTCAAGATCCCGCGCTGTTGCATCCATTCCACACAATTGCGCGTCCAGCCGAAGCACGGACTGCCGGGCCTTACGCCGAAGCCGTGCCCGCCATTCGCATAGACATGCAACTCCGCGTCAACTTTCGCACGCTTGAGCGCCAGGTAAAACGCGACGCTATGCTCGGCGTCGCTGATCGAATCATCGGTGGCGTGCACGAAAAACAACGGCGGCGCGTCCTTCGGCGTCTTCACCGTCGGCGTCAAGCCGTCGCCGACCTTGAAGTAGCCGGAGTAGAGCATGATGCCGAAATCGGGCCGGCAACTGATTTTGTCAACGTCGTCGATCGCGTCGTAGGTTCGCTTCTCGAAATTGGTGCACGTCGAGCCGACCAGATGGCCTCCCGCGGAGAAGCCGACCATGCCGATGCGTTTGGGATCGATGCCCCAGTCCTTGGCCTTCGAACGCACCAGACTGATCGCGCGTTGTGCGTCCTTGAGCGGCCCGGCGGGCGGCACGCCTTTTTCATCGCCGGGCCGGCGCGGGCAGCGATATTTCAAGATGATGCCCGTGACGCCGATCGAGTTGCACCACGCCGCGATTTCCTCGCCCTCGACGTCCCAGCCGAGATTGTGATACCCGCCGCCGGGCGCGATCAACATCGCGACGCCGGTGTTCTTGTCCTTGGCGGGCTGGTAAATGGTGAGCGTCGGCTTGGTGACGTTGGTGAGCCATTTGGTCGGCTTGCCGTCCATTCCGGGGCCTTGTCCCGTTGTGGTCAGCGTTT
>DAIOGM010000606.1:0-3843 GCA_036745215.1 Gemmataceae bacterium
GGATTTTCTTTAATGACGGGCAGTCATCGTACATGCGCCGCCCTAGATTCGCGTTGGCGAGCAGCCCAGCTAAAAGATAGCCGGAGCGGATGCGGCTCGATTGAAAGTTGAGCGAAGTCATCACCCAGGTTTCGCGCATCCAATCGATGATGTCGGTGGAAATCTCCGGCGCCCGGGCGTTGCCCATCTTCAGTTTGTCGAGCGAACGCGTCAACTCGCGCACGACGGAACTGGTGCTGACTTCAAACTGCTTGAAAATGCGCGGCACGTCGGCGTCGCCGATCTCGATCAGCTTCAAGAGGAAATGCTCGATCTCAATGTTGTAATTGCTGCGCGAAAGGCACAAGCCGGCCGCGGCTTCCAGGGCGCGCTTGCACACCGGATTGAGTTTGTTGACCAATGTTTTCAACGGGAAAGCGTCCATAGATGAATCCTGCGTCAAACGCGAACCCGCGACGTCGATCGACGGCGCGGGAACATGGTTTAGCGAATCGGTTGAGCCGTGAATTGCAGCGAAAACCCGTGACATCGTCGCCGGGTTTGCATAACATCGACGAACAACAGCATTTTATGATCGCAGGAATGGTATAACAGAGAAATCCAGAATGGCCCGGAAAAAAGCGACGGAACGCGGCCGAGCCCGCATTGATGCGTTCGCTCCCCTCTCCCCTTGTACTCAAGGGGAGAGGGGCCGGGGGTGAGGGGTTTAGCGTCCCACGAGGATTCTGGTCTCTTTGCACGAGACAAAAGATTTCGCGCGGGATACTAAGCCCCCTCACCCCCGGCCCCTCTCCCCCTGAGTACAGGGGGAGAGGGGAGAAAAACGGGGAGTGATGCATGACCGCGCGTGCCGTGCACTGGCATAACGAGATGTTCTTGAGGCCGCTGCACTTTCAGGCTGCGCAAGGCTACCTCGCGGACCTCGGCCGGCGCAATGAAAACTGGGACGTGCATTACAACTGGGGCCTGCGGTCGATCGAGCTGGATCCGAAGGCGCTGCAAAATCATCAGATCGTCATTCGTTCGCTCGAAGCGCGCATGCGCGACGGCACGCCCATCAGCATTCCGCGCGACGGCAATGTGCCGGCGTTCAATCTGCGTCCCGTGTTTCAAGACAAGTCCGCGCGCCGCTTCGTCGTCTATCTCGCCGTCCCAGCGATGAATCCAGGCCGGCAAAACGTCGCCGTCGAGCGGACGCCGAAGGTGCGCTACTATCAGCAGACCTTGACGCTCGAAGATGAAAACCTGGGGGGCAATCCGCAGATGATTGCGGTGCGGGCGCTCAACTTTCATGTCCTGGCGGGCAATCAGGATCGCACGGGCTTTCAGTTTCTGCCGATTGCCAGCGTCGAGAAAAGCGACCAGGCCGACGCGGGCGTGGAACTGGATTCGTCGTTCATTCCGCCGCTGTTGAGCTGCGACGCCTGGAAGCCGCTCGCCGATGATTTGCTCGGCGGGATTCACGATCGCCTCGTCAAGAAGATCGACTGGTTCTCGGAATTCATCGCCGGCCAAGGCATCACGCTGGATCGCCAGCTTCCCGGCGATGTGCTCGCGATCAAGCAATTGCAGCAACTGCAGGAAGCGGCCAGCGTGCTCGGCGTGCTCGTGACGACGCGCGGCGTGCATCCGATCATGGCGTTCATGGAAATGAGCCGCATGGTGGGCCAACTGGCGATCTTCGACCCGTCGCGGCGCCCGCCGGAGTTGCCGAAGTACGATCACGACAACCTCGGCGTCTGTTTCATCCAGCTCAAGCAGTTCTTCGATTTGCAGCTCAATCGCATCGGCCAGCCGGAATATCAAGAGCGGCCCTTCATCGGCGCGGGCTGGCGAATGCAAGTCGGCATGGAGCCGGCCTGGCTCGATCCATCGTCGAAGGTTTACATCGGCGTGCAAACCACGCTGGAAGCTGCGGAATGCGTGACGCTTTTGACGGAGCCGGGCCAACTGGACATGAAAGTCGGCAGCTCCGATCGGGTGGACGATCTTTTTCGTTTGGGCTCACCTGGCCTGCGCTTCCTGGCGGCCGAACATCCCGCGCAGGAATTGCCGAAGCTTGCCGGACAGCTCTATTTCCAGGTCATCCAGGATGCCAAGGACCCCGAGTGGCTCAATGTGCGGAAAACGTTAACGTTGGCGTTGCGCTTGAACGAGAATCGGATCGTCGGCACTATCCAGGGGCAGCGCCGCCTGACCATCAAGGTCGGCGGACGGCATGTGGGCATGCAATTTTCGCTTTATGTCGTGCCGGCCAAGCGATCTTGAATTTCCAATCCAAGTGTCCGTTTCGGCTCGCTTTGGGGATATTCCTGTTGCAGGTTTTCGCTGCCGCTTGCCGCGCGAGAGGCGCGAAACCGCAAGCGTTGTATAATCACTCTTGATGGAAATCGCCTGAACACGGCTTTGCACAACAACGAACCAGGCAAGTGAACCACGGGGAACACGGGGGTCACGGGGAAAAGCCAAGCAATATTCTGAACATGCACTGTGCGTTCGGTTTCTGTCATTTCATGGGTGGAATTCCCCCGTGTTCCCCGTGCCCCCCGTGGTTCAAATTTGAGTTATTGTGCAAAGCCCCTGAACACGGCTTTGCAACATTCGGGAAGGGGCCGCAATGGCTAATCCTCGCCGATCCGATTGGCGCGATCCGGAATCGCGATCCGAGCCGTCGAGCACCAAATCGTGGCAAGCGTCCGATACGGATGATTCCGGGTCGGCCGCACTCCCGTCGCGCCGCAGCATGAAACGCTTCGCCGCGCTGATTTCACTGATCGCAATCGCCGTCGTCATCGGCGTGATCATCCTGCTGCTTACGCCCATTCGTCCCGCATGTCTCATCCTGGTCGGCTCCGGCTACGAACAAAACCTGTTGCTGCCGCAGAACGTTCTTGGTTGGAATGGCGGCCTGCGCTTGCTCAAGGACAAAGACATCTCGGAAGCGGCCGACCTGGGCGATCAGGTTCGTTCCCTGTTCAGCGCGTTCCTTGAGCCGCCGTCCAAGATGCGTCGCGTTGAATTGCCTTTCGAACTGGGCGAACACGATTGGGCGACGACCTGGGAGAAGATTCTCAAGGAAATCGACAAGGGCAACGAGAAGGAGAACGTCGTCCTTTACGTTTCCGCTCACGGTTACGCGGATGACAAGGACGCGTACTTGCTGCGCAACCTCGCCGACTTGCAATCTCCCGACGCGTTTTATGCGGCACGCATTTCGTTTCGGGACGTGCTCGAGAGTTTGAAGAAAGTGAAGGACCCCAAGAAGATCGTCGTGTTCCTGGATGTTTGCCACGTGCAAAGCCATTGGCCGATCGGGCTATTGCACAACGATTTCGCCAAGCGTTTGGAGGCGACGTACGCCAAGGACATCGCGGCGATGAGTAACGTCACGGTGATTTGTTCGGCCAGCGCGGATCAGCAGTCATGGGGTTCGGAGGAGATGCAAACGACGTTGTTCGCCCACTTCGTGACGAAGGCGTTGAAGGGCGAAGGCCGCAGCGCCAACGATCGGGTCAACGCCGCGGATCTGTTTCAGTTCGTCGAGAAGAACGTCACCGATTGGGCGAAGATCAATCGCGCTCGCGCGCAGGCGCCGATGTTATTGAGTGCGAATGAGTTGCCGGCGGCCGTCGAACTCGTGCGCGTTACCAGGCAGGAAGGGGACGCGGACAAGTCGTCATCGACCGCCAAGTTTACGCCGGGCGACGTCAAGAAGGACTGGGAGACGTGGCGCGGCCCCGCCGAGGAGACGCCGGGGGAGCGGCTGGCGCGCGAGAAGGGCCTGTCCTACGTCAAGCTCGACGGCGACATCGGCTGCATCGTGAACGGCGCCGGCCTCGCCAT
>DAIOGM010000607.1:0-3833 GCA_036745215.1 Gemmataceae bacterium
CGCAGACACCGTTGTGCAAATTCGGCGTCACCATCGATTTTCACATTTAAAGCAGCCAAGACATCGGCACTGCCCGATCGGCTCGATACGGAGCGGTTGCCATGCTTGACCACCGCCGCGCCGGCCCCGGCCGCGACGAGGGCCGCCGCCGTGCTGATGTTGAACGTCCCCGCGCCGTCGCCGCCCGTGCCGCACGTGTCCAGCACGTCCTGACCCGGCGTCCAGCGCACCATATTTTCACGCAACACCTGTGCCGCGGCGGCGATCTCGCGCGCGGTTTCGCCCTTCATTCGCAATGCAATGAGAAACGCGGCGATCTCGGCATCGGCGCAACGGCCGGCCATCATCTCGCCCATCATCCCGCGAAGCTGGGCATCGCTTAACTCCTCGCGCGCCAACAGACGATTGAGGATTTCTGAAATGGTGTGGGTTTGGCTCAATGCCGCCACCGCGGAGAAATGTGGTAAAATCTCTAGTTAATTTCCAAAAATCGGCGAATTTGCCCTTTATTTGTATACGAGTGTATATTATACTTGAGTACAGAATGTAAGGGTGTCGATTAAGAAGTTTCCCTGTCCCGCCACCCAAATGAATCCAAAGGGGGTTGCCATGCCGGACTTCAGTCAGCTTACCGAACGCCAGAAAGAAATCTATCATTTCATTCGAAAAAAGATTGAAAACCGCGGCTATGGCCCAACCGTTCGCGAGATCGGCCTAGCCTTTGAGATCAAATCCCCCAACGGCGTCATGTGCCATTTGAAGGCGCTTGAGAAAAAGGGCCTGATCACGCGCGAGGAGCATGCCGCACGGGCGATCCAGCTCGTGGACCATCGGCCGCCAGCACAGGGTTTACCGTTTTTGGGCGCCGTTGCCGCAGGCACGCCCATTCAGGCGGCGGAGCAGAATGAACGGCTCGAAGTGGATCAGATGTTCTCCGGCCCCGGCCGTTTTGTGCTCGAAGTTCACGGCAATTCGATGATCGATAGCCATATTCAAGACGGCGATTACGTCGTCATCCAGCAACAAGAAGTGGCGTCCAACGGCACGCGCGTGGTCGCGATGGTGGACAACGAAGTGACGCTCAAGCGTTTTTACAAAGAGAAGGATCACATCCGCCTGGAGCCCGACAACGAGAAGATGGAGCCGATCATCGTCGATCCATCGCGCGATGCCCGCGTGCTCGGCGTCCTCGTCGGCGTGCTGCGAAAGTGTTAGCACCCACTGACAATGGAAAAGAATCGGCGAGCCGAGCCCCGTAAGGGGGCCGGTTGAGTAGTACCGAATACTCAACCGGCCCCCTTACGGGGCTCGGCTCGCCGCGTATTACGTCACGCACTCTTTAATCGCGACGGGAAAGTGATGCTCTCCGCGACCGGATCGTGCTTCAGGAACCTCAACAGCATCAAGTTCGTGCGCTCGTTGCAAATGCGTGCTTGATCCGCGTCCACTTTATGGCGCGGATGTTCGAGCCGGCGCAGGAATCGGCGAAATAAGCCTTGCGTCCGCACGTGCGACCAATCGCCCACGATGTCCATGCCGATCAGATCGTTGCCGGCCGCCTTCAAGAAAAACTGCATGATTTCCTGCACTTCGTTCAAATCCAAATGACCCGAGTCCCAGTTCGTCAGCGATTCGGGCATCCACATCGCGTCCTTGTCGAGCGAGACATAGAGCGGCAAGCGATCCAGCTCGTCGAGGTAGGGGCACAAAAGTTCTTCAAGCCGATCGCGGTCGATCGGCGTGTGCAGGTTTCTGCGCAAGGGTTGATGCGGCAGGTCTTGCCAGAAGCCATGGTCAAAACGACGCACGGCGGGCAGAACCACGATCTTGTTCGCTTCAATGAGACGGCGCGGCGCAAGCCAGCGGCGGGCGTCGTCGAAATGCCGGTCGCCGCCGAGGTGAAAGATGCGCCGCACCTGCGGGAGTTTCGCCGCGTGCTGCAGCCAGGCGCCGCAATGCAGCATCGGCAAGCCGCGCAGCCAATCGGGATGCTTGTCGATGACGAGCAGATTGAACGGATGCCGCAGTCGGCGGAGCAGGGCGAGCGTCATGTGATGGAAGTCGCCCGAGCCGAGCAGGGAAATCCAGGAGTCGTGATGATCCGTCGGGCCGAAGTCGCGATCGAGCCGGCGTTCGAGGCGATAGAAGCGTTTCCATCGGCACGCGAGCCGGACGCGCGGGCCCCAGCGGCGCAGATCGTAAACGTCGGGGCGAAAGGTGCGCAAGACCCGATCCTGGGCGGTGATGCTCCCATCCAAATCAATCACTCGGACGCGCATGAACGTCTCCGCAAAACCATCAAACCACGGATGAATACCGATGACTTCCCGTGAGATTCGGCATGGTAGCGGCGAAGCGTCAGAAAACAAGGGCAAGTTTGGCGCGGTGCGGAGGCGTTCGCTCGACGGTTGGAATTTACGCGGCCCGCCGATTTTGAAGGTGGAACAGGTTCTCGTCGAGAAATGAAAGCAGCAAATCTCGGTAATCAGGGCCGCCTTGAGCACAAACGTTATCGTGGCCCGCTCCAGGAATGACGTGAAATCGGCTCGTGTTAGGCAGTTGTAGTGCCAGCGACCGGACCTCTTGGGGCGGCGCGTGCGGATCGTCGCTGCCGGTTACAAATAGGACGTGCCGCGGGGCGAATTGCGCGACATGGGCAAGGGGGGAGACTTGCTCGATCAACGCTCCAAGCCGATACTCCGAGAACCAGACGATGCCATTGCGAAAGTGGTGAAACCAGTGGGGAAAACCGCTGCCGATCCGTTGCTCGAACGCCCGTGCCAGGTTGGCGTAAACACTCTCCAGAACCAACGCATCGAAGCCGCGTGCGATGCGAGACGCCATGCAAATCGACGCCGCGCCCATGGACACGCCGACGGCCGCCCGCGGTTCGTCGGGCCAGCGTGAGCGAATCAAATCGAACACGGCGACGACATCATTGCTTTCGCGGAATCCAAAAGTGCACACTCGGCCGCCGCTTTCACCGTGCGCTCGGTGATCGAACGCGATGCATCGATAGCCCGCCTCGGTTAAGAACGCGATGCGATCCAGCGTGTGTGTACGATTGAGCCGCATGCCGTGAAAGAGAGCGATCGTCGCTCGGGGTCGGGGCGGCGCGATATGCCAGCCTTTCAACGTGATGCCGTCGGTCGTGCGGCATTCGAGCGGCTCGATCGTGCAATGGGGCAAATCGCCTGGCAACTCAATCTTTGCCGGCGAGCGGCGCGTCAACCAGCGCGAGACACCGTATGACACCGCCAAATAGCCGACTCCGCTGGCGACGGCGAGGCGTGGCCAAAGCTTGTCGAACCAGGAAATCGGTTGTTCATCGGACATCATGCCGCGTGCCGTCGCTCTTGGTGATCGGGCGTTTCGCCAACAACAACATCGGCACGCGCCTGGGTCTTTCTCAAGACCAACCAGACAACCACGACGCCCAGAACCGCGGCCAGCCCAACCGCGAACATCGACGTTTCGCCCCAAAGGTCGCGAGCCTTGCCCATGGCGGCGGCGCCGAGTTGACTGCCGACGCATTCGATCGCAAGATACCAGGCATAGGCGCGTGCCAACGCGTTGGCCGGCATGCGATCGGAAAGAAGCGACAGGCCGAGCGGATACATCGCCCCCGTGCAAGCGCCGAACAGGAACAAGACGACCGCCAGCCAGACCGCGCCATGCACCCAGGGAATCGTCGCCAGGCCCAGGACGACCACGGCGTAACACGCCAGCAGCGTCGGCGTCTTGCCGCAGCGATCCGCAAGCCACGACACCGGCACTTGGAAGACGATGACGCCGATCATCGTCACGCTCATCAACGTCCCGGCCGCTTCGAC
>DAIOGM010000608.1:0-3823 GCA_036745215.1 Gemmataceae bacterium
TGCCGTCGTGGGTCAGCGCGACGAGCACGACCGCTTTCGGCGTGTTCCACGCGAGGTACACCGACTTGTCATCGGCGGCCGGCGTGGCTGATGCGAGGTTGTTGTCCTTGTGTCCGCGAATCTTACCGACGGCGAAATCGCGGCTCCAAAGCGCGCGACCCGACTTGGCGTCGAGGCACAGAGCATGCAGCTTGCCGTCCGCGTCCGAACTGGTGACGAACACGCGTTCGCCCCAAAGCACCGGCGACGAATGACCGGGACCGGGCAACTTCACCTGCCAGCGATATTCCTTATCGGTCCAGCGCGTGGGCAACACGGCGGCGCTGACGCCGCTGCCGTTCGCGCCGCGAAAGCGCGGCCACTCCTGGGCAAACGCGGGGATAGCCAATGCGAACAGGAGCACGGCGAACATCGCGCGCATGAAAAATCTCCAAGAATTCGATCCTTGGAGAATTGTAGCGGCGAATGAGGTCCCGTTGTCGAAAAGTTTAGCGAGCCTCCCGCGTGAGCGGGAGGAGGTTTTGGCTCGCTCCCCCCGCTCACGCGGGAGGCTCGCTAGGTGTGCGTTTACGATCATGGCGGCGACGTCGGCAACATTTCCTGATACTCCGAGTTGTCCTCGGCGCCTTGATAACGGGCCGGGACGATCAACAAATCGTCGTTCATCTCGTCGCGGGCAAACGTCTTGCGAAACTTCGTGATGAACAAACTTTCCTGCAGATGCCCCGCGAGCTGCGCCAGGTTCTTCACATCGTCCACGGGCACGTGACGAACCAGGTAGCCGTTCGGTCGATCGGCCTGCGCCTTGGACAGGCGCGTGCGAATCACCTTGATGGCGGCGTTGGCGCGATTCTGGTTGAAGTTATTCGCCTGATTGAGCGCAATTTGGTTGAGGTTCATGTTTCTTTGATTGGCATAGATCTGAATCCGCACATTGTTATTGATATTCGCATTGTTCAAGTTCACGACTTCGGAAAGATCAAAGCCGTCATCGGGATCGGGCATTGTCTCGCTGTAGGTATTTTTCCCAGTGAGGATGCCAACGTCGTCGGTCGCCAATTTGCGGGCCCATTCCATCGTCGTCGGGATGTGCCCCTTCTTGTTCGGGCCCGGTCGCTGGCCGGACGTGAAGTTGAACTCGAGCTGGCGTGCTCGGTCCAGGAGCGGCGGAATCTGGCCCTTGAACGCGGCGAGCCAGTTGTCGCCGTAGCCGGGCAGGCCGCCGGGCGTGCAGCCGCTGGCCGCTTGCAGCATCGGCGTCCACGTGTACTGGTAAGTCATGTCGCCCGGCAGATCGACCTTGAACGGCGCCTGAATGTAGAAGAGCGCCTCGGTCCGTTCGCGCACCGAGATTTGCGTGATCTTCAACGGATAGACGAGCTGGTCGCTCGTGAATTGAAAGCGCGTCGGCGTGACGTCGCCGGCGAAGGTGCCGTCCTTGTTGCGTTTCATCTGCATCGTGTCGATCTTCATCACGGTGAAGATCCATTTCCTCTGGATGTAGTGCTGCAGAGTCGCTTCATCGCCGCTGTATTGGTACTGGTTGTCTTTGAGCCAGTTGAACAAATCGTCGGCCCGGCCCGCCTCGATGATCTTGTAATCGAGCGAGCCGACGACGCCCGTTTCGAGCACGCGGACCGTGGACTTGGGATCGGCCTGCGCTTTTTGCTCGGCTTCCTGCGTCTTGGTGTTCGCCTTGTAGTTGAAGACTTTCGCCAACTGATCCGTCGGGTCGGAATCCGTGAGCGGCAACAGCTTCGACGTCGGCCAGGCCCGGCTTTTCATGATCGTATAAATCGCGAGATGCTTGAAGAAATCGCGCGGCATCTCGTGCAGCTTCGGCTGGTTGGGCGTCGGAATAACCATGCCGAAATCGACGGCGTTGCCTTCGAACTTCGGCTGAACGGTGAAAGTCTCGATTTTCTTGGCCGGGTCCCAGGTGATGAACACCTTTTGCGCCGGCTGCAGCATGTCGGTGTTCTTGGCCGAGAAGTAACAGCAGGCCGCCTGAACACCGGTCGTGCAAGCGGACCCGGCGAAGAGCGCGGCGCATAGTGGTAGACAGAGAGTGCGGCGCATCATTTGATCTCCTGGTGGATTTGGAGCGGCTTGATTTTCAGCAGAACAGACGAGGAGCGGCGTCGATTAGTTTGATCGCAATCGACAATTTCGTCCCAATCGCTGGCGGTTTCGCGCGAAGTGCATCAACCATGAACAACCGCCAGTTCAACGCGATTCGCGCTCGGCGCAGCCTCCATCGGCGCGACGGTCACCAGCACGGACTTGAACGCCGGCGTCTTCGAGGCGGGATCGACCGTCGTCGGCACCAGCACGTTCGCCTCCGGGTAATACATCGCCGCGTTGCCGGGCCTGATATCGATTTCGCGCACGAGGATGTTGGTCATCACGCCGGTTTCGCTTTTCACGACGACGCGTTGATCGACTTTCAGGCCGAGCCGTTCCATGTCCGTCCGGCTCATCAAAAACACATCGCGCCGCTCCTGGCCGCGATAGATGTCTTCCTCTTCGTAAACGACCGTATTGAACTGACCTTCCGAACGAATCGTCATCAGCCGCAACTCATTGCCGTCACCGCGCAAGAGCGGAATGGCGACGTTGCGAAAGCGGGCCTTGCCGGTCGGCGTCTTGAATTTCGGCTCATGAAACGTGCGGCCCGCAATTTGAAACTCCTGCTTCGTCGCGTCGATTTGGCCGATCGCCTCGAAGCCGGGGATGATCTGGGCGATCATCTGCCGGATGTGGCAATGGTTCTCCAGCGCCTTCCAATTGACTGGCCCGCTCGAACCGAGCAGATTGTCCGCGATGTCGCAGAGAATGCGAATTTCGCTGCGGGCGCCTGCATCCGGGTGCGCGGGCGTCTTGCGGCCTCCATCGGAAAGCCGAACGTAATTGAACATCGACTCCTGCGTCGTCGGCTCGCGTTCCTCGTCGCGCGCCAGAACCGGCAAGATCAGCGTCTCGCGGCCGCGCCCCCACGCATGGCCGGTATTCAGCGTCGTGTTGACGTACGTCACCAGTTCCAATTTGCCGAGCGCGCGATGGGCGAACTTGGCGTCCGGATTGCTGCCAAAGAGGTTGCCGCCCAGGCAAATCGCCGAGCGTACGCGGCCCTCGTCGGCGGCGCGCATGCACGCCATCGTGTCGAGGCCGGGGGTCGTAGGTAATTTTACCTTTAGGTAGTTTTCCAGATTGTTGAAGATTTGCTCTTTGAGATTCGGCGCCACCCCCATCGAGCCGACGCCTTGCACATTGGAATGCCCGCGGATCGGCAACAAGCCCGCGTGCGGCCGGCCGACCATGCCGCGCAACAAGGCGAGATTGACAATCGCGTGCACGTTCTCGACGCCGTGCTCGTGGTGCGTGATGCCCATCGTCCAGCCGAAGACGACGTTCTTGGCGCCTTGATACATGCCGGCGATTTCGCGGATCGTGCCTTCATCAACGCCGGCGCTCCGGGCGATTTCATCCCAGCTCGTGGATTCTACTTTCGTGCGGAACGCCGCGAAGCCTTCGGTTGCCTGATCGATGAACCTGGCGTCCTGTCGATCACTGCCCAAAATTCCCTTCGCGATGCCCGTCAACAACGCGATATCACCGCCGATATGCGGCTGCACGTACAGGCTCGCGATTTTGGAGCCGAACAGCAGACTGCGCACATCCGACGGCACACTGAAATTGACCAGGCCGACTTCCTTGAGCGGATTGACGACGATCACGTGCCCGCCGCGGCGGCGGATCTGCAACAGAGTCCGTAGTAGCCGCGGGTGGTTCGACGCCGGGTTGCCGCCGATGAGCACGAACA
>DAIOGM010000609.1:0-3809 GCA_036745215.1 Gemmataceae bacterium
CCCGATCAAAATCAGCACGTTGCGAACGCGCTTTACAAGAACATCGACCAGTTCAAGATCGAGCAATTCGACGCCACCAAGTCCGGCGAACCGCCGCCACCGACGGTCGGCATGGTGCAAGGGACGGCGGATTGGCTCGAACAGGCGCATCTGCCGTGCTCGCCGGGCCTGTTTTTCATGCTCATGAGCGGCCTCAGCTTGATCGCGGGAGCGGCGGCGACGTGGTGGGCCGGCCTGCTCGCGGGATTGTTTGCAGCGACTATCGCCGCCATATTGCCGATCGTGTACGTGTCGAATCGCCGGGCCGGCTATCGCGACAAATACCTGAAGCAATTGCCGAGCGCGTTTGAATTGATGGCCCGCGTGATCCGCGCCGGGCAATCGGTGCCGCAGTCATTGCAGGCCGTCGCCGACGCGTTCGAGAAGCCGCTCTCCGAAGAGTTTGGCCAATGCTTGCAGCAGCAAAGCATGGGGCTGCGGCCCGAGGTAACCTTTCAGCAGATGGCCGAGCGTTCCGGCATTCTGGAGATGCGCATCTTCGCGATGGCGATGCTCATTCAGCGCGAGACCGGCGGCAATCTTTCCGACGTGCTCGATCGCCTCGCCGGCCTGATCCGCGCCCGCGTCAAGCTCCGGCAACAGGTTCGCACGCTGACCGCCGAGGGACGCATGCAGGGCTGGACCCTCGTCGTGCTGCCGTTTCTGGTGTTCGGCGTCATGATGGTGATCAATCGCGAATACGTCGAGGTGCTGTTCCAACATGTGCCGCTCTTGGTCGGCACGATGGTATCGATGGTGGTCGGTTTGTTTTGGATACGCAGGATTGTGAACATCGAAGCGTAATAGTCCGGCCGTGGTGCAGGCGGCTCGCCTGCACTGGAGACGGAAATGTGCAGGCGAGCCGCCTGCACCACGAGTGGGGAATGATGTCGAACTCCATGTTGAGCATGCTGGTTTTCCTCGGGGTGTTCGCCGGCATTTACCTCGTCGGCCTGGTGGTGTTCTTGCGCGCCTATGGCGAACGCCGCCGCGCGATCAATCGGCTCCGCGCCATGGCGGACAACGCGCCCGATGGCGCTCCCGAAGCCGGCATGGGCGAATCACTGCAAGCCGGATTGTCCACGTTCGGCGGCCTGCTCTTTCCGAAGGAAAGCGGCATGGCGCGGCTGCAGAAAAAGCTCCTGTACGCCGGCTACTATCGGCGTAACGCAGCAGGCGTCTTCCTCGGCATCAAGATGACGCTGATGATCATCTTGCCCGTCATCGCGGCCGGCGTTCCCTATGCGATGGGCAACCTGGCGCCGTATCGAGCGCTCCTGATCGGCTTGACCGCGACGACCGCCGGCATGATCGTCCCGGGCATCTGGCTCGACATGCAAGTTCGCAAGCGCCAGCAGACGCTGCGCCAGGCGTTGCCCGACGCGCTCGACATGCTCGTGTTATGCCTGGAAGGCGGCGTCAGCATGCTCGCGGCGTTTCAACGCGTCACCAGCGAGGTGCAGATCGTGCATCCGCTCCTTGGCTTCGAGATGAACATCATGCAGCGCGAAATCCAGCTCGGCCTGTCCGCCGGCGAAGCGTGGAAAAAGATGGGCGAACGCTGCGGCCTCGACGATGTCCGCGACCTGGCGAGCATCCTCATGCAATCCGAACGCTTCGGCGCCAGCGTCGTCAAGGCGCTGCGAACGTACGCCGAAAGCTGGCGGCAAGAACGCCAGTATCGAGCCGAGGAGACGGCACAGAAAGCGGCGGTCAAGATTCTCTTTCCGACGCTCTTGTGCATCTTCCCGGCGATTTTCATTGTGCTCCTGGGCCCGGCCGCGTTTCAAATGGCGAACTTGTTTGCGAAGTAAAGTCGTTTCGTAGCCACAAGCTGCCAGCTTGTGTGCTGTGCGAAAGCCAACAAGCGGGCAGCTTGTGGCTACGTGCAGAATGCGTCTCAGGAAATCGAAGTTTGCGAAGTGATGTCGATTCGTAGCCACAAGCTGCCAGCTTGTGTGCTGTGCGAAAGCCAACAAGCTGGCAGCTTGTGGCTACGTGCAGAATGCGTCTCAGGAAATCGAATATGCGAATCCGCAGCAAACCATGGCAACGACGTCGCGGCGCCGCGGCCGCGGAGCTGGCGCTGTGGCTGCCGTTTCTCGGCTTGATGTTCGTGGTTGCGATCGATTTTTGCCGCGTGTTTTACGCGTCGCAGACGATCCAGAATTGCGCTTTCGCCGGCGCCATGTACGCCAGCGGCGCGTCGCCGAGCAATCCGGCCGTGTCGCCTTCGGAGAACCCGGTCGTCAAGGCGGCGCTCGCGGAGGGCGTGTCGCTCAATCCGCCGCTGCAAGCGGAAAAAGTGACGGTGGTGACCACGGGCGGCCAGGCGCAGGTGACGGTGTCGTACGACTTCCCGATGATCGTGCGCTGGCCGGGCGTCGGGGGCACATGGACCATCACGCGATCGGTGTCGATGACGGTGATGCCGCCGCCGGGAACGTGAGGAAACGAACATGCGACAAGTCCGCCCGATCCGCCGCGGCGCCATGACGCTGGAAGCCTCCATCGTGCTTCCGGTGATGGTGTTTTTGCTGCTCGGCATCGTGATCGGCGGCATGGGCGTGTTTCGCTATCAGCAGGTCGCTCTCCTGGCGCGCGAGGCGGCGGGATACACGTCGGTGCGCGGCACCCAGTATCAGCAATGGACCGACAAGAATTCGCCGACCGAAAAGGAGATCATGGACAACGCGGTGCTGCCGATGGCCGTCGGCATGGATGCGACGAAGATCTCGATGCAGATCGAATGGATCAACGGCGTGACCGGCGACGCCGTCGCGTGGGACACCGCCAAGAAGACGCCGCGTTCGCTCAACGCGACGAGCGTCGCCGTAACCAACAACGTGCGCGTGCGCGTCAATTACGTCTGGTCGCCCGGCGTCCTCGTGCCGGGCTCGATCACGTTGACGAGCACGAGCGTGATACCGATGTCGTTCTAAGAAATACAGAACCACAGATGGACACGGATGAACACAGATGGGAAGAGAGATGGTCGGAGTCGGACGATTTGACACGGTCGCTCTCTTGCATTTATCTGTGTCGATCTGTGTCCATCTGTGGTTGCATTTAGTTGTGGGACAATCATGAACGTGCGATCCTCTTCACGAACACGGCGCGGAACGGTGACGCCGTGGGTCGTCTTGAGTCTGCTCCTGATCGTCGGCATCGTCGCGCTCGGCATGGACGGCGGACGCATGGCCGAGGAACGCCGGCACGCGCAGGCGACGGCGGACGCGGCGGCGCTGGCTGGCGGCATCGCGAATTACAAAAAGAAATTTCAATCCACGAGCAAGCCCGTGGACGCCGCCTTGAGCGCCGCGGCCGCCAATGGTTATGCGAATGACGGCGTCGATTCCATCGTCACCGTCAACATTCCGCCCACGACCGGCGCATTCGCGGGACAGGCCGACTTTATTGAAGTCGTCGTCCAGCGCAATCTTCGCGCCAGCTTCGGCGCGATCTTCACCAATCAGCCGTTGAAGGTAAAGGCCCGCGCCGTCACCAAGGGGCGCGTGCTCAAGATCGGCGTCATGGCCCTCAGTCCGAGCGGCGCCGACGCGTTCGTCAACAACGGCATTGGCGCCTTCGCGGTGGTTGGCGCCTCGATTTACGTCAACTCCAACGATCCGGCCGCGTTCCATCAAAATGGCATCGGGCCGGTGCTGGCGAGTTCGGTCGAAATCGTCGGCGGCCGAGTCAATTCCGCCGGCGCGTTGCTCCTGGCCAAGGTGAGAACGGGCGTCGATCCGATCGGTGATCCTCTGGCG
>DAIOGM010000610.1:0-3798 GCA_036745215.1 Gemmataceae bacterium
CGGCCGGCGGCGGAGTTTGAGTCGATGCAGTGGAATGTCTGATGCACGTTTACGTTTAGCGCTCGCATGGCGCCATGCGAGCGCTAAACGAAAACTCGGGGATATCGCATGCCGGAACTTAGAAAAGACCCCATCGTCGGCCGCTGGGTGATCATCGCCCCGGACCGCGCCAAGCGGCCCATCGCGATCAAGAGCGAGTTGCCCGCGCCGAGCGGCTTGTTCTGCCCGTTTTGCGAAGGCCAGGAAGTGCACACGCCGCACGAGATCCTCGCCTATCGCGACCGCGCCACCAAGAGCAATGGACCGGGTTGGCGCGTCCGGGTCGTGCCGAACCGGTTTCCCGCCTTGCAGGTCGAAGGCGATCTGAAAAAGCGCGCGGACGGCATGTACGACAAGATGAACGGCATCGGCGCGCATGAGGTCATCATCGAGTGTCCGATCCACGAAACCTCGATGGCGCATCTCGCGGAGGAAAACCTGCGCGAAATCCTCTGGGTCTACCGCGACCGCCTCGTCGATCTCAAGAAGGATCGCCGGCTCGTCTACGGCATGATCTTCAAGAACGTCGGCCTCGTCGCCGGCGCGTCGCTGGAGCATTCGCATTCGCAGCTCATCGTCACGCCGATCGTGCCGGTCAACGTCTGGGAGGAGATGAACGGCTCGCTCGAGTTCTTCGATTATCGCGGCCGCTGCATTTATTGCGACATGGTGTATCAGGAATTATCGATGGAGAAGCGCATCGTGGTGGATTCGCCGAACTTCATTTGCTTCGCGCCGTTCGCGAGCCGATTTCCCTTCGAGACGTGGATCGTGCCGAAGACGCACAATAGCCATTACGAGAACATTCAGAAGAACGAGCTCGACGAGCTGGGCACGGTCTTGAAGACGATCCTGATGAAGCTGGAAATCGCCCTCGATCGGCCGTCGTACAATTACATCATTCACACGTCGCCGTTCGACACGCAGTCGTTGCCGCATTATCACTGGCACGTGGAGATCATCCCGCGTTTGACGCGTGTCGCCGGCTTCGAATGGGGGACGGGGTTTTACATCAACTCGGTGCCGCCGGAGGAAGCGGCGGCGTATTTGCGGAATGTGGAAGTGGATGTGACTTCAGGTAGGAAGTAATCGAGATCTTCGTTTAGCGCCCGCGCGGCGCCGCGCGGGCGCTAAACGAGGAAACAGGGCGACATCATGCGCGTCGGCGTCTTCGGCGGCACCTTTGATCCGGTTCACCTTGGCCACCTGATTCTGGCCGAGCAATGCCGCGAACAGGCGTCGCTCGATCAAGTCCTGTTCGTCCCCGCCGCGTCGCCGCCGCACAAGCAGAGCAAGTCGTTGACGATGTTCGCCAAACGCGTCGAAATGCTGGCGCTCGCCATCTCCGGGCATTCGGCGTTTCAGATCGACGAGCTGGAAAAAGACCGCGCGGGCCCAAGCTACACCGTGGATACATTGATACACCTGCAAACGACGCGGCCAAACGACGAGTGGTTCTTCATCCTCGGCTCCGACAGCGTGCGCGATTTGCCGATATGGTACCAGCCGCGCCGCATCCTGGAACTGGCGACGATTCTGGTCGTGGCGCGAGCGGACTATCCGACGTTCTCGGAATCGGAGTTGCGCGGCGCGCTGAAGCTCGACGCTGAGTTTCCGCTGCGTTACCGCATTGTGAACGCGCCGCTGATAACGATCGCAAGCACCGATATTCGCCAGCGCATCGCGGCCGGCAAGAGTGTGCGTTACATGATCCCGCGTGCCGTCGAGGCATACATCGAGGACAAGGAGTTGTATCTCAATTGAAGGAACCACAGATGAACTCAGATGGACACGGATAGGGCTCCATTAAATCACAAAACCGGTCCAGCAATTTCATTTTCAACTTGCCTATGTTTGTCCCTGATGCGAACGAAATTCTTATCCGTGTCCATCCGTGTTCATCTGTGGTTGACTCCCTACTTCAAAAACGCCCGCACGCTCTCCGTGTAGATCGCCTGCAACTGCCGCGTCACCGGCCCCGGCTTGCCGCTCTGCACCGCGCGGCCATCGACGGTCACGATCGGCAACACCTCGCACGTCGTGCCGACCAGGAACAATTCGTCCGCATCCGCCAATTCCTCGCGGCGAAGATTGCGTTCGACGACCTCGATATTCGCCATGTTCGCGAGCTTCAGCGTGTAGGCGCGCGTGATGCTCGGCAACACGTTCGCCTTCAGCGGAGTCGTGTGCAGTTGCTTGTTATTGACGACAAAGAACGTGCTGTGCGACGCCTCCGTCATGGTGCCATCCGGCAGATACAACAGCGCCTCGGCACAACCCGATTCCGACGATGCTTGATTGGCGAGAACGTTGCCCAGGAGATTCGTCGATTTGATGTCCGCGCGATGCCAGCGCAAATCAGGAAACGTGATGACGCCGCAACCCGTCTCGCAAAGCGGGCGATACGTGTCGGCATATTCCTGCACCCACAGCAATTCGAGCGGCTGCACGTCCTTGGGAAACGCGTGCTTGCGCGGCGCGGCGCCGCGCGTCACCTGCAAGTACACGATCGCCTCGCCGAAGCCGCCGGCCTTGATCGTCTCGTGCATCCGCTGACGCATGCGCGGCATATCGACGCCATGAATGTGAATCTCATTGATGCTTCGCTCGAAGCGATCGAAATGTTCCTGCTCCAGCCACGGCCTGGCCTTGTAGACGCGTAGCACTTCATAGACGGCGTCGCCGAAGAGGAAGCCGCGATCCAGCGGCGAGATGGTGACTTCATCGAGCGGCATGATCTTGCCGTGCAAGTTGGCGAGGGGGTTCATGGAGTTATTCCGTGCATGAGGTATGATAGGCCAGCGCTTTCTATGACGATAACCGCGCGGCAGCGCTAGTGCAACGGTTTTACGACTTCGGAATCGGCAGCCGAATGGTAAACTTCGTCCCCTTGCCGACTTCGCTCTGCACGTCGATCGTGCCGTTGTGCGCTTCGATGATTTTTTTCGTCGTCGGCAACCCCAGGCCTGAGCCGCCGGATTTGGATTTGGTCGAGAAGAAGGGGCGGAAGATCTTCGGCAACACGTCCGGCGCGATACCGGCCCCGGTGTCGATCAAACTCAGGCAGACCGTGACATTGTCAATCCCCGCTTGAAACGTCAGCTCGCCGCCGTCCGGCATGGCTTGCACCGCATTGAGCATCAGATTCAAGAACGCCTGGCGAAGCATCTCCTTGTTCAGCATCAACTGCGGCAAATCGGCGGGCAGGAACGTCTTGATGTCGATGCTGCCGGCCCGCGCCGTCGGCATGAAGAAATCGACCATTTCCTCGACGAGCTTGCGCAAGTCGCCGGGTTCGAGCGGCAATTCCTTCAAGCGGGCGAAACGCAGGAAGTCGTTCGACAGGTCCACCAGGCGCTGGCATTCGCCCTGGAGCTTTTGCACACGCGTCAAGGCTCGGCGTTCGCGCTGGGTTTCCGGGTCCTTGAAGTCTTCGCCGAGAAGCTGGAGGTTGAGGTTGAGCGTGTTGAGGTGGTTCTTGATTTCGTGGATGAAGCCGCCGGCCAGTTCCGCGAGGGCGGCGTAATCGTCGGATGCGGCGGGGGTGGACATGGCGTGAGTCCGGAAACCGCTTGCCGTTTAGCGCTCGCAGGGCGTCTGCAATCGCGTGGGCACGGCAGCGGTTGCACACGTCCGGCGAGCGCTAAACGAAGAAAATGCGTTCATCCATCGCGGCGCGGGCCGCGGTCGCCGCGGCGGCGGCCACGGTCGTCGCGGCGCGGCGGCGGGCGGTCATCGCGGCGCGGCGGCGGAGCGCCT
>DAIOGM010000611.1:0-3787 GCA_036745215.1 Gemmataceae bacterium
TGAAGGCGCTGGATCGTCTTGCGCGTCTTGACGTCCCAGATTCGCCCCGAGCCGTCCTTCGCGGTGCTTGCAAGAAGAGTGCTATCGTGCGAAAACGCGACGGCGAGAATCAACCCCTCGGCGCCGGGCAACGTGGCTTCTTCCTTGCCGGTCTCGGCGTTCCACAGCTTGATCGTTTGGTCCCAGCTACCCGTGGCGACGATCTTGTTGTCCGCTGAAACGGCGACCGCCTCGACGGCGCCGCCGTGGCCCGTGAGGTTGAATTTCAATTTGTCGTTTTCGATGTCCCAGATCTTCGCCGTCGAATCTCGGCTACCCGAGACGACTGCCTTGCCGTTCTGAAAATACGCCACGGAAAAAACCATGTCGGTGTGCCCGTGGTACGATTTTCTCTCGGCCAAATTCTTGACGTCCCAGAGCTTCACGCTGGTGTCAAGGCCGGCGCTGGCGATCCATTTGCCGTCGGCGGAATACGAAACCGCGTTGACGCCGATCTTGTGCCCCTCGAGAATGGCTTCCTCTTTGCCGGTCCGGGCATCGCGCAGATGGATGCCGCCGCCGAAGGCGCCGCAGGCGACGGTATTTCCATCGGGCGAAAACGCGACGCCGCGGATGCCGTGCATGCCGCGGACACGAACGAGTTCCTTCTTGCTCTCGACATCCCAGACGATGAACTGTCCGGGATTGAACTGACGCGCCCCGGCCGTGACCAGACGCTTGCCATCCGGCGACAGCGCAATGGCCAGCACCTGCTCATCGTGAACCTTCAAGAGCGGCGTCGGCGGAGCGAGGAAGGTCTCGGGATCCTTGAATACGAATTCGGCCTTGGGCGCGTCGGGCTCTTGCACCTCGGAACCGAGATGATACGCAGTCAGGCCCGCGGTGGTCATCGTAATGAACGCAAACGCCGCGAACGCCGCCTTGAGTTTCGTGGCGCCCGCGCCAGCGGCAAAGCTCTCGGCCATCGCGAGCGCCGATGCGGAAGCCGACGCCCCTTCGCCCGCGGTGACCGCCAAAACCACCGGCGCGGCTGCCGACACGGCGTTCTGAGCGAGTGCGATGGACGTGAGCACGGCGGTCAACGTGATGCCACGCCGCCCCAGCCGAGTTTGCAGCAATTTGCGCGCTTGCGCGAGACGTGCTTTTACCGTATCCTCCGGCCAATGCAATTCACGGGCGGCTTCCGGCTTGCTCATGCCCTCGAGACAGCAAAGGACGAACGGCGCGCGATATTTCTCGGCCAGGCGTTCAACTTCCTCGTCGAGAATCCGCTGCATCTCACGCAGCGCCGCCTCGCTCCAGGGCGGATTGTCGCGCGCGATCGGCGCACCCTCGTCCCCAGGTTGGGCCTGCGGACCCGATTCGAGATCGCGGCGACGCTGCAGACGTTTGCGAGCTTTCATGGCAATCCGAACGGCGACGCTGTACAACCAGCTTCCGACTGCCTCGCCCCGGCGAATCGACGCCGCCTTGCGCGACAGGACGATGAACACCGCTTGAAAGGCATCTTCCGCGTCATGCTCCTTTTGCAGAATCCGCCGGCACACCCCCCAGATCGTTCGGCGATGTCGTTCCACCAGACGTGCAAAAGCGGCCGCGTCGCGCTCGACGACGAAGTGGTCGAGCAACTGTTGATCGCTGACGTCGCCGATCTCTGCCTGAAGGTTCGCCATCGCGCGGTTTCTCTGAGGTAACGCGTCCTTATGTATTAGTGCTAATCAATCGAGAAAGCGGGTATGCTTTTTTGCAACATTTTTCTGCCGAATGTAGATCAGGCTTTCCAGCCTGACGTTTCCTGGGTTCCTCAGTCAGGCTGGAAAGCGCTGGAAAGCCTGACCTACCCTGGGCATCGACCAATAATTTGCTATGCTTCAAGACGACAAGCGAAAGTGGTATTTGGTTAATCCCGCCGAGTTCCAGCAAATCCATGCCTCTCCGCGCAGGAAAGGGTTTCGACCTGATGTTCGTTCGCAATTTCCGTCGCCTCCTCACGCTGATTTGTCTCGTCACGCCGGCGTCGCGCGCCGCGGCGCAGGATTGGCCTCAGTTTCGCGGGCCGACCGGCTGTGGATTGGCGAGCGACACCGTGCTGCCAATCACCTGGGGCGGCCCGAAAAAGGACAACGTCCTCTGGACCGCCGATCTGCTGGGTGACGGCATCGCCAGTCCGATTGTCTGGAAGGATCGACTCTTCATCGTCAATGTCTCGCGCAAAGCGGATAACAAGAAGACGGGCCGAGATTATCCGGAACAATTCGTCGCCTGCTATGAGGCCAAGCAAGGCAAGCTGCTCTGGAACACGATCATTCCGCCCGGCCCGTGGAAGCGAAGCCACAATAACCGCGCCGGGGGCGGTCTCGCCAACTGCACGCCGGCGACCGACGGCGAACGCGTTTACGCCCTCTTTGGCACTTCGGTTCTGGCTGCTCTGGATTTCGACGGCAAGATCGCATGGCGCAAGGAACTCGTGCCGCATCGCTACGACATGGAAATGGCGACGAGCCCCATCGTCTTCGAGAACAGCGTCATCGTTTATTGCGGCATGCAGGGCGGCTCACGGCTCGTCGCCTTCGAGCGCCGTTCGGGCGAAATCGCGTGGGACAAGGACCTCAAAGACACGGGCTACGGACACAACACGCCGCTGATCATTCAGGTGAAAGGAACGCCGCAGATGATCCTCATGGGCGCGGGGCTCGGCGCTGCCAAGAACGCGATTCAGAGCTTTGACCCGCGCACGGGTGAACGCCTCTGGTGGTCGGCCGGCCGCGGCGAAACGGCCTCCGCCGTTGTGGCGAAATCGTTCATCTTCTGCGACAGCGGCCGCGGCGGCGGGGCCAGACTCGTTGATCCGACCGGCAATGGCGACGTCACCACGACCCATGTCAAATGGGAAGCCAACGTGCCGCATGGTCTCAGTTCGCCGCTCGTCGTCGGCAGTCACATCTATCGCCTGCACGACAATAACACGCTCACCTGCTGGGAAATTGAAACCGGCAAGAAGATGTATCAAGAGCGCGTCGAGGGACTTTCCAGCAACTGGGCCAGCCCCATCGCGGACGGCGCGGGCCGCATCTTCCTCGCCAGCGGCGGCACCAGCGTTGTCGTGGATGCTGGTCCTGAGTTCAAGGTGCTGGCGACGAATAAACTCGGCGACTCCAACCATGCGTCCCCCGCCGTCGCCGGCGGACGCCTCTACGTCGCCGGCGACAAGCGGCTGTACGCGATCGGCAAATAGCCAATCGTAATCGCCAATGGTTCAATCCCTTTGCACGTTCGGAAGTACGATTACCTTTTCAAATCGACCAGGCCGACGTCGATGTACTGGCCCCCGCCGGTTTGCCAGCAATAGGCAGCCAGGACGTTGGCGCCGGGGCGCAGCGTCTTGCGGGCTGCCTCGGTGATTGGAACGACTTTGTAGGTGGTGGTGCAGCCAGGCAGTTTGGCGGCCAAGACGCCATTGAGGTACACTTCCGCGTCGTCATCGTGTTGTATTTGCAGATGGAGGTGCGTGAATGGACCAGCGGGCAGAATGACCTCGCGGCGCAGCCAGATCGCATTGGTATTCCACACGGTGCGGACCACGGCCCCCGGCGTTCCCGCGGCGCCAAACCCGCCCGGTCCCGTCTTCCAGGACAAGTCATTGAAGTCAGGCTTGAACCAACCATCGGCCGGCTTGGCGAACGTGTAGCGCCAGAGCTGTTCCTTCTCTCGCGAGTGCGCGACGACCGTGTGCACCTCCGCAGGCAGCACGGCGGCAATCGCCTTGACAATCTCGTCTGCTTTCGCG
>DAIOGM010000612.1:0-3784 GCA_036745215.1 Gemmataceae bacterium
ATGATTCTTGAACCAGCTTTCGCCGAGGCTGCAGGCCCGTTTGGTCTCGACGATCTTCAATTCGTTGGCGTGCAATTCGATGTCATCGCACACGCAGCCGCAGAAGGTACAGGTGGCGTTTTTAACAATGGTTAGCGTCATGCTGTCAGTTTACCGGAAACCGCCGACCGTGCAAGCGAAGGAGGATTTGATGGACGCGCCGTGACGGCCAGGTTAGCATAGCAAGAGTCCACTTCCGGAGCGGCAGCGATTTGACCACCTTCATCACTTGCCCTGGTTGCACGAACACGTTGGCGTTGCCCGACGGAGTCGTTGGCGGGCGCGTCAAGTGTCCGAAGTGCGAAACGGATTTCGAGGCGCATCCGGCAGCGGCCCCGTCCCAACCCGCCGAGCCGTCGCGGCCGACCGCGGCGCCGTGGCTTGATGGCATCTATTCAGCAAAAAGCGGGGCGTCGCGCGCCTCCGCGCGAACGATATTCTGCATCGAATGCGGATCGCAGTTCGCGGCGCCAGGCAAATATTGCCCCGGTTGCGGGCTATCTTTGGAGACGATGATGCATGGGCCGGCGCCAGGGCCGTGCTGGCGGGTGCTTCCTCCGCATAATGAGACACTGCCAATCGTATGCGCTATATCGGTGCCGGTCGGCGTCATTTTTTTCATCGCGGCACTGGTCATGGACGAAATGTTCCGATTTCGCCGTCCCCCGAACGATGTGGAGACGTTATTTTTCGCGGGCGCTGTCCTGCTGGCTGTGGGATTTGAACTGACGGCACTCGTTTGCGGCGTGGTCTGGTTCTACCAGGCCTGGCGACTCATGGCGCGTGAAGACGAGGAATTCTCGGCGGGACTGAAGACCGCCTTGCTGTTCGTTCCGGGGTTTAATTTCTATTGGATGTTCGTCGTAATTCCGGGGCTGTCGGCTGCAATCCAAAACGAGCTAAAAGAGATTGCCCCGAGCCGTTCGCACAATACCGGTTGGGTGCCTGGCCTGGTGGGATGCATTCTGATCGTGATCCCTTATCTTCAACCGATCGCCCTGTGCATGTTGATTGGCTGGATGGTGCTCGCCAACAATAGCCTGCGGCGGCTCATCCGCTATCATGAACGACTACGCGACGAGGCAGACGATGGCGCCGAAGCCAGCGAGACACATCGCCAAAGCGAGCTAGCTTGATTTGTTATGTGTGGTCGTCCACGTCGTTACTTGCGCCCGGACCGGGCGGCACCGTAAACGTTCAGCCAAGCACACGACCGTGGCAACTGCCGCGCACGCGGCGCGGCATGAAACGGCCGGGGGCGATTTCTTCCCACGCGGCAACATCGTTTTCAATTGCCGATGAGTTCACGCCGTCGGGGCCGGGGATTTCGATTTCGTTCGTGTTCATTCCAAATCTTCCTGTCCAACCATAAGCGATTATGCAATCGGCTCGACTTCCACTTCCCAACCCTTCGACGTCGGCATGCCCGTGCCATCCGTCGTCTGGCCCATCAATCGGCAAGTCGGCGGTCCATACGCGACGAAGATGATTCCGGGCGGCACCTTGCCTTCCTTGCACAAAAACTCCGCTTCGCCGTTGTCGGATCGCACTCGCACCTTGCTATCAACTGGGATGGCGGCTTCCTTCATGTCGTCGGCGTTCATGTAGATCGTGTTCGTGATTGCCAGGTATTCGGGCGAGTCCTTGCCGATGTTGATCTGCTGGCCTTGCTTGGTCGTGCGGCCCGCGTTCATCAGATAACGTTTCTTCATCGACATCTCCGTCCCTTCAGTTTAGCGGAACCGACAGGACATGCAAGTTGGCTCGTGGACTACGATTCCAATCGTGGCGTACGTTCAAAAGCAGGCTTCGCCACGATTGGAATCGTAGTCCACAGTCCAACGCAACCGGTTCGGCGCGTATGATAAAAGGAAGCATCGCTCCTGGCGGAGGCACTTCCATGAAACGCATTCTCGTCGTCGCTTCGTTGATGATCTTTGGTTTCGCGATCGGCAGTCTGACGGTCGGCTCCTGGCTGCACGGCCAACCCGCGCAGCCGCTACCGGCGTTGCCGCGCGAGTTGACATCGTATCGCGATGTGGTCAAACGGGTGCTGCCCGCCGTGGTCAGCATTGAAACGCGGGCCAAGAACAAGCTCGGCGTGCCTAATCCGCAGCTCTTCGACGATCCGCGCATCCCCGAAGAATTTCGCCGGCCGCCGTCCAAGGATCCCGACAAGCTCGGCTTCGGTTCCGGCTTTTTCATCGATCCGTCCGGTGTCGTCGTCACCAATTACCACGTCATCGAAGGCGCAGAGATTGCGATCGTGCAACTTCAAGATGGCCGTAAGTTCACGTCGAAGAACATCCGCAGCGATCGGCGTACTGATATCGCTTTGATTATCCTCGATGTCAAGGACGAGAAGTTCGCCGCGCTCGAGTTCGGCGACTCCGATGCGATGGAGATCGGCGATCGCGTGCTGGCGGTCGGCGCGCCATTCGGTCTGGCCGGGTCGGTGACGCAAGGCATCATCAGTGCCAAGGGCCGCAATGGGCTGAACATGAACATGTACGAGGACTTTCTGCAAACCGACGCGGCCATCAATCCGGGCAACTCGGGCGGACCGCTCGTGAGTCTGGATGGCAAAGTGATTGGCATGAGCGCGGCGATCAAAAGCAAGAGCGGCGGGTTTCAGGGCGTCGGCCTCGCGGTCGCCAGTAATGTCGCCAAGAATGTCGTGCCGAGCTTGCGCGAGACCGGTAAAGTGTTGCGCGGCTATCTCGGCGCTCAGATCAACGAGCTTTCCCTCGACGTCGCCGCACGATTCGGCTTGACCAAGGAGGGGGGCGTCATTGTTGCGCACGTCTACGAAAAAACGCCGGCAGCGCAGGCGGGGCTGGTTCCGGGGGATATTATCACCGCGGTCGCAGGGCAGCCGATTCGCGACGGCGGCGCCTTGCAACGCGTCGTCGCGCTTGCGCCGATCTGGCGGGGCGCCGATTTCGCGGTGATTCGCGACGGCAAGCCGATCAAGGTAAAAGTCGTCATCGAGGAGCAGCCCGTGAATTACGGCGTTTCCGCAAGCGTGCCGGCGCCGCGCAATTCCCGGCCGTTGCCAACCGGATCGGCACTTGATCCGCTCGGCATCGACGTCGCCGATCTGAGCGGCGAATTGGCGGAGGACATGGGCTATCGCAAAGATCTCGAAGGCGTCGTCATCACGCGCATTCACGACGCCGGTCCCGCGTCAACCATGGGGTTGCGGCGCGGCACCGTGATTACGCGCATCGACGATACGCGCGTCATCACGCCGGTCAGTGCGCGGCAGGCGTTGGAAAAAGCGGATGCGGAGCGCGGCGTATTGTTACAGGTCGTGTCGCCGCAGGGGGGCGTCAACTACGTTGTTATCCACACTCGTTGAAATGGATTCTGGCCTCGATCTTATGATAATTGCGAACGTTTTGAGAAGGCCCGCATCCCGAAGTGAAACATGAAGGAGTCTAAAGGTGAACTAGAAATGAGAATACCTAAATGTCCGATTTGTGGCAATCTAATGAAGCTCATGGACATGCGAGAGGTTCTCGAGAAAAACCTGGGTCGAACTTATCAGGATGATGACGATGCGCCTTATAAGATCATTTGCTGTAACTCTGTGCTGCGAATGGAAAACAAGGCAAAGAGGCGCGAGATCGTCCGGTTAATGAGACTGTATTACGATTAGCTTTCGCGCGGCGCTGCGCGAGCGCTACTTCAGCAAAGGAGTGCGCGTGCTTCGGGAGGGCGAGGCTCCTGCCGAGCCGCGTTG
>DAIOGM010000613.1:0-3782 GCA_036745215.1 Gemmataceae bacterium
CCTTGCTCGCGGCGTAGGAATAGGTCTCGCTGGGATTGACGAAGATGCCGTCGACGGATGCGATGTTGATGACCTTGGCGGGCCGTTCAGCGCTCGCCGCCGCGCGCAGCGGTTTCGCCAGCGCCTTGGTCAGGAAGAACAGCGACTTGACGTTGAGGTCCATGACCTTGTCCCAGCCGCTTTCGGGGAATTCGTCGAACTCCGCGCCCCATGCCGCGCCTGCATTGTTGACGAGGATGTCGAGCTTCGGTTCCAGCTTGATGATTTCGCCGGCGAGCTTGTCGCAGCCTTCGATTGTCGAAATGTCGATCGGCAGCGCGATGCATTCGCCGTCATAGGCGGCCGAGAGTTCCTTCGCGGTCGCCTCGCAGGGGCCTGCCTTGCGCGCGGTGATGTAGACCTTCGCCGCGCCCTGCGCGAGAAAGCCGGCCGCGATCATCTTGCCGATGCCGCGCGAGCCGCCCGTCACCAGCGCGACGCGGCCGTTAAGCGAAAACAGATCCTTGAACATGCATTCCTCCATTGCTTTGCCGCCGGTTTTGGGCGGGGGAGGGCGGCGAGTCAAGGAAGCTCACCTTGGTCGTCCCTGCGAACGCACTAGGGTTTCTACACATTTTCGAAGGCTCTGCCAGCGACGATGATTTGGAAACGAGCCACTCCGTTGTGGAAGGTGATTGGTCCGGGTGGCCGATGCGAGGCGTAGCCTGTCCATCCGCCGAGCTTGGCGATGATCCATGCCGCCCACTGAAGCGTGTGGGGGCGATGCGGGTTCTTCTGAAGCTCGGTCCTGCCTTTCATGGTTTTGTTGATGGCGGCAAGTGCTTCGATTTCTTCGGGGGTGAAGGCGCATTTGACTGGCAATTGTTTACCGCCATTGCGGGCTTGAACGAGCTGAATGACGATACATGCCGCTTTAGTGGCGATCGCCACGAGCTTGATCAGAGCTTCGGCGCTTTCCAGCTGACTTTCCTCGATACGCAGACCCTGGTTCTTCAGCGAGCGAAAGAGCTGTTCGATGATCCAGCGCTGCTTGTACCAAGAGACGATCCGCCAGGCATCGGCCGCATTGGCGATCGAATGAGTGGTCAAGAGCAGCCAATGAATGGGCTCGGCCCCCTTCGGAGGGTGCAACTCGACGACTTCCACGAAGCTGACTGCGACGCGCTCCGGCAGGTCCTTCACGCCGGGTCGTGCCGGCCGCTTAAGCAGGACGGTTCCGTAGCGCATGGACAGATGAGCCTGGCGGCCACGACGATCCATCCGCTGCGGCAGATCGATCACCGCCTTGTCGCAGAAGCGGGCTCGCTCAACTGCTTGATAAAGTGTTCTGCCGTCGGCCAGCGCGTGATCATGCATGGCCCGCGTCCGCAGATGGACGTTGTCGCCGGGTGTCAACGCCCAATGCGCAAAGAACTCCCCCTCGCGGTCATTGACGACGGTGATCATGCGTGCCGCAGCCAGAACCTCGCATCCCTGCTCGGCCGTCGTCACCCAGCGCGCCGACTCCTTGTCGGCCAACTCCCGCTGGTCGTGAGGGGTCTTAACCTTTCCCCTGCGCGTCCACACCTTGCCGCCGGTGAGACCGAGACAGGCCCCGCTGTCGGCATCGACCGCCATCATGGCATGCAGCAACACACCGCGGGCATTGCCTTTGCCGACTTGGCCCAGTCCACGCCGACATCCCTGCCGGGTCCGGAACTTGACCTCGCTGGTGTCCTGGATCGCCAGCACATGACGCCCGCCGACCACGGTCGCCGTCTGCCTGCTCCAGCCTTCAATCAGTTGATCGGTGGTGACCTGCGGATTGTTCACGAACCGCCAGTACGCCATGTACGCGGCCCAGTCTCCCCGCGCCATCTGGCGCAAGCAGACGCTGCGCGTACAAAGCATAGCCCGCAGAAGCGTCGCCCCCTTTTATCGAGGCGAACGTCGCCAAACTCGCCCAGTGACAAATCCGGTTCTCGCTGCATCTCCGACGCTCCTTCGAATCAAAGCGTCAGAAACAGAATCATACAAGCCGCAAAGACGGCACAACATCATGACACCCGAGTCAATTTGCCGCGCAAGATGTGTAGAAACCCTAGCAGTTTGCGGAAATACTCAAGGATTTGAGTTTTCTTTGTCTCGGTGAACGTCGTCGATCAAGTTTCAGGTGATGTGTTCGCCAGCTCGAGGCATTTTTTTGCGTGAGGGCGGTGTTGCCGCCCGGTACTGCTACGCTGCAAGCAGTTTGGGAATGCGGATCAGGTTATAGGCGATCAGATTGAGCAGGAAGTCGGCGGCGACGCGAGCGATGCCACGATGTTTGGTCTTGCGCATGGTACCATGCTGCTTGCCCCATCCGAAAATGCATTCGACCATCGCCCGGCGTGATTGCGACATGCCGTACCCCGGATGCCGCGTGGTTCGTTCGTCGATGGCGCTGTTGCGGGTCTTGCCGGTTTTGGTGACGGCCTGGTTCTGTGTCACATGCGGCGTCACGCCGATGGCGCGAAGATTGGCGACATGATCGGCGGTATCGTACGCCTTGTCCTCTCCGGCCGTGATGCGGCGGCCGGCGGCTTTGCGTCTCGCCTTCAGCATGGTCTCCGAAGCCCGGCGTTCGGCGGTGCCATTGGCATGCGTGACCCTGCCGGCCACCGCCAGCCCATGCCGGTTCTCCATGGTGGCGTGGCCCATATAGCAAAGCTTGGCCTCCCGTCCGGCCGCCTTGCGATAAAGCCTGCTGTCCGGATCGCTGGTACTCGCATGAGTGTCGTTCTTGCGCTTCTGGCCGTGGAAGTTGGCGCCATCATCATCGTCGCCGCTGCCGTCCTTGGGACGAAAACTCTTCTGCGAAGCCCAGGCTTCGATCAGCGTTCCGTCCACCGAAAAATGCTCGTCCGACAATAGTGGTTTGACCTGCGGATGGTTCAGAAGCCTGGTCATGAACTTCGTGAACACCTCGCCGTTCTGCAGCCGCTCCCGGTTCTTGGTGAAGGTGGTCGGGTCCCAGACCGGATCGTCCGGCGACAGTCCCACGAACCAGCGATACAAAAGATTGTAGTCCAGTTGCTCCATCAACTGGCGTTCCGAGCGGATGCCGTAGAACACCTGCAGCAGCAAGGCGCTCAGCAATTGCTCCGGAGGGATCGAAGGACGTCCCTCGCTGGCGTAGAGCCTCCCAAGGCTGCGGTTCAAATCACTCAAAACATCCCGGACAAGTTCCCGGACCTTCCGCAGCGGATGGTTCGCTGGCACACGCTTATCGGGCGCGATGTACGAAAACAGGCCGCCCTGATCCGTAAACCTGCCGCGCATGATCGTCTCCGCCGATTCGAGATGATAAAGTGAATCATCAAGCCCCCTCCGTGGCGAGGGGTTCTTCAGCAGACTGCTAGAGCAGAAACGGAGGCGGTCGCCAAACCCGTCGGGCTGGCCGAGCAGTTTGAAATGGAAATCAGGGAAGCGCTGCTGCACGCCGGCGATCAAGGCGTCAATGCCGTCGTGACCGTCGCCCGACATCAAGGGGTCGATGTAGCTGGCATCGTCCGCCCAATGCTGGCGGAAAATATCGCGCCGGCGGTCCGGCGATTTCTCGTTCCACAAACTCGCGAAATTCTTTGCTCAAGTGATGGCAGCGAATTTTCCAGACCTCCTGAACGCCGGGATAACCGAAAAGGTCAAGAAACTGCTGGTTCCATCCGGACCAGATCTGGTCCTCGAAGGCGCTTGCTTTCCATTGGAAGTAGTACGATTCCCACCCCCGAATGGTGTTCGATGTCCACGCACCGAAGGCGGCG
>DAIOGM010000614.1:0-3778 GCA_036745215.1 Gemmataceae bacterium
CTCGACAGCGGCGTGTTCAGCATCATTCCGAGTCGCGATTACTCCGGCCCGATGTCGGTTTCCATCACGGGCGGCGGCGGCGCCGGCGCCACGGCGATCGCCACGGGGGCCGTGACGTCGATTAGGAATCTCAACGGCGGCGCCGGTTATTCGCAGACGGTCGCGCCGGAAGTCACGTTTATCCCCGTGGACGGCAACGGTTCCGGCGCCGAAGCCGTCGCTTACGTGGGCGGCGGCGGCAACATCGTCAGCATCGTCATGCGCAACGGCGGCTCGGGCTATACCGCGCCGCCCACCATCTTGATCACCGACCCTCTGGGCACCGGCGGCTTCGCGAGCGCCGAAGCCCGGCTCAGCATTACCAACGTCGTCATCAATAACCCCGGCTCCGGGTATACGTCGGCGCCGACCGTGACCTTCAACGACCCGACCGGCGTCGGCGCCACCGGCATCGCCGTCGTCTCGTCCGGCGCCGTTCAGGACCCGCTCATTCACGCGTATGAATTCAACGGCACCCTGGCCGACACCACGCCAGGCGGCCCGTCGATGGTGCAGACGGGCGGCGTGGTCGGCGCGACCAGCTTCTCCTGGAACGCCGTCCCCGGCTTCAATGAAGGCTTGTCCGTGACCGGGGCTTTGAACTCTGATAACGACTACGCGATTGAAATGATCTTTCGTTTCAACACGCTGCCGTCCGCATTGTCGCCGCGCGGTTACTCGCGCATTGTTTCGTTCGACGATCTTAGCTTCGGTCCCGGATTGTACGTCAACAACAGCGGTCGACTGGCCTTTGATCATTTCTTCGGCGCAGACAGCACTGGTGCCTTTGTTTTCACGCCAGGCGTTGATGTGCACCTCGTGATAACCCGAGACGCTGCAACCGACCAGTTCGCAGCCTATATCAATGGCGTCCTTCAGTTTACTTTCAACGACGGTGGTGGCTTTCCTGAGGCCGAGTTCTCCTTTGGCATCGCCCATTTCTTCATGGATGATTTCGGAGCGACTCAGGACGAAGTTTCCCCCGGCGTCGTGGACCGGATTCGCTTCTACGATGGGCCCATTACTCAAGTGGAAGTGCTCACCGTCTTTGGCGGCGGTTCCCTCGCCGGCTCGATCGGTAGTGGCATCGAGTCGGTGATTCTCACCAGCGGCATCGCGTACGGCGCGGCGCCGACGGTCTTCATTACCGGCGGCAGCGTGGATACCAATCCCGATCCCCTGGTGGTGGACTTCTTTACGGTCGGCGCTACCGGCGCCGCCGCGGAGTCCGAAATCAACGCCGCGGTGAAGGGCCTCACCGTGACGGCTCAAGGCAGCGATTTCACGTCGCAGCCGGTCGTCACCTTCAGCGGCGCCGCCGGCACGCAGGCCATCCCCGCCAGCCCCTATCGTGAGCTGCCCGTATTGCAGCAAGGCATCAACTCGCAGATCACCATGAGCGGCGGCTTCCTCGCGCTCGATTCGGGCCGGCCCAACGTCCTCTACTTCGGCACGGGCGAAGCCAACAACGCCATCGATTCCTTCTATGGCTCGGGCGTGTACCGTTCCACCGACTTCGGCCAAACGTGGAACTTGCTCGTCGATTCGACCTTGCCCGGCTTCCCGGGCGAAGGCGGCAACCCGCTTTATGGGTTCGCCATCAACAAGATCCTCGTCGATTCCCCCAACAACGTCATCTACGTGGCGACCAGCGATCTGGCCGAAAACGGCCTGACCGGGTCCGGCAACGTCAATGCCCCGTATGCGCACAACGCGGGCGTTTGGCGTTACGACATCAAGACGCAAACGTGGTTCAACCTGACGAACCTCACGTCGATCGGGCGCGTGCAGGGCCGCAGCACCCTGAGCGGCCAGGTGGTATCGATCGGGCCGAATGATCCGGGGCCGGACGATTTCTGGAGCGTGTCCTTCCCGCAGCAGTTTGTGTCCTGGACCGATCTCGAACTGGTGGGCGGCGCTCTTTATGCGTCGCTGGGGACCGATTTCGGCGAGCGTGACAACACCGTCTTCCACTTGCTCAATCCGACCACGTCGAACAATTCCACCAATCCGCCGCTGTGGCTCATGGGCAACCAGGGCCTCACGTCGGCGCTCGATTTTCCACGTGTTGCACAGTTCGACAATAACCAATCCGATTGGCCGTTTCCGCCCCAAGCGCCGTTGCCGCCGTTCCCGTTTTTCGGCAACATTCGGATGGAAGTCAGCGGCTCGACGATTCTCGCGGTCATGGCCTTCCCGGAAGTCGGCGCCTTAGAGGCGCGGCCGTTCACGGACAGCAACAGCTTTTACCGGCTCCTGCGAAGCACGGACAACGGCGTGACGTGGGTGCCCTTCGCTTCGCCGCCAAACTTCCTTGCCAACCGAGGGGACTACGCGCTGTCGCTTTTGGGCACCGGCGTGCCCAGCCTGACGTTCCTGGGCGGCACCGACGCTGCCAGCCACATGAATCCCGGCGCCGATAATTACGTGCTTCAGTGGACGGGCCTGAACTGGTTCGACATTTCGACCGACGTCGCCGGCTATGGCCCGCACACCGGCGTGCACCAATTGTCGATGGCGGGGCCCAACCTGCTCGCGGCGACGGATGGCGGCTTGTGGAAATACTACATCGGCCGGACGACCCTGACGGATTTCGTCCAGCCCGGCCTGGGGGCCACGGTCTCGGTCGACGTGAGTTCGACGACCGGCCTCGCCGTCGGACAGGTCATGTTCATCGCCGGCGGCGGCTATTACGTCATCGGCGCCGTCACCGGGCCCAATACGCTTGATCTCGTCAACAACGACGTGCCCGGCAACGCGCCGCTTGCGACGATTATCCCCGCCCAGTCGAGCGCGGAAGCGAATACGAACTTCACCACCACCGCCATGCCGAACCCCGCCAACAGCTATACGCAGCCCTTGCAGGGCAACACCGTCACCATCACCGTCGGCAACACGGCGAGTTTGTTGGCCGGGCAGATCATTTACATCGACGCCCCCGGCACCAATCCGAACGGCGGGTTCTACGACATTGCCAGCGTCAATAGCGGGACGCAAATCACGATCCGAAACCTCGGCGTCCCTGGCAATGCGGGGCCGGGCTCGGCCATCATCGACGGCTCGAGCCTAACGATCAGCGGCAACATTCTTACCGTGGCGTTCAACCAGCCCGCCGTCGGCGCGTCGCTCAACGTGAATGTGCGCTCCACGGCGGGGCTGTCGATTGGACAGCATATCCTCGTCAACGCCGGCGGCTTTTACGGCATTACCAACATCATCAATGCCACGACGTTGACCCTAGTCAACCTCGGCGGCGCCACCAACGCGGCGCCCGGCACGCTCATCGACATCGGCGAATTGGTCAGTCCCAACAACTTGTGGCAAGATCTCACCGGCAATCTCGCCAACGCCCAGATTAACGACGTCGCGTCGCACCCGACCAATCCCAACAGCGTCTACGCCGCCGGCAAGGGCATCAGCATCGTCAACTTCAACGGCACGCAAACGTGGACCCAGACGATGGGCATCCCGAACACGGCCGGCAACAACCGGAACCTGAACGGCAGCTCCGTCGCGGTGGATCCCAACAACCCGAACATCCTGTATGCGTACCAGCAAGCCGAGCCCTATCCGGACCTTGTCACTTCCATCACAGACAATCCGATCGCTCGTCTTTACACTTCGACAAATGGCGGCGCCTCCTGGAATTTCACCGGCGTTGATTCGTTCGATGTCATTAACTCGCCGGTCGTCGTGGACAAGCTCTCGCCGAAAAAACCCGGCTTCATTGCCCAGGAAG
>DAIOGM010000615.1:0-3773 GCA_036745215.1 Gemmataceae bacterium
AGGCGGAACTCGACGAATACGAGACGGCCAATGACGGCTTCCTGCCCACGTACGCCAACAACGCTCTGGCGACGCTGATCGGTTTTCTGGAGGAAGAGGGGCATTTCGCCCGCGGCGAGAAGTTGCTCGTTGCCAGGCTCGCGAATCCCGTCCATGCCGAGCAGCGTCGCTGGTTGATCGATCGCCTCAACGGGCTTTATCTTTACGCGCTCCAGCGCGACGGCGACGTTTCGCTCGGCAAGGGCGCCGTCCTTTATCAAGCGCTCAACGCCAAGATTCAAAAGGAACTTGCCGACACCGATCAGAACCAGCGATATCAGTTGATGTCGCGGGCATGTCAGGTGTATAGCGCCGCATTCGAGAAGAAAATTCCGGGCGTCGCCCTCGATCTGAAGAAATTCGCCTTCGAGATCGCGCCGCCGCTCGTCAAAGAGCAGACGAACAACCATGAATCGATCGTCAGCACGATCGCGCATACCGTTCACGCAATCATGGGTCCGCGCGACGGCATCGTGTTCCTCTTGAACGAAATCGACGCTCAGCCGCGCTGGCTGCGTTACAATCGCCAGGACGGCTGGAGCCGGCATGGCAACACGTTGGGGGGTTGGCGGCAAGAAGTCAAGGACCTTGGCGACGTTGAGGGCCGGTTGCTCAAGCTGGTCTTAAGCGAGCTTCGATTGGATCTGGAGACGCGCGAAGGCCGCAGCCAGGCGATTTATCACAAGAACGTTTATACCAATCAGAAATATCAATTCTGGAAGGAGAAAGCCGACGACTTCGCGAAGACGGCCGAGGCCGTGCTCGCCGAACGTCAAAAATCCGGCGCCGCGGTGCTGTACATCGCCCACTATCTTTTCTCGGGCCTGGATTTGGGTCCGCGGGCCATCGACGTTCTGTTCGCCGCTCACAAACAAAAGCTGCTCGACGATGAAGGGCAGGCCCGGCTGGTCGATTACCTCCGCCAGGAGAAGCGCTTCGCCGACACCATCCCCGTGCTCGAACCGATGGTGAAGCGTCGGCCGGACAACCTGAATTATCGCGTGCTCTTGATGCATTCCTATTTCCGCACCGGGCGCCAGGCGGACCTTCTCGCGATGCTCAAAGCAACGGATGCGTATTTCCACGAGAAGGATCGCTGGGGCGAACATCCGCTGGAACGCCTTGCCAGCAGCACGTTGGAGAATGAATTGTTCGAGCAATCGGTCGCGTATTACAAGGAGCTGATTCCGCTGCACGAACGCACCCATCCCAATCGCGGCATCGGCAACGGCACGCTGTCAAATTATTACACCGGCCTCGCCAACGCATACGCCGGCTTGAAGAAAACGCCGGAAGCCGTCGATGCCGCGAGCGCCGCGATCGTCGCGTGGGGATCGCAGCACTCGAATCGCGATGGCGCACTGCGAACGCTCGTGTCCGTTTTCGAGCGCTCGCCCGATCTCGACGCCTATGTCGAACATTGGGACAAGCAAAAAGAGGACAGCGCCATCATTCGCAAGGCGATCGGACAGGCGTATCGCCAGAAGAAAGAATTTGCCAAAGCCGTCGTTCAGTTGAAGAAAGCCGTCGAGCTTCAACCGAACGATGCCGAGATTCATGAGCTGCTGGTCGCGTCGCTCGATGAAACCGGCGACAAGGACGGCGCCGCGAAGCAATTGTTGCAAGCGGTGCAATTGTCGCGTCGCGAACTGAAGCTTTATCAAAGCCTCGGCAAACGTTACGCCGACGCGAATCAGCATCAGGAAGCGGAGCGCGCCTACACATCGATTGTCGAGATGCAACCGAACGAGGCCGAGAGCCATACGATGCTGGCGGAGATTCGTCAGAAACAAGATCGCTGGCCCGATGCGATTCTTCACTGGGAGCACGTCGCGCGCTTGCGTGCCCTGGAGCCGACGGGATTGCTCAAGCTCGCCGAGGCGCAGATCCACGAAAAGCAATGGGCCCACGCCCGCGAAACGCTGCGCAAACTCGACACGCGCACCTGGCCGCAGCGATTTGGCAATGTGCAATATGAAGTGGACAGGCTGCGGGCGCAACTGGCAAAAGAGAAATAACCACAGATGAACACGGATAAGCACAGATAAGAAAGAATACGGAGGAGCGCCTCCCTCTTCCTATCCGTGTTTATCCGTGTTCATCTGTGGTTTTGTCCTCAATTCACTTTTTTCCCGACCGTGCGAATGATGTCCGTCGGGTTCGCTTGAATGTGCTGGCCGGACAGTTCGCTGGCGATCATGCGGATCATCAGCCGTTCGAGACGTTCGACCTGGTAATACGGGATCTTCGGCTCCCCGTGCGCGTTGCCGACGCCGGAGTCGTCCGTCAGGAAGAGAAACTGGCTGCCGGTGAGCAAGGCGCTGGAACGCATGACGAGTTCGGTCGGATCGTCGTAGCCGGAGCAGGCGACGGGATAGAGCGCGACGCCTTTCTTGCGCAAGTGGTTGACGGCGGCGAGCGTGCGATTCATGTGCTGGGCGTGCGGCGGAGCGTCGCCGACGAGGAAGAGGACGCGGGCGGTGTCTTTCTCTTGCCAGCGAAGCTGCTGCGTTTCTTCCAGGGCCTTGTGCATCGCTTCGGGATAATCGCCGCCGCCGCCGGCGCTCTGGGCCGACAGGTTTTTGTGGAAGGTTTCGAGCGAATCGGTGAAGTCGAAGCGGCGCACCACATATTCATCGCCGTCATCGCGATAGAGCACGAGGGAAAATCGCTGCTTGACCTCGGGAAACTTCTGCGCGATCGCTTGCGAGATGCCGCGAATCTCGGCGTTCAGATGCTTGAGTTCGTCGCCCATGCTGCCGGTGGTGTCGAGCACGATGGCGAGATCGAGATTCTTGGGCAACGCCGCTTGCACGCCGGGGAGCGTGATCTCCCAGCGCGAGGCGCCGACCGTGATCGTCTCCGTGACCGGGTTGCCGCCGCTCGGGGCGGTGACGCTGGCAAGTAATGCTTGATCGGCCGGAAGCTGATCGAGCGCGAGCATGAACACGGCGCGGCCATCGGTGCGCGTGACTAATTCGACCGGAGCGCTGGCGCCCGCGGACAGCTTGACGCGCGCGTCGCCGACGGGTTTGCCGCCCGAGTCCTTGACGATGACGAGGACGCGTTGGCCCTGCATCTTGGTGAGGAAATCGCCGAGGCCGCGATGCTGGCTCATGCGTTTGACGAACGAATCGAAGACTTGCGGATTGATGTTGTCATCGAAGCTGCCGGCCGTGAGGATTCCGGACTGCAATTGCGGCTCGCGCGGCTTCTTCGGCATTTCGCGGCCGACGACGGGTTCGGCGACGCCAGGAGGCGGATCGGCGGCTTTCCATTTGGGATCACCGACTTTCGCGTCTTTGGGAGCGGGGCCGATTTCGCCTTCACGAACGGTTAATGGCGGGCCTTTTTCTGAATCGCGCGGGCCGGCCTTGTCGTCGCTCTTGGCCTTGTCGCCCCAGTCGCCTTTTTTCAGGTGCGAGACGGTTGGACGAGTTGCAGTGCCATCGTCTTCTGTTGTCGACAAAAGTCCCTCATTAGACGAAGCAGATCGCTTGTCGGCCGATCCAGCTCCTGCCGTGGTGAAAGACGCGTCCGATTCCTTTTGGGCGGTACAACCCGCGATGGTGGCGGCGAGGAAACACAGCGTCAGGAAGATTCCGGTCGCACGCATGGTTCATCCCTTTCAAATAGTGCTACTTTGAAAACACTTAGTGATTCGTCAGCTTCCTTGTCCGGTAGCCGCGTTCGCCAGAACGCGGGTTGCCCGCACTCTGGCGAGTGCGGCTACC
>DAIOGM010000616.1:0-1387 GCA_036745215.1 Gemmataceae bacterium
AGTCACGCGCGGCGCCGTCGCGGGGGAATGCTATCTGTTCGCGGGCGTCACGACGGAGGAGGCCCGCGAACGCTTGCGGGCGATCTCGCGCACCACGGACGGCTTCGCGCTCGCGGAGGCGGACGCCCGATTGCGCGGCCTGGGCGAATTCTTCGGCACTCGGCAACACGGTCTGGGCGACCTGCGCTTCGGCGATCTGCTGCACGATTTCGATTTGCTTGAATTGGCGCGGGCGGACGCGATCGAGATCGTCGCTGAGGACGCAGGCTTGCGCAAGCCGGAGCATGCGGCGTTGCGCCAAGCGGTGCTGGCACGTTATGGGCATTCGCTCGATCTTGCGGCAATTGGATAACGCCGATTTACCGGCCGTGACGGACGTGGTATGATGATCACCAACGATTGCCCTTGGAGCGTACAACATGACAAGACTAATGGTCGATGAGAAGATGGCGAGCAAATTGAAAACGATCAAGGACCCCGTACTTTTGTGCGACCCTTCAGGTCAAGTCGTCGGACGAGTTGTGCCGCCGTCTCCTTACGATCTCGCGATCGTGCCATTCACTGAGGAAGAGTTGCGGCATGCGGAGGAGGAGTCGGAGGAGTATTCGCTTGCCGAGATCCTCGCTGACCTGGAGAAGCAATGAAATGGACGGTCGCCTATCGCCGCTCGGCCAGAAATGACTTGGCTGCGTTGTGGGTCAGCGCCGGGGACCGCGCAGCCGTTACCGCGGCGGCGAATCAAATCGACGTAATGCTGGCCAACGATCCGCTCGGCGTTGGCGAATCACGCGATAATGGTCGCCGAATCTTGATCGAAATCCCTCTCGCGGTCGTCTATCGGCTCAAACCAGCCGACAACAAGGTGGTCGTGTTGCGCGTTTGGCGTTACTCGAAATAACAGCCTCCCCAATATTTGAACTGTTTGCTCTTCCGCACATTTTCCCCATCTTCGCGCCTTACGTTTCCCTGCCAAAATGATTCGTTGCCGTTAGCTGGCGAAACTGGCCGATACTGGGGACATGGCTCGCGTTCGCTGGCTTTGGCTTTTTCTCTGCTTTCTTCCCGCGTGTGCTCCGTCCGCGCCGGCGTCGGTCTCAAGCGAACAGACCGCCCAGGATGCCGGGCCGGCGCTCGAACGCAAAGCGCACCTCGCCAATCTCGGCGCCCTGAGCTGGCACCTCGATGAACGGCGCGGGCAAGATGTCAAGGTCGCAGTGCTCGACAGCGGGTTTCGTAATTATCGCCTGCACCTCGGCAAAGGGTTACCGATTAATGTGCGGACGAAATCGTTTCGCAAGGACGGCAACATCGAAGCGCGCGACAGCGAACACGGCATCCTTTGCGCCGAGGTGATTCACGCCGTCGCGCCGGATGCGTCGATCGTTCT
>DAIOGM010000616.1:1397-3760 GCA_036745215.1 Gemmataceae bacterium
GTCCACATGCGTTTCTTGACGCGGTTCGCTGGGCGAAGTCGGAAGGCGTGAAAATCTTTTCGTGCTCCTTGATCATGCCGAGCTGGTCGGACGGCGAAGGAGGCGGCGAGGTGCATCGCGACCTCGCGCCGCTGCTCGATGACGCGCTCTTCTTCGCCAGCGCCGGCAACACCGCTCAGCGCCACTGGTGCGGCTATTACGCTCCGAACGCCGGTGACTGGCATCAGTGGCGGCACGAAATCGTCAACAACACGTTGATCCCGTGGGGCCCCGAACGCGTCGGCGTGGAACTGTACGGGCCGACGCAATCGGCCTTCGAAGTTTCGGTCTGGAATGCGAACGCGTGCATCGGCCGATCGAGGCTGCAAACGGACGCGACGAAAAAGGCGGGCCGCGCCGTGGTTCGTTTCGAGCCGGAGAAATGCGCGACGTACCAGGTGCGCGTGCGTTTCCTGGATTCCACCGGCAGCAAGGCGGAAGCGTTTCATCTGGTGGCGCTGGGCGCGTCGCTGGCGTGCACGACGCCGTCGGGCAGCATTCCGTTTCCCGGCGACGGCGCCAACGTGCTCGCAGTTGGCGCCGTGGACGCAAAACATCGCCGGCTTGAGTACAGCTCGTGCGGGCCGAACTCACGTTTGCCCAAACCCGACTTCATGGCAACGGTGCCGTTCCCGAGCGTCTGCCGCGACAAGCCGTTCGCCGGCACGTCGGCCGCCGCGCCGCAAGCAGCCGGATTGGCGGCGCTTTGTTGGTCGAGCCGACCGCAGGCAACGTCGGGTCAGATCACGAATTTGTTGAAGAGCGCGGCGCTCGACCTGGGGCCGCCGGGACACGACCATGAGACGGGGTATGGATTGATTCGGTTGCCGCGCTGAACGGACGCGCAAACACAAACCGGGTGACGGAGAACCGAGAACCGAGAACGGAGAATTGAATTCTCGGTTCTCGGTTCTCGGTTCTCGGTTACCCGGTTCTTCTGTGCCAACACGCGTTCTCGTTACCTCCTCTTTTGCCAATCTTCCGCCATGCGAATGCGTTCGATCGTCGGCGGATGCGATGAGAAGAGCCAAACATTCCACGGCGTCGGCGCGACGTTCGACTTGTTGTCGCGCGCCAGTTTGTACTCGGCGTCGATGAACGCCTTCGGCACGTCTGCCAATTCCAGCGACGCTTGATCAGCCTGGCGCTCGAAATGCCGGCTCACCAGATTCCCGACCGGCATCGCGACCCATGAACCCAGATACATCACCAGCAACACGAGCGGCAAGCCCGCCGGATCGGCGGTGCTTTGCAGATGCCACGGGCCACGCGTCATGGCGGCGCGCAGGCACCGATCGAGAACGCAGCAGCCGACGAGGGCGGCAAGCGCGCCGAGCAGGATGCCCTTGTTGATGTGATCGTGTTGCCAGTGGCCCAGTTCGTGCGCGAGGACCGATTCGATCTCATCGGCGTTGTGTTTGGTCAACAGCGTATCGTAAAGAACGATGCGCCGCGTCGGGCCGAAGCCCGTGAAGTAGGCGTTCGTGTGGTTGCTTTGCTTTGAGCCGTTCATGACCAGGATTTCATGAACGGGAACGCCGGCCTTGTCGATGAGGGCCTGAATCTGCGGCTGTTGATCGCTCCATGGCGTTTCCTGAATTGGCGTGAATTCGTTGAAGAGCGGATTGATCAAAATCGGCGATAACAACGCGTAAAGGACTCCGAGGCCCGCGCCGCCGATCGGCGCGACAAGCCACCACGTGCGTGGCAACCAGATGAGGAGCGCATAAAAGCCGACGACGACGACGGCCTCGCAGATCAAGGTGATGCCCGTGGAAAGCCAGTACTCGTACATCCAGTCCGCCAGATCCAAATTCGACGTCTCCCATGCCCAACGATGATGGAGGCTCGCGATGCCCAGCGGCACATAAAGGACGGCGTGCAGCAGCCAGATGCAGCAAGCGACGCCGAGCGCCGCCGGCACGCGGAGTTGCCCGGTCCACGCGAGGAAACGGTCGGCGACGCGCCGGCCCAAACGGGTCAGCGCGAAGCCGCCCAAGAGGCCCAGATGCAAAGCCGTCGCGGCCCACATGAAGAGCCGGCGTTCGAAGGAGTATTGCAGCCCCGTCTGGATTTCGCTGTCGCTGAAACCGGCGGCGCGCGCCATGTCGAGCGACGGCGGATAGGGGATGAACGTGGTGAGGATGACCAGGAGCGCCATCACCGCCAGGATGATTGCGTACAGCGTTTTGGTCAGAGGAGTCACGACAGGCTTCGCTTCTAGTTTGGTGAACCCGACGATGAAGCGTCAACATACATATTGCTATTGTCGGATGGCCGGGAGGGCGAGGCTCCTGCCGAGCCGTGAGCATTCAGCGGCTTCG
>DAIOGM010000617.1:0-3714 GCA_036745215.1 Gemmataceae bacterium
GGCGAGCCTCGAAGGATGGCAGCAGGCACCGTCTTCGCCCGCCGCAGTCGGCGACAACCAGCCCGGCAGCGAATGCAGCAGATAAATAAGCCCGCCGATCGCGCCGCCGACGAGCGTGAAGGCAATGGTCAGGCGCAATATGGTGCGCGCCAGTCCAGAGCGGACCTCGTCGAATTGTGCCGGCCGAAAGCGCGACAGCTCCAGCGCGGTCATCTGCGTGATGATGCTTGTGCAGGCACTAAAGAGAACGCAAAGTACGAAGCCGGCGCCAACATAGCCGGACCACTTCCAGCCATCCGGCAGGAAATAGTGCGAAACGGCGCCGAAGATGATGGTGATCCCCATCAGGAGGCCCGTGAGGGCGGCCGTCGTCAACTTCGCCTTTTGCAAGCTCACGTCGAACGCGTTAAAAAGCTCTTCCAATAACCCACGCACGCCGAGGGTGCGCATGTCTTTTTCCGAGGCGCGTTCTTTTTTCTTGCCTGGCAGCCGCGGCCCGCGATTCGCGGGTTCGTCGTCGTTCTCGTCGGGCGCGAGGTCGGCGAACTCCGCTGCCTTGTCGAGCGGCTGCCACGGCTCTTCCGCGGAGCGGCGCACGCGGCTGTCCCAAGGAATCCGGCCCGCTTTGAGGTGCTGACGCAGCGACTCGGTGCTGCGCGATCGCAACGTCCGGCCATCAGGCAAGCGGACGAACCAGTAATCGGCGACGGTAGCCATGGCAGCTTTCTTCGTTTCTGTGGTGACCATATTCAAATTTACACGCTGTTTTGGCATGATGCAGACAATCGACCAAATCGAACCCAGGATCGCACGTTGCCCATTCGTCAAAAGCGGCAAAAAACGAACGGCGAGTTCCGCTTGAGTCGCGGCTCACGGCTGTGCTATCCTCACCATTCGAATTCCCACAAAACGCACGGACGCGATTCATGGCGACCACGACACTACGCTCCGATTTCGACTTGCCGCGCCACCGCTGGCTCCTTGTCGCGATCATGGCCGTCTTCGCGCTCTTTCTGATTCAATATCTGTTGAAAACTCAAGTCGATGACTCCAGCACGCGCTCCGCGTTCCTGCGCTGGCGGATCCAACTTCAGCACCTCGACGACGGCGTCAACGTCTGGGAAAAATACGCGTATCCCAATCCGCCGATCATGGCCATCATTCTGAAGCCGTTTATGGCGATGCCGCCCACGGTAGGAGCGTCACTGTGGTTCATCGTGAAAGCCATTCTGACGCTTGCGTCCATCATTGCCGTCTGGAGACTTCTCGATTCAAGAGACGAGCCGTTTCCGCTTTGGGGAAAAACGCTCGCCGTCCTGCCGGCGCTGCGGCCCATCGAAGGCGACCTGGTGCACGGCAACATCAGCTTGCTGATTCTGGCGATGGTCGTCGCGACGCTTTACTCGTTCTGCCATCGGCGTGACGCACTCGCGGGCTGGCTCTTGGGATTGAGCATCGCCTGCAAACTGACGCCGGCTCTCTTGGTGCTCTATTTCATCTACAAGCGTGCCTGGACGACGTTGGCGGCGGCCCTTGTCAGCGTGGTCGTTTTCCTGATCGTTATTCCAGGCGTGTATTTCGGCTGGCAGAACAATCTCGATTATCTTCGCAGTTGGCACCATCAGATGGTCGCGCCTTACGCTGCCGGCGTCGTGACCAGCGAGCACAAGAATCAATCGCTGCCGGGGTTGCTGCATCGCCTTTTGTGCGACGAGGCTTCTTTTTCCGATTACGCGGGAGATCGCAAGGTTGTTCTCGATACTCATAATATTGTTTCATGGGACCCCCGAATTGTGCAAGCCATTCTCGCGGTCTGCATGATCTTGTTCGCCTTGGCCGCCCTGCGATTTTGCCGCACACCGCTCGCCGGGCGGCCGCGTTTGCAGTTGATGGCGGAGTTCAGTGTCGTCGTTCTGGGCATGCTGCTTTTTTGCGAACGCACCTGGAAGCATCATTGCGTGACGCTTTTGATGCCGTTCGGCGTGCTCGCTTACGTCCTGTCAACGCCGGGTTACGCGCGCGGCCTGCGCTGGTACGCGGGAGCGACGCTGGCGACGGCGACGCTCTTGATGCTGTCAACCACCACGGGCGTCTTCGATCGCCACGTCGATGCGCAGGAAAGTCTCGGCAAGCTGGCGCAAGTTTACGGCGCTTATATTTGGGCATTCCTGATCTTGCTGACGAGCATGTTTGTCATATTGTGTAAAACAAATCCAGGCGACCGGGTTGAGGACTTTGGATGAGCACGGACTTGACGATACCAACGTTGACGATGGCCGAGCGCCGAATTCTAGGCGTCATGGTCGAGAAGGCCAAGACGACCCCCGATGTCTATCCGCTGAGCATCAATTCGTTAGTGACCGGCTCCAATCAAAAGAGCAATCGCGAGCCGATCTTGAACTTGAGCGATGAGGACGTCGAGAACACGCTCGCCGGCTTGCAGCCGAAGGGCTACGTGACGCGCATCCAGGGCGGCCGCGTCGAACGCTGGCGGCACAATCTTTACGATGTCTGGAGCGTCAATAAGGTCGAGCTGGCGATCCTCGCGGAGCTGCTGCTGCGCGGCCCGCAAACGGAAGGCGAGCTGCGGCAACGCGCCAGCCGCATGGAGCCGATCGACGATCTTGACGCATTGCGCGCCGCCCTGAAGCCGCTCGCCGAACGCAAGCTCGTCGTGTTCCTCGGCCCCGAAGGCCGCCGCGGCACGCTGATCACACACGGCTTCCACGCGGACAAGGAAATCGAAGTATTGCGTTCGCGCGCCTCCTCCGAAGAAGCGTTGGCCGCCGCGCCGACGGTGTCGAGTAGCTGGGCGAGTGCCGAGCAAGTCGCAAAACTTGAAGCGGATCTGGTTGCGTTGAAAGCGCAGATGCGGGAACTGAGCGATGCGCTTGCGTATACTAAACAGCAGTTGCAAACGCTCAAGGACTCGCTCGGGGGATGAGGGGCAACCGGGTTTACGTTTAGCGCTCGCGTAGCGCCACGCGACCGCTAAACGTAAACCAGGCAAACCCCAACCATGGACCGCCTCAACAAATATCTGGCCCACGCCGGCCTCGGCTCGCGTCGCCATTGCGAAGAATTGATCCGCGCCGGCCGCGTGTCGATCGATGGCCGCACCGTCAACGATCTCGCCACGCGCGTCGGTCCCGAACAAGACGTCACCGTGGACGGCGAACCCGTGCGAACGGAGAAGTTCGTCTACTGGCTCGTCAACAAGCCGCGCGGCTTTCTTTGCACCAATCACGATCCCTCGGGCCGGCCGCTCGCCATCGACCTCGTACCGCAAATCGCCCAGCGCGTCTACACCGTCGGCCGGCTCGACGAGGACAGCGAAGGCCTGCTGCTGTTGACCAACGACGGCGATCTCGCGCATCGACTCATGCATCCGCGCTTCGGCGTCGAGAAATCGTATCTCGTCCTCGTCGCAGGCACGCCGGCGCCGGAGGATTTGAAAAAGCTCCTCGACGGCGTTTACCTGAGCGAAGGCCACGTCAAGGCCCGCCATGTCAAACGCCTGCGCAAGCAGGGCAACAGCACCTGGATGCGCATCGTCCTGGCTGAAGGCAAGAACCGCGAGATTCGCCGCATGCTCGCCAAGCTCGACCACAAGGTGCTGAAGTTGAAGCGCACGGCGATCGGCACGGTGCAGTTGGATAAGTTGCCGAAGGGGAAAGCCCGCCGCGTGAGTGCGAGCGAGTTGCTCGACTTGCA
>DAIOGM010000618.1:0-260 GCA_036745215.1 Gemmataceae bacterium
GACGAAGGTAGCCCATGCACTCGCACGAACACTCGGTCGGCGTGCCGATGCGAACGTCGTAAACACTCGCCAGCCCCATGCGATGCACTACGAACGCGCGGCCGCCGATCTCGCAGGGGATTTCCTTGAACACGTAAAACTGCGCGCGGCCCTTCGTCGTGATCGCAAAAACACCGACGCCGTCCGCGCCGGGACGCCGAATCAGGCGAATGACCCGCGACGGACGTTTGGCGGCGGCAGCCACAGTGTACCTCAAATAA
>DAIOGM010000618.1:270-3699 GCA_036745215.1 Gemmataceae bacterium
GCATTCACTCCATAATACCGCATGACTCGCGACTTTTTGCTGGCATCGTCGTACAACGTCTATAGATTTTTCCATTCCAAAAGCGATTTCGGGCCAACGCATTTCTTCGGCCCGGCAACGAGGGGACCATGCACAAATACCTGACGGAAATGATCGGAACTTTCTTTTTGGTTTTGACCATCGGTACCGCGACATCTCCGGAAGCAAACCTGGGCAACTTCGCCGCGCTTGCGATTGGAGCGACGCTCATGGTAATGGTTTACATGGGCGGGCCCATTTCCGGCGCGCACTACAACCCCGCGGTCAGCCTGGCAGTCTTGCTTCGCGGCGGCATGGGCCCGGCTGAATTCGTCATCTATGTCGTCGTGCAACTGATCGGCGCCGCACTGGCGACGGTTGCCGTCTTCGGAATCCTTGGCCATGCGTTCACGCCTGCGCCAAGCAGCGGGGCTTCCTTGTTCAGCGTGTTGTTCGCAGAGTTCTTGTACACGTTCGCCCTTTGCCTGGTCGTACTGAACGTGGCGACCGCAAAGAAGGCCGCGAACAATTCGTATTTCGGCCTGGCCATCGGCTTCACCGTCGCGGCCGGCGCGTTCTCGGTCGGCGGCATTTCAGGAGGGGTATTCAATCCCGCGGTCGGCGTTGGACCAACGGCAGTCAATGCGATCCTCGGCAACGGCACGTTTGAGCACGTCTGGATCTATCTCGTCGCACCGTTCGCGGGCGGCGCGCTGGCGGCCATCGTTTTCCGCTTCCAGGAAGCCGGCGCCAATGCCGGCTCGTGACGCGTTCGTTTGACGATCCGCGCCATCGTTCGTAATTTGAATAGAGATTGTCGCAAACCATCACGTTGTCAGGCGCCGCCTGACGCTCGTAGGAGGATTGATTCATGGCTCGTGAAGTGAAATTCAAGGACAAAATGTTTCCCCTGGTCGGCCCGCAGCTCAAGGCCGGCGACACGGCGCCCGATTTCGAATGCGTCGCCGGTCTGGAAATTCGCAATCTCGCCTCGACGCCCGCGAAGGCCCGCATGTTCAGCGTCGTGCCGTCGCTCGACACGCCGGTGTGCAGCCAGCAGACAAAGAAGTTCGACGAAGCGATCGGCTCCATGAAGGACCAGGTCGCCTGCTTCACCGTCAGCCTCGATCTGCCGTTCGCGCAAGGCCGATTCTGCACGACCGAGAAGATCACCAACATGCAAAACCTGTCGGACGTGCGCAATCAATCGTTCGGCAAGAACTACGGCGTCCTGATCCAGGGCTTGCCGATCCCGCTCCTCTCCCGGGCGATCTTCGTGTTGGACAAGAATAACAAGATCACGTACGTGGAATACGTGCCGGAAGTCGGCGTGCATCCGAACTATGACGCCGCACTGGCGGCGCTGAAGGCCGCGGTGTAAGCCAATTGGTCCTTCCCGGTCGCCGCCCGCAAACCGGCGGCGATCGGGAAGAGTTCCTTCCATGGGTGTTTTTACCTATTCTCTCGACGCCCCGATGCCCGCAGCATGTCGCGGCGGCGTCCTGACCATCGGCAACTTCGACGGCGTCCATCTCGGCCACCAGGCGCTTCTCGCGGAAGCGGTGCGACAAGCACGCGCGCACGGCACGATGTCGGTGGCCGTCACGTTCGATCCGCATCCCTCGCAAATCCTGCGACCCGACCGCACCGGTCCATTCTTGAGCACGCTGCAGGATCGCATCGGCCTGTTGCAGCAGCATGGCATCGATCACGTCTTGATCCTGCAAACGACGCCCGCGTTGTTGCAGCTTGACGCCCGCGCTTTCTTCGATCGCATCATCATCGGTCAATTCGGGGCAAAGGCGTTGGTCGAGGGGTTCAACTTCGGCTTCGGACACAACCGCGAGGGAACGATCGAATTGTTGCAGACATGGTGCGCCGAGAAGAGCGTGCCGTTGACGCTTTTGCCGCCGCGCGAGGTGCTCGGACAGCCGGTGTCGAGCAGTCGCGTTCGCTCGGAGTTGCTCCTGGGCAACGTGGGTGTTGTGACGCAATTGCTCGGCCTGCCCTATCGCATCGCGGGCATCGTCGGCGCCGGCGCCAAGCGCGGCGCGACGCTCGGCTTCCCGACGGCGAACTTGCACGAGATCGCGACGCTCGTGCCCGGCAACGGCGTTTACGCGGTTCGTACGACCATTCCTCCCCTCGCCCCGGGCGGGAGAGGGGTTAGGGGTGAGGGGGATGTGACATGGCCGGGCGCTGCGAACGTTGGCCCGAATCCAACGTTCGGCGAGAACGCACGCAAAGTCGAGGTGCACTTGATCGGCTATAGCGGGCAGCTATACGATCAATTACTTAAGGTTGATTTCGTCGAGAAGATTCGTGACACGAAGGCGTTTGGCAGTGCCCAGGAATTGGTTGCACAAATCCAGAACGACATCGAAACGACAAAATCAGTTCTCGACGTCTAATCTCCCCCGTGGTGCAGGCGGCTCGCCTGCACATGTAATGAAACGTGCAGGCGAGCCGCCTGCACCACGGTCGGGGGTAAGCTTACTCCTTGCGATTGCGTTTGCGATTCTTCAAATATCCCGACTGCAATTCCTCCATCAAACCGTCGAGGCGATCCACCAACCGCCTCGGCTTGCGCGGCGCATGATTCGCCAGCGCATACACCGTCAGAATCGGCAAGAACACCGTCGAATCGACGTAGCACGTCACCGTGTCGGGCAACTGATTCGGATCAACCTTGCCCCAGGTCATCGCTTCTTGCGGCGTCGCGCCCGATAAGCCGCCGGTGTCGGGCCGGGCGTCGGTCACTTGCAGGAAGTAGTCGTGCCCCGCTTCCTCCAGGCCGAGCACTTCCTGAATCTGCGGCTCCGTTTGCAGCATGAAGTTCTTGGGCGAGCCGCCGCCGAGGATGAAGACGCCGCTGTGCCCCTTGTTTCGCTTGGCATCCCAGACGATCGACGCCGATTGATTGACGTCGAGCAAGGGATCGATCGACAGTTTCGAGCCTTCCAACTGCAGCGCGGCGAGATTCATGCCGATCGAACTGTCGCCTGGCGACGACGTGAAGATCGGCACGCCGGCCCGATGCGCTGCCGCGACAAAGCTCCGGTGTTTTGCTTTTTCATCGTCCTCGCGTTTGGCCAAGTACTTGCCGACGAGATAATGAAACTCCGCCGTGCTAAACGTCTTCTGAAACGGCTCGCTCCGGCAAAGCTGGCGATAGAAGCGATCGGTGCCGAGCAAGTTCTCGTAGTCGAAGACGATGTCGTAAATGCGAATCACCTGATGTTCGCGCAGCGCCAGATCGTCGAGCCCCGGCCGCGATTGATGCATCTCCATGTTGAGGGCGAAGTGAGTATCGTGATAAAGATTGGCGCCGGTCGAGATGATCCAGTCGATGAAGCCCGCCTCGATGAGCGGCGCGAGTTGTGAGAGCAGCATCTGACCGACTGTCACGAG
>DAIOGM010000619.1:0-2160 GCA_036745215.1 Gemmataceae bacterium
CGGCGTCAGCGTCCCGTACACGGTGATCTTTGTCGCCGCCAAGACCGATCTGCGTACGAGCGCCGACTTCGAGTATTCGGGTTGGCTGACGGAGGCGAACCACCTTGGAAATGTCGCGTATCGCCTGGGCCGCCGCATCGAATGGGACGCGGCGAATTTGCGCGTCACGAATGTGGACGCGAGCGCGTTGATTCGGCGACCGTATCGCAAGGGTTGGGAGTTGTGACCTGTCTTCGTTTAGCGCTCGCAGTGAAGCGCCGGGCAACGGTCGCTTGACTGCGAGCGCTAAACGTCAACGTTTCTCCCACTCATTCAACAATTCCATGAACGTCGCGTTCACGCGAATCTCCGGCCGCTTCTCGCGAACGTTGGCCATCGCCTCATCGCGCGACCAGCCATGCTTGTGCATCAAATAGGCGGTGACGACGAGTCCGCTGCGGCTCCTGCCGGCGAAGCAATGCACGTAAGTTGTCTTGCCCGCGCCGTGGTGGGACTCGACCCAATCGACTTTTTTCTTGAGCCAATCGATGCTCGGCGCCGGTTTGGCGTCGCGGATCGATTCCCAAAGATAGATTTCCGTGCGATAAGGATCATCAAACTCGCACAAGTTCAAAACGGCAATCGTCCCCGGCGGCGGCTGTTGCGTGTCGCCACCCATCCACAGGCCGGCTTCGACCTCCGCGTAGTTTTCGGGAATGTCGTAAAGGCGCTCGATCCACCACAACACCGGAACCGTCGCGAGCGCGCTCACGAAAAGGACGACCGCCAATACTCGAATAGTCGTTTTCATTGCAATTCAATCATCGGACCCGCGTTCGGCTCGACGGCGACGACTTCACCGATCACCGCAGCGTGCGCGCAGCCCGCCTGATGTAATGCCTCGAGTGTTCGCTCAACGCTGTCCAACCGAACGCCCGCAATCAAACCGCCGGAGGTTTGCGGATCGAACAGCCACGCCGGCGGCACGCCGATGACGCGGCACGCCGTCTTGGCATTGTCGCGATGCAGCGTGCTGACGATGCCGCGCTCAACGACGGCGCCAAAGCCATCAAACACCGGAACGTCGCGCGCTTTGAGCCGAGCGGACACGTTGCTGGCATCGAGCATCTCCAGCAAATGTCCCGCAAGGCCGAAACCCGTCACGTCGGTGCAAGCCGACACGCCGGCCTCTGCGAAGATTCTCCCCGCCGGGCCGTTCGATGTCAACATCGCGGCGATCAATGGCTCAAACCAACTCGCCCGGCACTCGCCGCGCATCCACGCTGCCAGGAGCGCGCCGCTGCCGAGCGGCTTCGTCAGGATCAAGCGATCGCCGACTTGCAGCATGCTCTTTTGAAACAGCTTGCCTTCTTCCGCGAAGCCGGTGACGGCGAAACCGAGAGCCAGCTCGGGGCCTTCCGTCGTGTGGCCGCCGGTGAGGACGACGCCGAGCTGCTTCAGCGATTCGACGGCGCCGGACAACAGTTCGAAAAGCTGCGCCTCCTGGATTGGGCCACGCGCGTAGGGCAGCGTCGCGATTGCCAGGGCGGAGAACGGCCGCGCATTCATCGCATACAAATCGCTCACCGCGTTGAGCGCGGCGATGCGGCCAAAAAGGTACGGATCGTCCACGAATGCCTTGAAATAATCGACGGTTTGCACTTCGAGCAGCTTCTGTGGATCGTCGCCGAACAGCTCGGGCCGAACGCGATGGACGGCGGCGTCTTCGCCGGCCCTGGCGCCGAGGAGAATGCGCGGGTCGTCGGGAAAGTTGAGACGTTTGAGGACGGCGGAGAGGACGTCGGCGGAGATCTTGTTGCCGCAGCCGCCGCAACGCATTAAGTGATTTTCCTCATGGCCCGGCCGCTCGCCCTCACCCCCGGCCCCTCTCCCAGAGGGAGAGGGGAGAGAATGCATCGCGATCCAGCGGCGGTCGATGCGTTCCTTCCAGCGGCGCGCCCAGCGGCTTTTCCACGTGAACGAGCCGTAGTTCAAGATCGCGTGCTCGTCGGCAGAGTTCATCAAGCACAGGCAATATCGTTGCGGCTCGAACGGACGCAATGGCTCTTCGCGAAGGAACGCCGCGATGTTGTTGAAAAGCAACGCGCCTTGACGGACCGCGTGAACTCCGTTCTTGGGCAGGTCCGGGTACGCCTCGAAATCGACGCAATCGCCGGTGCC
>DAIOGM010000619.1:2170-2760 GCA_036745215.1 Gemmataceae bacterium
ATACCTTCAGGAATCCCCGTTCATCGACGGTCAGGCCGCTCTCGCGCAACAGCGGCGTCGGCGCGGCTTGCGTCGCCCAGAGCACTGCATCAAACGAAATGCGCTCGCCGCTTTGCACGACGAGGGCGCCGTCGGCGTCGTCGATGACGCGAGCGTTGACCTTGACGGCGATGCCGCGCGCTTGAAGCGTGCTTTCGAATGCTCGCGCCGTGCTTTCGGGAAACAACGGCAACAAGCGAGCGTCGCCTTGCAATAGCGTCAAGCGGAAGGTCGCATGTTTGCTGAATCGCTTGTGAATCGCCGCCGCCAGTTCGCAGCCCGACGCTCCGCCGCCGACGACCACGAAATGGAATGGCCGCGGATTGCTTGCCAGGTCCGCATCAAGCGAATCCAGCTTCTGCATCATGAGCGCCATCGGCCGCATCATCAGCGAGCGTGCATCTTTGGCAAACGACTCCGGAAACGCGGGCAGTGAACCGACGCCGAGCGAAAGCGCGTCGAAAGTTAGCGGCGGCCGCGACGCAAAGTTGACCATCCGCTGAATCGGGTCGATCGATTGTACGCGCTCGGCGACGAACCTGACGCGCGAC
>DAIOGM010000619.1:2770-3699 GCA_036745215.1 Gemmataceae bacterium
CACAAACGCACCAGGTCGATGGTGATCTCGTCCCACGCATAGTCCCGCGCGATGTAGCCGGGGACCATGGCGGAATAGGGGATGACCGACGCTTCGCTGACGAGCGTGACCGCGACGCCGGGAATGGGGTTCATGCCGAAGCGGCGCACGAAGCCGAGATGGGCGTTGCCGGCGCCGATGAGAACGACGTGTTTTTCGGTAGGGATGATGGCCGATGACGGATTCATAGCTCACGCAAAGTCGCAAAGTCGCAAAGGAAACGATATGGATGCGTGTTCATTGCGTCTTGGCATGAGATTCAATCGACCGGCTCGCGTTCGCTGCCTAGGGTGTAGCCGATGTCCTCCAGGCGAATGTGCGGCCGATAGCCGAGCACGCGTTCGGCCTTCGCGAGGTCCCAGCGCCGCCGCGAGCTTTCGCCAACGAGGGTCACGATTTCGAAGTCAATCTGCGGTGCGATCAACGCCAACCGATAGGCTTCGACCAGGTCGTCGAAGGCGATCCACTGTGGCCGCACGGGACGCGCTTTCCAATGCGGATCATTCAAGTCAATCGGCTTCGAGATGCGCAGCGCGACGATCGAAAGGCCATGTTGGTGGGCGTAATGTTCGCACAATACTTCGGCGAGTTGCTTGTTCAACGCGTACGTGCCGACCGGTTTGGGCGGCGCGTCGGCTTCGACCCACGCCGGCGGCGCGTAACCCCAGACGACCATCAGGCTGCTCGTGTGCACGACGCGCTTCACTTTGGCTCGGCGTGCCGCTTCGAGGACGTTCCACGTGCCTTTGACGTTGACGTCAAAGCGAAGTTGATTGAACTTGTCATCTTCGACGTCGCCTTCGCGCCCTGACGCGACGGCCAGGTGCACGACGGCATCGACACCGTGCATGGCGGTTTCGAGTTGGTCGAGCCGCGTCACGTCGAGCGCC
>DAIOGM010000620.1:0-3660 GCA_036745215.1 Gemmataceae bacterium
GGAGAGTCTACAAAATCCTGGCGATATGAGTCAAGGTGCGCTGTCGAATTAGTTCAATGTTCTCGCTGGATGACGTCGATGCGCCTGAGACGCCGCGTGCCACGCTCAGTGTCTTTCCGGCTGGTTCAGACGTTGCCGTGGTATTCTCGGCCACACCCAATGATTGGCACTTTGTGCGTGTTTATTGTCATCGGATCTTTACGAGCGAGTCGTACTTCCAAAAATACTTGCTCTCAAAACTCATCCTTCAATCTTGCGACAATTTCGTTATTTCACCGCAGTACTTCGACTCGTTAACGCCGGATGCCAAGGTCGCGATTGGTTCGTATTTTGTTGACACGATTATCAAGAACGCTGTGAATCATGAAGACTGCAGGTTGTTTCTGTTCTGAGGCAACCTCGAAGCATTGATGGGCCAGAAGTATATATACTTCTGGCCCATGCAAGCGGTGCCAACTCGCGTATCTTCAAAAAACAAGCCGTCATTGGCGTCGGGAAGTATACATACTTCCCGACGCCGTTCGAAGTCTTAAAATCGCGCCTGTTGCCATGAGGATAGGGACCAGCGGCCACATTTTGCAACGCACTTTGCAATCGCGATCGGCGATGTGCGACAATCACTTCTCAACCCATTCAACCGGCCGCTTACGCGGCTCGGCTCGCCGGAACGGAACATCGACATCGAGACTGGTGCCATGCCGCGCTCAACCCCCTTGCACGATCCGGAACTCATTTGCAAACTCATGCAAAAGCTCGATCTCGAGCCGGATCCGTGGCAGCGCGAACTCATCTACTCCGATCATCCGCAAATCCTGCTCAATTGTTGCCGGCAATCCGGGAAGTCCACCGTCGTTGCCACGATGGCACTCGTCGAGGCGATGACGAGGTGGTGGACCAATGTCGTGCTCATTTCACGCAGCCATCGGCAATCGCGCGAGTTGCTCAAGATGATGGCGCGCTATTGCAAGTACCTCGGCTATGACGGCATCGTGCGCTCCAATGCCCAGGAGATGGAGTTCCGGGATGAGAGCCGAATCTTGAGCTTGCCGTGCCGGGAGGATACCATTCGCGGCTATGCGAAGGTCGATCTGTTGATCATCGATGAGGCGGCGCGGGTGCCGGACGATTTGTATCGCGCGGTGCGGCCCATGTTGGCGGTGTCGAAGGGGCGGATCATCTGTCTGTCCACGCCGAACGGCAAACGCGGGTTTTTCTGGGAGGCGTGGGCCAAGGGGGGCGATGATTGGGCTCGCTTCGAGGTGCCGGCGAGCCTGTGCCCGCGCATCCCGCCGGAGTTTTTGGAGGGCGAACGGCGGGCGCTCGGCGAGCCGTGGTTTCGGCAGGAATTTTGCTGCTCGTTTGAGATGATCGAAGGGCTGGTCTATCCGGATTTCGTGAAGTGCGTCGTGACGGCGCTGCCGCCGCACGTCCAGCATTTGGTCGCGCAGGCGAAGACGCGCACGGAGTGCGGCGGGAATTGGTATGGCGGCATCGACTTCGGCTTTCGCAATCCATTTGCAGCCGTGTGGGGGGTTGTCGATCGCGACAATATCTTGTGGCTCGTCGGCGAGCATTACGTTCGGCAACAGCCGCCGAGCTATCATGCGAAACATTTGCCGAGGTGCGTGTACTAGTACACCGATCCGTCCGGAGCGGCGGATGCGTCGGAGCTGCGGGTGCGCGGCATCATCTCGGCGCCGGGCAAAAACGCGGTGCGGCCGGGAATCGCGGCGGTGTCGGGGGCGCTCATGGACGGGTCGCTGAAGGTGCTGGCGAGCGCGTGTCCAAATCTTTTGGCCGAGGCGGGGCTTTATCGGTATGGCGACAAGACGACGGATAGCCTTGCGGAGGCGCCGCTGAGCGAGCATAATCATGCGCTGGATGCGCTGCGTTATTTGGTCATGGGTGCGGCCAACAAGCGTGCGGGGCGGTATTGAACGTGCCAAGTTGACGGCCATTCGCACGTTCTCGGCCGACATGGCGGAGGCGACGTTGCGGTCGCTGATCGAGCGCAATGATGGCGGGCCGAAGGACATTCCTGACTGACGCTTTTTGCTTGCAGTACGCCGGCCGCGCGGCATAATCTTTTCAGTTCATTTCTTGCAGGCCGTCAGGGAAGCCCGTCATGCCATTCATCGTGCAATGTCCGTATTGTCAGATTCGTGCGCGGGTGCCAGATCGGGCCATGGGTGGGAGCGGGAAATGTGCGCGCTGCGCGAACTATTTCACGTTGACGCCGGCGGAGGATCAGCACGTGCCGGAGCTGGTGGGCTCGCCCGTGGAGCCGCACAGCTCGGACCTGGAGCCGGCGTCGATGGGAGCGGCGATTGCGGAGGCAGCGTCGGCGTATGAGATGCCGAGCGAGCCGGATGAGCCGGACGAGGACGACGTTGACGCGGCGCCCGCCAAGCCCGCTTCCGTCTTCGCTGCGAATTCGTCGGCGCCATCCGGGGGAAGTGCGCCGGCGTGGATCAACGGCGTCGGCGCGACCGCGTTCGTCCTGGGAAGTGCGGCGCTCCTGGCGGCCTCCTTCGACTCCATTCGCGTGGCCACGATTCCGCTCACGGTGATTGGGCTTCTGCTTGTCGTCATCCAAATTCTCAAGCGGCCGAAACGATGGCGCAGCCGAGACGTGTTGTGGCTCTTGGCCGGCAGCGGAATCTGCGCGGCGGTGCTGGCGACGGCGCTGTTCAATCCGCATGTGCTGAATCGCAACTGGGGCCGCGATTTTCGCGTTGACGAGCCCGATCCGTTGCAATTGTTCCTCGTCTCGCGCGATGCGAAGATTACGGGCGCCGCGTTGAAAGAAGCCGATTGGGTGGACGCCGGCAAGCATGCCATCCGGCAAGACGATGTTCATGTCGTTCTCGACAAGGTTTCACTCGAAGCGCCAAAGATCAAGGGGCCGGCGAAGACCAAACAACCGCATTTGCTGATTGCCATGCGGCTGTCCAACGTGGGCCGGCTCAGGCAGATTGCTTACGACCGGGCGAAGGGGACGCCGATCTTGCGCGATGATCAGGGAAAGGTGCACGCGCTGCAAACGTTTGGGCCGGAGAATGAGGTCGATCGGCAGGTCTCACGCGAATTCGTCAATCCGAATCGGCACATGGTGGACGTCTTGATTTTCGAGCCGCCGGACGCCGGCGCCGTCCATCTGGAACTGGAGATTCCGGCCGACATGTGGGGCGGCAAGGGCGTGTTCAAGTTCCGCATTCCGCGCGAGATGTATGTCCCGCAGAAGGCGCCGTTCAAGAACTGAATCATTGGAGGCTTCCATGAATCGATCCATGCGATCCATCGGCCGGCGCGGGTTCTCGTTGATCGAATTGCTCGTCGTGATGGCCATCATCGCGATTCTGATCGGCTTGCTCGTGCCAGCCGTGCAACGCGTGCGCGAGTCCGCCGGCCGCACGCAATGCGCCAATCATCTCAAGCAACTGGGGCTGGCGATCCATCAGTACGAGTCGGCCTACAAATGTCTGCCGCCGAGCAAGCTGGGCGACAAAGGCCAGGTGATCTTGCCGTTCGGGACCGGCACCGGCGTCGCACAGGGAGGACCGACGTGGGCGGTCTTGCTGCTTCCGTACGTGGGCCAGGAGGTCATTTATGCGAAATGGGACACCGCCAAGAATTACTTCTTCAATCCCGAAGTGATCA
>DAIOGM010000621.1:0-3647 GCA_036745215.1 Gemmataceae bacterium
GTTGAAGTAATCGCGCAGCGGTTGTTGCGATTGATAGTGCCACATGATCGTGCCCCTTCTCAGTCTCGATTGCCGAACGTCATGTCGTGGCGTGCCTCTATGGGAATTCTAGCGCACGAAACGGCGACTTGCAAATCCAATGCCGCGGATGTCGGGCACGCGGACACGAATGTCCGCTCCACGCATCGAAAGAACGCGAAGAGTCTTGGGAGTTGCGCGGCGGCTTGTTGAAGCGACAAAAACGAACCGTCCGCGTGCGGCCGAATTTCCAAATCGAAGAGTCGTCTCATGCTTTCTTCGGCAATAGACGAAGGGATCGTTAAGAAAAATGCGACCGAGCCGGGAGCGGCAGCGACGGTGTTGTCCGTCGCCGCCCCTTCCGGCTCGGTCAGGGAACTGGATAACTCGCGTCAGGAACCGCCCTTGGCGCCGGGCAAACCGGGCCCCACGGGCGATTTCGGCATGGCCGGGTTATTGCCGCCCGGGCCGTTGCCGGCGCCGCTGAGCACCTCTTCGACGCGTTTGCGGGCGTTGACGAGGCGATCGTAGCGTTCCTTCGCGTCGCGGCGAACATCGTCATCGGCGGATTTTAGGTCCATCGACTCGCGCGAGTTGAAGACCTTGAGCTTGCCGTCGGGCATCAGCACCAGGGCGTCAACGGCGGTCTCTTCGTCCAGGCCGTTGTTCTTGTTGAGGCGCTTGCCGCCCGTGAAGTCAACCAGGATCGGCGCCTTGCCGTCGGGCGGGGTCATGTCGGTGTGCACGCCCTTGGCGGCTCTCTTCTTGTCCTTGACGTCCGGGTCCAGATGCTGGGGCACTTCGAAAGCGTCTTTCAACGTCAGCCACACCGGGGCCTGCACGGTGAGCCGTTTGCCGATGGGCTCGCCCTTGCGAACCAGTTGGCGTTCGCCGATGACCCAGTCGCCGATCACATACGGCTCGGCGCCGGGCTTGGCATAGTCCTTCTTGAGTTCGACCCATTGATGAATCTGGAACGCGGTAAAGTTGTTGACGAACGAGGGCTGGTAGATCGGCACGACGCCGCCTTTCTTGGGGCCCTTGTCGTCGGCCCAATCGTCGAGCAATTGCTGATCGATGGCGTAGACGTGGAACTCGTGCGGAATCGTGATGTTCGGCGTGTCCACCCACGCGGACGGCGGCAGTTCTTTGTGCAGGGAGAGGTCGCCGAATTCGAGGTCCTTGACCGGCAGACCGAAGTTGGGGTTGGCGAGGCGAACGCGGATGGCGTACTTGTAGGTCTTGCCGGGCTTGACGTCAACGTCGATGAAGCGGACGAGGGCGTCGCGATCCCAGTTGACGAAGACCGTTCCGGTCCCACCGCCGACGCCGCCGACGCCACCAGGCTTTTCGCCGCCGGGGGGCCGCTCGAAGCCCATCGGACGTTTGACGCCCGGTCCCACTCCCGGACCCGGTCCCGGACCCGGACCTGGGCCAAAGGCGCCGGCGCCCTGCGGCGGGTTGACGTCCCACGCGTCGTAGAACGCGTCCTGATTCGCCTGGACCGGCGGCTGGTTGAACTCGGGACCGACGGCCTTATCCCGTTCAGGACGTTTTTTGCCGAATACGTGATAAGGATTGAACTCGTCGTCCTTGGTTTTGTAAATTCGGGCGATCAACCCCGGGTGCGAGATGTCCAGCACGCCTTCGGGAATCTCCACGGCCCGAAATTCGGCGCCCGCGGGTCTCGGGTTCATTTCGAGTCCCATCGGCGGCCTTTCGATGCCGCCGGGGCCGCGTTCCTTGCCTTTGCCGAATCCGGGCAATCCGCTGCCGCCTTCTTTGCCGGGCCGCGGCGGCATGGGGCCGGGGCCGGGGCCAAAGCCGCCGCCGACCATGGCTTCGGGCCGCTTTTCCAGATCGTCGAGAAACGTCCAGTCGATGTCGAAATCCTTGAACTCGAATTGCGGATACTTCTTGTTGGCCAGTTTGGGCATCGGCGTCATCAGGCCGGCCCAGATCCAATCCCGCATCGCGTCCGCAACGCGTTCGTCGTAGATTGCCTTGCGCAGCAGATCTTCGAGGCGCGGATTCATCGTGAACTTGCCGTCCTTCGGATCCAGACCCATGATCGTCACCGGCGCCGAGTACTTGTCTTCGCCAAGCACTTCAACGCGAACCACGTCGAAGCCCTCGGGGCGAGGCAGATCGTTGCGGTTCTTCATGAACTGGTCTTCCTGACTTTGCAGGTTCAATGCTCGGCGGAATGCCTCCACCTGATCCTTCATCGGGAAGCGTGCGTGCACGATCACCATGCGTTCCGCCCGGCCGATCTGCTGGAACGGCAGGCTCACGGTCGCCGCTCCCGGATCGAACAGCGGGTCTTTCTTGCCCTTCTTCGGCATCGGCGGCGCGACGGGCAATTCCGAACCCTCCGGCGCGAGGCCGTAAACGCTCTTCTTGGTGCGAAGCGTGTCCGGCGTGCGGTGGGTATAAACCAGGCCGGCAACGTAGTCCATTTGGAACTGATTGGCCGCGATGGGCAGAACCGGCGGGCGGCGCCGCTTGTCCAGGCCCGCCTCGCTGGTGTTGACGAGCGGCGTGCTTTGATGACTGGAGACATAATTCGGCCAGTCGATGTTGATCTTTTTCGCCGTGCCGTCGTCGGGCGGCGCCGGTTGGTTGAACGAAAGGGTGATCTGGTTCTTCCGCTCCAGCATCACGACATGGAAAGGCTTGCTCGTGCCCTCGGCCACGCCCGCGCCGGCAGCCGACCAGATTCCCCACAGGCCGAGAATGACCCCGATGAACGCACAGGCGCCCAGGGCCACTTTTTCGCCGTGGTTGAACAGGAACTCTTTCACGCGGGACAGATCGATTTTCTTGGCCATGAGCCAAACCTCCCGAAAGTCGGAATCGAACACGCATCTCGATTGCCGCCATGGCGATTCTGGGTCAATTTAGTAGACGGCACACTACGTGTGCCGAGTTCCGCACACGGAGTGTGCGGACTACTTTGAGTAGACGGCACACTCCGTGTGCCGAGTTCCGCACACGGAGTGTGCGGACTACTTTGAAACGGACCCACTGCCCAATTCTGCCACAAGAGCGGCGATTGCACAAACCGAAAACCCAAATGGGCGCCGTAAATCGTTACAGGCCCTTTTTCTCCACGGGCAATGCCGGGGGCGGCGGAGCGGCGGGATAACGCTGATAGAGCGTCATGATCCCGTAAATCACCAGTTCCATATTGGTATCCGGCTCGCTGACGGCCGTGCCGGGATCGCCCGGCTGGCCTCCAAATCCGCCGAATCCGCCGAACCCACCAATGGGTGGCCGCATGATTTCCCGTCCCGGACCCCCAAAGCCGCCGAAGCCGGGGCCAGGGCCGACGCCGCCGGGGAAGCCGGGCGGGCCGTTCGGATCGACAACGGCCGGCGGCTGCATCGAGCCAAGATATTGATTGACGAGCACCTGCGTCGGCAGGAAGCGCATCTTGGAGTTGTTGAATGACGTCAACACGCGGTCGATGTGATCCTGATCGACGATCAACACCACGGCGACCGGCACGCGGCGCGATTGCTCGGTCACTTCCATATAACGGAAACTCCACAAGCTCGGCATTTCGAGCGCGCCCTGATTGCCGCCGGCGCCGGCGCCGATGCCTCCCCCCATGGCGGGGCGCGGGC
>DAIOGM010000622.1:0-3643 GCA_036745215.1 Gemmataceae bacterium
CGGCCGCAGCGATCTTCACGTCGCGGCGATCGTGTTTCAGCAAGCCTTTGAGAACATCGCCGGTTTGATGTTGCAGGTTCTTTGCCAGAAGTCCCTGGCTTAACTTGACGACCTGAGCGTCCCGATTTGAAATGCCGATGACGAGCAAATCGACCACCTTCGCGCCGTTGCGTTTCTCGGCTTCCATGAGCAGAGTTTGAAGCTTTGAGCCGCTTTCCCTGGTAATGCTTTTTTCCAGATCGGCGAGCGACATGGTGCCGGGCGTCTTCGCGCCGCCGGCGGTGATGCCGCGCTGTTGCAGGTTCGCTTTTCGCAGGAGAATGTGAAACTGCAAATCCTTGAGCACGCCCATGTGCCGTTTCGCGGTGACGCCGGCGCCGATCGAATCCTTGGCGAATGCGAGCAATTCGGGATCGTCTGTCGTCGTGAGAATCTTGGCGAGGCGCTTGGCGATGATGACGGCGGGACAGCTATCCTCCATGTTGGCGGCGCGATTGAGGCCATCGACCAGATTGAACACGGATTCGGCGCCGAGGCGGTTGAAATCGTCGAGCGCTTTCTTGCCGGCAGCGCCTTTGAGTTTGCCGGTGTCGTATTCGATGAAGCGGTCGATGATGGTGTCGATTTTTTTGTATTCGTCCTTGGTCAAGAAAGGCAAGCTGGGCGCTAGCGGATGGCGTTCGCGGTCTTTGACGCCGGGTTGGCCGCCAGCGATTAGCAGGACGGCGGCGAGGATGGTGGTGTTCATGGCGCGTTGTTCCGGTTGAAACTCGATTGCGGCCGACACTTCGCTACGAGCGCTAAACGTAAACCTGATTCCAATTTACCAGTGGTCCGGCGCATTCGCAACCGCCGTTTCGTCTTCGCGCAACGCCTCTTCATTGCTGACCAGGCCTTGCGCGGCTCGAATGCGATCGACTTCTTGCATCACGCCATCGATGACCCGCGCGTTCATCGCGACATTGCGCAACTCGATGCGAAACGCCCACAAGTTGATGACGAGCGTCAACAATCCCAGCGTCATGTGCACCTGCCAGGGCCACGACTGCAATTGTGCGCCCGCCCCCGCGGCGGCGGCGGCGATGCCGATCAGCATCGAAAACAACGCCGGCGGAAAGGTCGCGCGCTTCAATTCGCGCGTCGCTTTATGCCACGGCTCGTCGGGCATCTGATAAGCAATGGTAACTTCCTTCACCCAGCGGCCAGTGCCGAGAAAGTAAATGAAGATCAAGCAATGGACCAACAGGATGCCCATGGACGTCATCAGGCCGCACACGAAGTGCACGATGAAGATGTCCTGATACTTGGATTCGCCTTTGGTGAAAAATGACCAGAAACCCAGGCCGATGGTCGCGAGAATTGCGAGGGTCAGGAAGATTGCGAGAGTACGAAAGGTCTGTGCCATGACACGAATACCGCTGGCCGCGTGCGACGCTGCAAGCGGTATTGTATCATTTCGGTCGATCGAGACTCGCTGGATTGAGCGGAAACGAGCTGAAGGGACGAAAATCGGCCGGCGCAACCAGCGGCTGCGTCTCGGCCGTGTTCGCGATCAGCTCCCAGACGATGCGTTCGCCGCGCAGGCTGCTCGATAAATTGCCGACGCAAATGATGTTCGCCTGCTCCTCGAAAATGAGGTGCGTCTCGTGCAAGGGCAACGTCAATTTCTGGCAGGTGCCCTTGATGTTGGCGCCGGCGAACGCGACCTTGCCGATCGCCTGGACTGCGCCGGGCGATTTCACCTCGACGCGATCGCAAAGGATCTTGAACTCAATCGCCGGCGTCGTGTTGACGACCGCTTGCCGCATGCGAGCGATCAATTGCGTCTGCGTGCCGACCATTTCCATGTTCAACAGCCAGGGACTCGGCGCCAGCTTCGGCGTCATCGCGGATGTGACGGCGACGTTTTCCGCTTCAACCGGAACGAGCGGCGCCGGTTTTTTATCTTCCGCAACAACGACCCGAGTCGGACGTTCGTCGATGTTTCGCGACTCCACGGGCGGCATCGGCGTTGGAGTCCCATCTTTGTTGATGTGATCTAGAAGTTTGCCGATCGTCTCGTCGGGGTTCTTGACCTCCGCTGCCGGCAGCACTGAACTGGGAATCTGCAACGGCAACGAAGCCGGCACGATTTGCGCCGGCTTTTCCTTCGGCAAGACGGCAACCGGCAACGGCGGCGCTTTGGGCTCCGGCAACAATTGCGTCTGGCCCCTTGCTTGCGGCGCGGGTTTCGTGTCCTGCTGCGCGCCGCTTTCCCGGTGCGGCCAGAAGACGTAGTAAGCGCCGACGTTGAGGCCCAGAAGTGCGAACACGCCGATTTGTGCGAAGATTTGCTTGTTGGCCATGGCATCATCCTTGAGTGCCGTGCGGACGACGGACGCGGGACCATACCAAAAGGGCGTTGGCAAAGTCACTACGGATTTTGCGGCTGATACGTGGACTACGATTCCAATCGTGGATGTGACGTGAGGCTAACGGCGTTCGCCACGATTGGAATCGTAGTCCACGGTCCTCGCGCCATCGCGCGAAGCCTGGTAAAATTTGCAAGCCCGCGGAAGTAGGCAACGCCCCGATTGCAAGAAAACCATTATGCGCTCTGTAGGGAGAACAACTTGTATTCGATTTCTCAAACTTCGTCATGAATCGTTCACACGCGCATGAACCCGCGCTATAATAGTGTGCACGGGAGAAGGAATCCCAGCGGACACCCAACGCTGGGCAGGTGAAGAGGCAATCACCCTGTGGCAACGCTTTCCCCCGTGGTTGGACGATACGATGTGGACGGTCCACAGCTCCCAGGCCAGCGTGTTTCTTTTTGGACAAACCGGATACGTGCAGTGGGATCTTTGGCTGGCAGTCGGAGCGTTGATCAGCGTCGTGGCAGTGGGCACGTGGGCGATTTACAAGATCAAGCAGTGGCGTGATGCGATCGCACAGGACGTGCCGACGACGCGCGAGGAGCAGCTCGAACACTATCAATCGATGGTGAAAGACGGCTCGCTCGACCCGCAAGAATTCGCGCGCATCAAAGAACAGATGGACAAGCCCCCCGCCATCGCCCCTCCGCTCCCACCCCAACCACCCGATCCCTCGATACGTGAATCGTAACGCGTTGCCATTTCCGCCATCGCCGTGAAACTTGCTTGCTCGACGGCGAACCGTCACGTACAATCGTACAGACATCGAATCGGCGGCCTCATATCCGCCTCTCAGGAGCATCGAAGTCTATGACCATTTCGGGAACGGGACCAGGCGGACGAAGACCACCCACCACCGGCAACACGGGCCGCAATCGCAATGCCTTCTGCTCCTTTTGCAGAAAGAGCTATCGCGACGTCGGCCCCTTGGTCGAAGGACCAGGCGACGTGTACATCTGCGGCGAATGCGTCGAGTTGTGCCAGTCGATCATCGATCAAGAACGCAAACGCCGCGGCATCAGCCGATCCACCATCACGAACATTCCGTCACCGCGTTCGATCAAGGAAAAAGTCGATCAATACGTGATCGGCCAAAACCGCGCCAAGAAGGTGCTCTCCGTCGCGGTGCACAATCACTACAAACGCCTCAGCATCGGCGATGAAGGGCATTCGGATGTCGAAGTCGATAAGAGCAACATCCTCTTGATCGGCCCGACCGGCAGCGG
>DAIOGM010000623.1:0-3630 GCA_036745215.1 Gemmataceae bacterium
CGTTCATGACATACCTCGAAGTTCATCATACTCAAAAACCCTAGTTCATCCGAGCGTGTCTTCTTTCCTTGATTTGCGGGTCAATCTTCAACATCCTCAAATCGAATACCCTTGCCGGCTCGGAGGCCTTTTCGCGCGACGGCAATTCGCTGCAGGAAACGGGGATCGTTTTCCAGGCAATAGTCGAACCAGTCGTCCTCATCGGCGAATCCAATCAAAACGCCGGCCGGTTTGCCATGACGCGTAATGACGATGCCTTCCTTTTCCGCCAGGTGGAGGTATCGCGAGAGATCGTCCTTGACATCAGACAGAGCCACTTTCTTCATCGGTTTCTCCTTCGGGCTCGGCCGCTTCGGCGAGCCACGATTCGGCTTCGGATTTGGAGACAATGGCGAGGACCTCCACGTTCGAATCGGTAACGTCGTAAAAGACGCGAATTTCATCGACTCGCAGGCGGTACTGCGGATGCGTCAAGCCGCGCAGACGTTTGATCCGGCTTTTGCTTGTTTTTGTCGGTTCGTGTCTCAAGTAATACTCGATCGCGTCACGAACCTCGCCGCGCACCTTGGCTTTGAGGCGGCGCAGTTCGCGGGCGGCGGACGGAGCCAGTACAATATCGTAACGCATTCTAGCTACAGATTAGCTAGATTCTTGGCGCAGTCAATAATAGCGTCGATGTAGGCCATGGACAATTGCAATGGATTCCGGCCATTCCACTTGCTCCGCGGCGGTCGATCGTTTACCCTTTCAAAGGAATGTTGATTGCGGATGCCCGCCCTGATTCCTACCCACCCTGCCAGCGGTGATTTGCGAAACTCACCTACCGCGCAATTCTCGGAGGACGCGATGCTCTCCCGCATTTGGTTGTTGCTTGTTGGTTCTGTTTTCCTTGTCGCCGTAAGCTCAGCCGACTCCCAGGAAAAAAAGAAACTCTACCTCGACCCGATCAACGTCAACATTCCGCACATCTCCACGGACAAGACGGTGAAATACGATTACGACATCGTCTACATCCGCGCCAAGCGCGCCGGCGACAAGGTTCACAAACGCTTCTACACCGACTTCTCGACGCCGGTGACGCTCGAACCCGGCGCAAACTTGATGCTGCTCAAACCGGACGGCAAGGAAGAGCTGCTCGTCGCGGGCGGCGACGGCGCCATCACCGATCCGATGGTTTCCTTCGACGGGCAATGGGTCTACTACACGCACATCTATTACCTGGTGAAAGCGAGCCAGTGGTCGCCGCCGCGACAAGGGGCGGACATCTTCAAGATTCACGTGCCGACCAAGAAAATCGTGCGCCTCACCAATCAGAAGTTCGCGCCGAACACCGGCGCCGCCAACTGGTCGAAGGACTTTCGCACGCCGGCCCAAGGCAAAAGCCATCTCGAATCGGGCGTCTATAGCATGGGCCCCTGCCCGCTGCCCGGCGGCCGCATCGTCTTCACCAGCAATCGCGACGGCTATCGCCCCGCCAAGGGCTATCCCGCGGTCGCATTGCAGCTCTTCGTGATGGAAGATCGCGACACGAGCATCGGCGCCGACGAGGAGCCGATCAATCTCGAAAAGATCGGCCATTTCAACATCTCCGGCGCCCTGCATCCCGTGGTGCTGATGGACGGCCGCATCATGTTCAGCACGCTCGAATCGCAAGGGCTGCGCAGCGACATTCTCTGGGGCATCTGGACGATCGACCCGGACGGCACGAACTGGAACCCGCTCGTCAGCGCGTTCGATCCGGGCGGGGCGCCGAACGGTTTCCATTTTCAAACGCAACTCTCGCACGGCGAGATCGTTTTTGAAATGTATTACAATCAGAATAACAGCGGCTTCGGTTCGTTCATGAAAATGCCTGCGGTGCCGCTCGATGCCTATTCTCCGTTTAGCATTGACCCGGCCAAGGAACAAGTGCATCGCTTGAACGCGGCACGCTTCGGCGGCTACAGCGGATTCGCTCCCGCCTACATGAACGACACGAGCGTGCCACCGTGGCGCATGGGCCGGTTCGACAACGGCAATCCGCAGAACTATCGCATGCCGTTCATGCCGCTCCAATCCATGGCGCTGACGCCGTTCGCGCTCGGCGCCGAAGGCCCGGCCAATCGCGCCATCCGCGGCGACAAGACGTCGCCCGCCGTAGGTAAAGTTACCCATCCTTCCGGCGCTCCGGATAATCACCTACTCACCGTCTATTCGCCCGGCCCCGTCAATCATCAGTACTCCTATTTGCCGCAGCTCGACGGCGGCATCTATCTGATCAGGAAGGGCGAGGTCGTCGAGGAACCCGCACAGATGCTCTTGATCAAGAACGATCCCGATTACAACGAATGCTGGCCGCGTGCCCTGGTGCCGTACCAGCGCATCTACGGCATGAAAGAGCCGAACACGTTGCCGCGCCTTCCGAATGTCGGCCATCGTTCGAAGCATTTGCCTGAAGGGACGCCGTTCGGCCTGGTTGGCACGTCGAGCTTTTACAAGCGCGAGTCGTACCCGAACGGCGCCGTCCCCAAGGGCGCGGTGACGGCAACCTATGCCGGCGGCAACGATCCCTGGAAGGGTCTCGGCGCGTTCACGAGCCACGGCAACGGCCCGCCGCTCAACTGGCACAATCAAGGCGCCGAGGCCGGCATCTACTCGAACGACGACATTCACGCGGTACGTTTCCTCGTCATGGAACCGACGACGGATCGCAAGGGCGCCGAGGGTGGACGTCGCTTTCACAATCACGCGCGCGAACGTCTGCGCATTCTCGGCGAGATTCCCTTGCGCCATTTCACTGACCAAGGCCAGCCGCTCGATCCCGACAAAAACCCGGACACGAGCTTCCTCGCCAAGATTCCCGCCGACACCGCGTTCACGTTCCAGACGATCGACAAGAACGGCATGCTCCTCAACATGGCGCAAACCTGGCATCAGGTCCGCCCCGGCGAAATCCGCAACGACTGTGGCGGCTGCCACTCGCATAGTCAGCGGCCAACCGACTTCAAGGAAACGATGGCCGCCAAGCCCGATTATCAGGTCTGGGACCTCGTCAACACCACGCCGCTCTTGACCGACAAGGCACGCGATCAATCGAAACGCCAGTGGGACGTCAAGAATGACACGGGTTTGCGTTTTCTCCCCTCTCCCGACCGGGGGAGAGGGGCCGGGGGTGAGGGGGCGAGCCCGCTCAACGTCGAGTATCAACGCGATATTCGCCCCATCCTCCAGCGGAGCTGCGTCGCCTGTCACAACTCGAAGGACGGTAAGGAACCGGCGGGCAATCTGAACCTCGACGCCGACGACGAATCCGTCTCCGTCGAAAACGTCGGCAAACTCCCCGGCACCTACGTGCGCCTGGCCGTGGACGAACGCGCCAAATTCGGCCACAAACCCGTCGGCTGGGATAGCTGGGGCTCGATGCAAGCATCGCGCTACATCCGCAAGTTCCAGGCGCGGCGAAGCCTCCTCGTCTGGAAGATCTTCGGCGAGCGCCTCGACGGCTTCCACAACGACGATCACCCCAGCGAAACGAAGCCCGGCGCTCGCACCCTCACGTGGAAGGGCGCGGACGCCGACGTGCAAAAGCTGAAATCGCGTCAGGACGTCGATTATCTTCCGCCGCAGATGCCGCCGCCGGACGCGGTCAAG
>DAIOGM010000624.1:0-3615 GCA_036745215.1 Gemmataceae bacterium
CCGCAGCGCGGCACATCGACGAGGTGCGGCATCGGCTTCTTGCAATAATCGTCCACGCAACCGCCCAGCGGCGGGCAGCCGTTCATGTTCGCCGGCGAACGCAGCCATGGCGCTCGCCACCATGCCCACGGCGGATCCGACGCGAACAACGGCGTCACTGCCAATAGGAATACGAACATCGAGGCCAGTCGGATGCGGCGGTTCATGCGAACTCCAAAACGCGAATGACTCAGGGCAGAAAATCGAGGCGAGCGGGCACGACCGACTCAGGCTCCAGGAGCGTGGCGCGTCGCTGGATCGGCGGATCGATCGCGGGCATGCTGCCGCGAATGATAGGTTCATCGATGAACGGCCGGACCCGTCCTGCCTTGTCCTTCGGCGCCGGCAATTGCTCCGGCGAGCCTGGCGCGCAATTGCCCGTGCGAATCTCCCAGCCGCCGCCGAGAGCGCGATAGATCTGGATCAGGCCCAGCGCGATGTCGCCTTTGGCCTGGGCGAGCTTGTCCTGCTGCGTCACCAGGAAGTTCGTGGTCACGAATTCGCGATTGATGTCCACCTTGGCGCCCTGCTTTCGTTGCTCGCCGATGACGCGAACGACGGTCTTGGCGTCCTTCTCGGTCTCGAGCAACTTGATCGCTTGCTCCTGCGATCGCAAAAAGGTGACGATGCCGTCCTCGACCTCGCGGCCCGCGCGCAGCACCGTGTTTTGATAAACGAGCGCCGCACCCTGGAATTTCGCATCCTCGACCCGAATCGCATTGAGGAGCCGGCCATAGTTGAGGATGTCCCAGCGCAGGCTCGGCCCGATGGTTCCGATGCCGCTGCCGGGGCTAATCAACTGGGCGAAGTTCTGCGACTGGTAGCCGAGGGTGCCGATCAGGCTGATGTGCGGATAGAGTTCCGAGGTGGCGACGCCGATGCGGGCGCTCTGGGCCGCGACCTGACGTTCGGCGCGGCGCACGTCCGGCCGACGCCGCAACAGATCGGCGGGGATGCCGATCGCGATTTCCGGCGGCGCTCCCGGGATCGGACCCGGACCCAGCTCCGGCAAGAGGTCGCGCGGCGAAATGCCCAGGAGGAAACACAACTTGTTATTGGCGACGCGCAGCCCGATCTCCAGTTGTTCCCTGAGCGCCATCGTGTCGTAAAGGTTGGAGCGCATCTGGGCCGGCTCGGATTCATCGACGGCCTTGCCCTTGAAGCGCTCCGACGCATCGTCGGCGAGCTTCTTTTGAATCGCAATGTTGGCTTCCGCAAACGCAATCCGTTGCTGCTGCGTGCGAATCTGCACGTAACTCGCCGCCACTTCGGAGATGAGCAGAACCAGTACGTCGTCGTAATTCTCCACCGACGCGTCGAGTTCGGCGTTCGAGGCTTCCAGGGCGCGGCGGAATCGGCCCCAGAAATCGATCTCCCACTGCAAATTGAAGCCGACCGCGTTGTTGTCGAAAAACTGAATCGGCGGCGTGAAGACGGCGTTTCGGCTCGTCTGATTGCGCGTGATTTCGGCGAACGCTTCCTGCAACTGCGGCAACAAGAATCCGCGCGAGATGTTGCGCTGCGCCCGCGCTTCGAGGATGCGCGTGCCGGCGGTGCGCACGTCGAGGTTCTGGTTATACGCGGTTTCCACCAACTTGTTGAGGACGGGATCGTTGAAGCCCGTCCACCAGCATTCGATGTCCTGCTTGGCCACGTTGATGCCGCGCGATTTGCCGTCGATCCAGTCCGCCGCCGTGTCCGCCGGCGGCTTTTGATAATTGGGCCCCACTTTGAAGCGATTGCTCACATATTCGCCGAGACTGGTGCAGCCGCTGCTCAAAAGCGCCAGAAACAGCACAGCCGGCGTCAAGCGGAGAGCTTTGAGAGTTTTGGAGAACATGGCAACCTCGGTAACAAAGGCGTGACCGAACCTATTGGGATAAGTCGGAGAATCGTTACGCGCGCCATGAGCGGAATGCGTGAAAGAATCAGTTCCATTGGCAAAATTGGAGGGTTGCGCAAAACTGCAAGAAATGACCGTAGCGAGGTCAACGTGTAACTTCCGGCAACGTCGCTTGGCCCCGGCCTTCATTCCCGCGGCCAGTTGAATGGTCGCCTGGTCGCGTCTGTTGTTGCCTTTTGGCGACGGATCTCTTCGGCGACCGCTTTTGGTCCTTTTTGCTTGATATCCGCATCGGTGCACCAGCCTGGGCCAGGGTAGAGCAATTCAGCGGGAAATCCATCTGAAATGCGAACAACAAAAGCCTCGGCGCCGTCCGGCCCTTTGTAGAGGTGGTAACCGTCACGAATTAACGCCACGGCGTGTTCGATTTGCCATTTCGTCTCTGGATCCCGTTCTTCGGCGGCGGCCCAGCAGAGTTCGTCGATCATCTCCGTGAGAACCAAGCAGCGAGCGACATTCGCGGCCGCTTGACGGACCAGCTTGCTTCGATCCTTGAGCCCCTGGCGGAGCAGGTTCACGCAAAACGATTTCGGCAGATGATCCCACAATGCGCCCAGGACATGGACTTTCTCGCCAGCCTTTCCCGTCATCATCAGATCGGCCATGCATTCTCGCGCCGTCAAATGCTTCGCGGCAAGCCGACTCAAGAACCTCATGCCGATGTCCCACGAGACCATATAGCGGGAACGCGCCGCTTCCAGAATGGGCGCCAGCTCTTCCTTTTTGATCGTGCTTCGGACGGCCAACGTCTCATAAGTATCCAGCGCCTCGAACGCCGGCTGCTTTCTTGATGCTTCTTCTTTTCCCTTCTGTAGCCACTCCCGAAACTCTGAAACGGGAAGAACCTCGCGGTAGACCCAATAGGTAAAGAGAATTCCTTGATATTCAGCAAACAGCTGCCCGTTTGGTTTCCAATTGGCCTTCGGGCAGACCGGCCTTGCTCGATAGCACCCAACTTGACCGACGTTGGCGTGATGGTCAGCCGAATCCAACAGGGGCCGAATTGTTTCGAGATCCGGGGCCTCCAAATAAAAACCGTTAGTGAGTGCGGCGATGCAGCCTTCGTCACATCGCAAGGCAAGGAGGTCGGTGACGAACCGGCTGTCGAGGAGTTTGTCGATCTTCGCCTGGACATCATTCATGGGTTTACGGGCTAACCAAGTGTGGAGATACGAACCCGACGCGTCAGCGAGAAGAAAGAACTGCCAATCTGGCCAACGAAAGGCGTAGGCGAATCGAGTCCCGTGCGGGCCCGGTTGAATCGGCATGCCAAGCGGAGGGGGCGAGATTCGAACTCGCGAACACCTTACGGCGTCTCCGGTTTTCAAGACCGGTGCAATCGGCCGCTCTGCCACCCCTCCGACGAACGCAGACTAGATGGTTGACGTTTCGCACGAACTAATGGTTCATGCGAAACAATCAGCTCCCTTCCAAGTTTATCCTAGTTCCAGGCCGTCATCAAGTTAACGCGTCGTCGCCCGGCTAGCAGGATTACGGACCATGGGACGGGCAATTAAAAATGGCACGCTCCTGTTGCCTTTTCCGGCTCACTTTCCAATGCTAATACGTGGCGAGACCACTGAATTCTCGCATTTTTCGGCAACCTCTCTATTAATCCTTATCCCTCATGCGAGGTTTTCCCATGGCATACAATCCCCCGTTTCGCAAGCTGG
>DAIOGM010000625.1:0-3584 GCA_036745215.1 Gemmataceae bacterium
CGGCTCCGACGTCATCCTGGAATCCGCCCAAGCCATCAATGACAGCGGCGCCATTCTCGCACTTGGCTACGACCGCGTGCTCAACTGGTACAACACGTATTTGCTGACACCGATTCCGCCGAGCCCCGCCCGCACGATCCGAATCACGGACGCGCCCTCGGTGACGGAAGGCAACACGGGGACGCGCGCCGCCACCTTCACTGTCACGCTGTCCGCCGCTTCAAACCAGACGGTCACCGTCGCCTACGCGACCGCCAACGGCAGCGCCACGGCCGGCAGCGACTACCAGTCCGCCAGCGGCACCCTGACCTTCGCCCCGGGCGAGACCAGCAAGACCATCACGGTTCCAGTCATCGGCGACCGCCTCGGCGAGCCGAACGAAACCTTCTTCGTCAACCTGAGCGGCGCCACCAATGCGACCATCGCCGATGGTCAAGGGGTCGCGATCATCGTTGACGACGAGCCACGCATCAGCATCAGCGACAGGACCAAGGCCGAGGGCAGGAAGGGGAAGACGACGCTGTTCACCTTCACCGTCACGCTCTCGGCCACCTACGATCAGGCGGTGACCATGTCGTTCCAGACCGTCAACGGCACGGCCACGACGAGCGACAACGACTACCTCGCCAGGACCGGCACGCTGACATTCGCCCCGGGCGAGACGACGAAGACCATCACCATCGAAGTGAAGGGCGACAGCAAGAGGGAGGCCAACGAGACGTTCTACCTGGACGTGTTCGGCAACAGCAGCAACTCGCTGTTCGCCAAAAACCGCGGCTTTGGCACGATTCTGAACGACGATTGATCACGCAATCGCAGAAAGCGGCCGGTGGGTCCTTACCGCCAAGCAAGCCTCCACCGGCCCGGTACCGCCCCGGCGCTCGGTTTGCGCGCAGGGGAGATGTGCTGCCATTCTATTGCAGGCCATTTAGAAAGGGAGATCTGACCAAGTCATTCCGTAATTGGCTGCGAAAATGGATCGATCCGCCAAACACCCGCGCCTCACGTCGGCCAGCCTTCCGGTGTGCCGTCGAAGTGCTTGAAGATCGACTCGTGCCCCCGGTTTCTCGATTAGCGACGCCACGCTCATCAACGGCGCCAGCAGCGCGCTCGTGGATGAGTGGGAAGTGAAAAAGCAATAATTGCGCGATCACGAAAAGCGTCGTCAAGATCCCATGCATACGCCGCGATGCTGCCTTCGGGATCACTTGAAGCCGAACCGTCCAGGCGCAGTTCATCGATCCAGTCTCGCCATTAATAAACGGTCGCCAGGGGCTCGGTCAGTGCTGGACGGAGCGCGGCTCATTGGCGATTGAGATGTCGTCGTTTCAGCACATCCGCAAGCCACTGGACCGCCCAAATCAACAGAAGAACTTTTACGCCAAGAAGTGGCATGGCATAGCGGTCGTAGTAGCTGGTGACAACGTAAGGCATCAGATAAAGCACGTAGATTCCGATGGCGAACCATTCGATCGCGCGCAGCCGCCCTTGGATCGCTGGGATCAACAGCACGATGAGCGCCAAGAAGGGCAAGGGATGGGTGATGCGATTGAACCAGATCAGCCACGGGCGTTGCGCGTCCTGAGCTGGGGTAGACGATTCGTACCATAGAGTTGCGCATAAGAATCGGCTGGCGAGACGTTCGAGAAAGTCGAGCGGGTCCGCCCTGACGGCGTCCGCAAATTGCTCCCACTTGCGGGCGATGTAATCCGGCTCGCCCAGCCGCTGGTATTCCCGATGTTCGCGGTTGCCAATATTGCCGGGATGGGCGCCGAACCAGGCAACGGTCAACACGCCAGGCTCTTGCAGGCATTGAGCCTGATAAAACTCATAACCTAAGTTTGATTTCACGGGAACGAATCGGCCAAACACCAAATAGTTGCGAACCATCCATGGCGTGACCGTCAGTCCGGCGACACAGAACGCCACGCCCAGCGTGCGCCAGGCACGTCCCTGGACGCCGACGGCAACCGTCAGCACGATCCACACGAGGCCAAGAGTCGGATTGCCCAGCGCGCTGAGGCCCCCAAGCACGCCCCAGCCGATCGCCTTTGGCCAACGCTCGAGAGGTCGCGCCCAAAACAGGGCCGCGATGAACAGGTCCAGAAACATCAGATTCATCCAGGGATCGGTGACCACCTGGAACCACAAAAATCGCCAGTTGCCGATCAGCACGACCGCGAAAACGACGGCCGCGCCGATCGCGCCAAAGCGCCCGCACGTTTGCCGCGCAATCACCATCATGAGGAAAGCCGTCGCCGTCAAGACGCATGAATGCAAAACGGCGAGCACACCGACGACCGCTCCGGTATTGCCGTCCGACAACCAGAGCACCGCGGCTTCAAGGCCTGGGATCAAGGGCCCTTGCCATGCGGTCGGCCCAGTCTTCACGCCGAAGGGGTCGGCGAAACCTCTGCCCTTGTGAATGGCGCGCGCGATGTTGAAATATTCGCCATGAAGATTTGCGGTCAAGCTTCCGTCGTACGCCCCCGCGCCGATAACGGCGGCGAAAAGGCACGTCGCGATCCAAACCGTCCATCCGACGGCGCGCCGCTGAACGTTGACCGTCGCCGTCGATTGAGGAATTTGCTCAGCCATGGGCGCGCTCAATTGGATTGCTTCGATTCACCTGATACAGCGCCCTGGCGCCGAAACAGCAACGCTGCCAACACGATGACAACGAGCGAAAGGATCAACACCATGACGCACAACGCCGCGAGCAGCCAGGTGTTCGACGATTCCCCTGCCGTCTTCGTTTCTGGAATCGGCGTCTCCGGCGCTGCGCCGCTGCGGATGCGCAGGTCGATCAGCCGCACGTCCAGGTTGGCCCGTTGCCCCCCCGTGGTGACTCTCACAATAACCTGTTTGATGTCGATGCCGCCGAACTCTTTCGCTGGCAGCTCGTCGAAATGGTCGCCGTTGAAGCCTTTTCCCACGAAGTACGCCAGTTGCGTGCCCGTGCGTTTCATGCGCAACCTTATTTGATTTTCCGTGTAAGGTCGATGACCGAGATCGTATTGCCGCTCCTCCGCTGTTTTGCCAAAACTCTGATCCCAGAAAACCTCCTGCTCGCCTGTGGGTTTCGTGATTCGGCCCAGCGTAGCTCCCTCGGCCGTAGGGTTGACCTTATTGATATAAAGCGACACGCCGACGCCGAAGGTGTCCTTCGCCCGCTCCGCGTTGAGAATCTCCATTGTCGCCGTGATTTCGAAGTCGCCCTGGATGCCGGTGCGCGTGCCGACGACGATCTGTTCAAGATTCTTGCGATCCTTCGGCAAGGTGATTCGCAAGCCCTCCGGCTCCGACTTGACAAACGGATCCGATCCCAGCGGCGTCAGCGTCAGTTCGTCGGGCAGCGGTTTGCCGCGAAAATCGAAGTAGACTTCCTTCGGATACTTCTTTACTTCATTGGCCGGCTGCGCACGCAAACCAACGCTCGCCATCAGAAGCAGACTGACCGACCAGGTAAGGCACTTGATAAACCGCATGGCGATCCTTACTAGAATCCTTGAGCCGCATAACTGATGCACTTGAGTCAAGTTCTGGCGAGCCGAGCGGCGTAAGCCGCCGGTTGAGTTTGCGCA
>DAIOGM010000626.1:0-3579 GCA_036745215.1 Gemmataceae bacterium
CGCAAAAACGTCGAGCAACTCCTCGCGCGTCTCGCCCAGGCCGAGCATCAGGCCCGTTTTCGTGACGATGTGCGGCGCCTTATTCTTGACACGCCTCAGGAGATCGAGACTGCGCTGATAGTCGGCTCGGCCGCGCACCTTCTTGTAAAAGCGCGGCACCGTCTCGGTGTTATGATTGAACACATCCGGCTCGGCGGCGATGACGCGATCGATGGACGCGTTGTGGCCAAGAAAATCGGGCGTCAGCACCTCGACGCGAGCGCCGGTGCGTCTTCGAACCGCGATGACGCATTGATAAAAATGTTCCGCGCCGCCGTCATCGAGATCGTCGCGTGTGACCGAGGTAATGACGACGTGCTTCAAACCAAGCCGGGCCGACGCCTCCGCGACGCGCTCCGGCTCGTCCGCTTCGAGCGCTGCCGGCTCCCCCTTGGGAACCGAGCAGAATCCGCACGGGCGCGTGCAAAGATTGCCCATGATCATGAACGTGGCCGTGCGACGCGAATAGCACTCCGGCCGATTCGGGCAACGCGCGCTCTCGCACACGGTTTCCAGTTGCAATTCTTCGAGCAGATTGTCGGTGAAGAAGTTCTCATTGCCCACCGGCAACGGCCGTTTCAACCACGACGGCAAACGCCGCGCCGGCGCAACGAGCGGGAGCGCTTGCATATCAACGCCTCCCGCTATGAATGCTATGCGTGCGATACCGATTCTCGGCCACGATTGCTTCCGTCGTCTCGATCAGGGGGTGCTCCGTAAACAAGGCAACGCGTCCGAAGCCGAAGCGGGCGCGGAAATGCTCGATCAAACGCTCACGAACCAACGCTGGACGCACGGCGCCGCGACGTTCGCGTTCCAGCGACGTCATCGGCTGATCGCAGTCAGCGTGAACGGTCACGCATCGAAAAAGATCGAGCGCCGGACAGATGTTGATGTAGGCGCCGTATGTCGTCACCCAGTCGCGCACCGATACGCCGACTGCTGCCAGCAAGCGTTCACCGGCCCACACGCCGCGGTCGTCGGTTCGCACGGCGACGTGGATACTGAAATCTTCGAGCAGGTCGCGAATCGCGTCCGCAAGTTTCGCGACATAGTCCGCGATGCTGCATCGAAGGCGGTCCAGGGGCAAGATCGAATACAGCGCAATCTGGCCCGGCACGTGCAACAGGCAGCCGCCGCCGCGATTGACCCAGCGCACCGGCCACGAACGCGTTTGCAACTCTTCCGGCTCCAGGTGGAGGTGAGTTCGGCTCCCCTGCCGGCCGATGGTGATTGTCGGCGGATGTTCGCAGAGCACGAGGGCGGCCTGGCGTCGATCGCCGGAGATTTCAAAATGCAGGCGGCGTTGGAAGCGCAAGAGTGTCTCGAACTCGACCGTGCCCAGCAAATAGGCCTGGAGTGCCGCGTCCTCGACTGCGTTGATGGGAAATTCCGCCGCCATACTATTTCCGCTAGATTGCAAAAAATCTCTGAACCCCGCTGACTCTCCAAGCCGATGTTTTGGGAAGACGGATAGTCTCCGCCCGCGCCGAGCTTGTTTCAATCTGGTGTTAGTTTAGCAGTCATGAAAAACATTGCAACCGACGGCACAACGTGAGTAGATTGAAGTAGGTCAGGCATTCTAGGCCTGACCGACGCGCCGATCGCCACGGGATTCAAGGACACCGACCCGATGAGACGAATCTGCTCCCACGCCTGGAATCGAGGCCGCCTCACGGCTGCCCTGTTGGCCCTGATTTTGTTGCCATCCGTCAGCCGCGCCGTCGATCCGGTTCGCACCGTGCAGCAAGCGCTCGCGGACAAGCGCGCCGATGTCATCGAAAAGACCATTCCCGAGTTGAAAACGATCACGCAACTTCGCCTGGCGTATTTTCTCTCCAGTTGGCCGACCGAAGACGCGGTCGAATTGGACGCCAAGATCGAGGCGTTGCGCAAGAAGATCGGCAAGGCGCTCGAGGACAAGATTCGCGCCGACGCCAAGGATCCGCAGGTGGACAAGCAAATCGCGCTCGCGCGCACGATCGCGGAGCTTGGAGATCTCGAGAGCGACAAAACGGCGCCGCGCAGCAAGACGGGCAAGTTCGCGTCGCGTTTCGTCGATCTTCTCGTCGGCGCCAAGGACGCCAAGGGCCTCGTGCATCACAAGGACACGCTCGTCCGCCAGTGCGCCCTGGACGCGCTCGGCAAGATCACGCCGCGCGCGTCCGATGCGCGACCGGTGTTGGCCGCGGCCATGAAGGATGCGGAAATCGGCCCGCGCCGCGTCGCCGCCTTTGCGCTCGTCGATCTGATTCGCAACGCCTATCATCTGGAGCCGAACACGGAAATGGAAGTCGTCGATGAAGCGGTGCGCGCCGCCGTCGAAGGCTTGAAAAACGAGGACGAACACGTTCGCGCCTACTCGCTCCAGGCGATTTCGCAAGCGGCCCGGCTCTTCATCGACTACCCGCGGTCGCTCGACTCGGCGATCCGCATCGACGAAAAGAGGTTGAAGCTTGAGCCGAGCGTCGCCAAGGTGCTTGAGACGATCCGCGACACGAATCGACCCGTCACCACCCGGCTCCAGAAAGATTCGAGCGTCGAACTTCGCGTCGGTGCGTTGGACACGCTGAGCCAGATTGTCGTCGCCCGCATGGCGATCATGGACCGGCTGGACAAGAAACTGGAGGAGTTGAAAATCCCGGCCGACAAACGGCCCAAACGCGCCGCCTTGTTTGACGAATTCGGCGCGAAGGACCCGATCGGCGCCCTTTTGGATTTCGAGAAACGCAGCGGCGAAATCGCGCTCAAATGGAACTGGGAGAGTTTGCCCGCCCTGGTGCACAAGGACAACGACCCACGGCTGCGGCGCGGCGCGATCGCGCTTCTGGAAACGCTCGCGAAAGAAGCGGAACTGGCGCTCGACGCCAAGAACGTCGCCGAAGCGGAACGAAAGACGCTGCGCGGTCGTTTCGTGCAGCTCGTCACGCCCGCTTTATACGATCCGGATCGCATCGTGCGCTGGACCGCGGCGCGGACGCTGGGCAGCGTGTCGCCGAAATTGATAGACGCCAACGTCATCGAAGCGCTTGGACACATGCTGCTCGAACGCGATCCCGACTTGAGCGCGACGGCGGCAGCCAGCCTTGAATACGTGGCCGAAAGTCCACAAGCGTTCAAGGCCGTCCGCTTCCTGCGCAGCGCCCTCGCCGATCCCAAGAAAGACGTGGAGATTCGCGAAGCCGCGATGAAGACACTGGTTCAGATTGGCGGGCCGGAGGCGAACGACGCGTTCCCGGAGTTGACCACGAGCCTGACGGATTCCGATGTGCGCGTTCGCCGCCAGGCCGCGGAAAGTCTCGGACTTTTGGGCCGACCCGCGACGCCTGAGATCGCGAACGCCGCGCTGGCCGCATTGAAACTCGCCTTGCGCGACGACGACGGGCAGGTCCGCCAAAACGCGGCCGAGGCGATCCTCACCATCCAGGTCCCAGATTAAGACAGAACCACAGATGGACACGGATAAACACAGATAAGACTCATGGTTTTATCTGTTCTACTAATGATCAGAATCTTTGTTTCCTGCGCAAGTTTTCCAAT
>DAIOGM010000627.1:0-3577 GCA_036745215.1 Gemmataceae bacterium
TAATTTGCGCAGGAAACAAAGATTCTGACCATTAGTAGCACAGATCAACACAGATGAGTCATCAGAATTCCTCTTGAGCGTTGGGATTCTCTGATTACCAATCTGTGTTAATCCGTGTCCATCTGTGGTTCTATTCTTACTTGCGTGCGATCGGCGTTTCCTTGATCTCGAGCAACCGAATCTCGTCCTTCACCGATACCAACGCACGGTTCCGCCACACGCCGAGCACCGGTTCCGTGCCGGGCGCGGTGAACGTGCCGCAACGTTCTCCGGTCATGGTGATGCGTTCGATCGTGTTGCCGGAACAAATGTACGCGGTGCCGTAAGGTGCGCCGGCGATTCGGCCATGGAATCGGCTCCGCGAAACCTGACTGAAGAAGTTCTTTTTCGATTCCATGTCGTAGCAGAATAAATGGCTGTTCGGCACCCAAGAGAACGGCACGCCGACGCAATAAACGAGCGAGCCTTCGACGTGCAGCGCTCCGATGCCCGCGCTGGAATCGACGCTGAAGCGGTCGTGAAGTTTGCCGGCTTGCAAATCGATGACGCAAATCGTTGTTTCCGGCCCGCCGACAAAGAGCCGATTGCCGACTTTCTGCCACGCAAATCCGCCGCGTCCCATATCACTGTCGCCGAGCTGGATCGTGTGCAGCGTTTTGGCGGTTTTCAGTTCGACAACGTCGAGCGTGCGGCCGCGATGCACGAACGCCTTGCCTTTACCCGCGAAGCCGGTGGTGATGACGCGCTCCTTGCCGAGGTCGATGTCGTGAACGATTTTGCCGGTCATCAGTGCGACGGCCCGCAGGCGATCCTTGTCGCGCACCAGTGCCAGACCGTCGGCGACGTCGGTCTCCAGCCAGCGGCCGTTCTCGTGCTTGCCGAGGTCAAACGACATGCCGTTCTTGAGATCGACGACGATTTGGCGTTGAGTGTCGTTCACGCAAACCAGATGGTCGCCGTGCAGCACGGCGTGTGCGGTGATGCCGGGGAACGGGATTGAGTCGGGCTTGAGGTTGTAGTCGCCGCACGCATCGAGCGCGGACGCGAGTGTCGCCAACGTCAAGCCCAGGAACGCGAGTCGAATGGAAGCGCTACGCATGGTTCGTTCTCCGATGGTTGAATGCGGTTCTGCCCGTCAATGACCAGAACGCAAGCGCGTCCCACGCCATTATGTAGTCATCACGCTCCGCGTGATGGAGTGGTGCAATATCCACAGACGATTTATTTCGTCTGCGAGTTCGCCGTGCATCATCACGCGGAGCGTGATGACTACATTGTGTGCTGACTGGCCGCGACGCGGGTCGGCAAGTTATAATGAGTTGATTCCATGTCCCCTCTCGAAAGGAACTCCACATGCGAGCCAAAGACGTAGCCAAGATCGCCTTGAAGTCGGCGCAGGACACGCTGCAAATGTACCTGGGCGATCTGAGCGACAAGGATATCACGATTCGCCCCGTCCCCAGCGCCAACAATATTGCCTGGCAGCTCGCCCATCTCGCGACGGCGGAGGCCTACCTCCTGCAAGGCGAATTGCCCGGCGTGCAATATCCGCAAATCCCGGCGGCGATCGCGAGCCTCGGCAACGAGCGCACCGGCAAAGTCGATCCGCCCGAAGGTTATCTTCCGAAGGCGCAGTATCTCGAATGCGTCGGCAAGATGCGTGAGGCGACGCTGGCCGCGGTGGACAAGGTGAGCGATTCCGATCTGGACAAGAAAACGACGAACTCGATGGCCAAGTTCGCGCCGACGCTCGCGGATTTACTGATCCTCACCGCCAATCACACGCTGATGCACGGCGGGCAGTTCACCGTCGTTCGCCGCGCGCTCAACAAGCCCGTGGTGATGTAACGATGGCCAATTCAACCGCGTCGCCCCCCGAGTACAACGTCACCGGCATCGATTACGCCGAGCGCGGGCATCTGTGCTATGCCGGGCCGATCATCGACTTTCACGCCCACGTCATGGTCACGCGGCCCGGTGATCCCGTGAACGCGCCGCGACTCAATGACGGCCCCGGCGCGAGCCTCGATCAGGCAGCGACGATCTTCGACGCCGGGGCGGAGTTCGGCGTCGAAAAGATCGTCACGATGTGCCCGCCGCAAGACATCGAGGCGCTGCGCGATCGCTTTGGCGACCAGCTCGTCTTCAACGGCATGCTCAACAAGAAAACGCCCGCCGAAACCGACGACGAGGCGATGCGAACCCTGGAACGATTCCTGGAGCTGGGCATCAAGCTCGTCAAGCTCTGGTCGGCGCCGCGCGGTCGTGAGCGAGGCTTGTTCATCGACGCTCCCTGGCGAATCGAAGCGATCAAGCGGGCGCGCTCCGCGGGCGTGCGACTCGTCATGGTGCACGTCGCTGATCCCGATGTCTGGTTTCGCAACGTTTACGCCGACGCGGCGAAGTTCGGCACCAAGGCGGATCAATACGTCGGCATGGAACGCATGATGCAATTGTTCCCGGACATGATCTGGATCGGCGCCCACATGTCCGGCGATCCGGAGCATCCCGATCATCTGGAAGCGCTGCTCGAAAAATATCCGTACTTTTACATCGACACCAGCGCCACGAAATGGCAAGTGCGCGAAGTGTCGCCGCGCGCCGAGGCGCATCGGAAGCTCATCGAAAAATATCCCGATCGCTTTCTATTCGGCTCCGACCTGGTGACGCGGCACCCATTGACGCGCGAGCATTATGTGAGCCGATACTGGTGCCAGCGCACGCTCTGGGAGAGCACGTGGACCGGCCCCAGCCCGATCGCGGACGCCGACTTCACGGCGACCGAGGTCGGCGCGAGCACGCCGACGTTGCGCGGCGTCGGCTTGCCCGCGGAGGTCGTGTCGATGGTGTACTATCACAACGCGAAGCGACTGCTGAATTTGCCCGTCATTTGATTTCTTCGGCGAGCCACGGGGTTTATCCCCGTGGAAGGGACTCCGTCCCGAGGGGATTAACCCCGCGGCTCGCCAAGCATGCCCGATTCGCGTTCGATCTTGCGACCAATCGCGAACCGCAGCGCCTCCTTCGTGCTGCAGATCACGGCCAACGATTTGGCGCGCGTGATGCCGGTGTAAATCAGCTCTTTCGTCAACAATCGGCGGCCACCCGACGGCGGCAAGACGATCATCACATTGCGGTATTCCGACCCCTGGCTCTTGTGCACGGTCAGCGCGAAACCCAACTCGTGCGACGGCAACGCGTCCGCCGGAAACGACACGCCGCCGTCGTGCCGATCGAACACGACGCGCAACGCACCGTACCGATCGCGCAACGCGATGCCGACGTCGCCGTTGAAAAGGCCGCGTGCCGCGTCGTTGCGCGTGATGAGCACCGGCGCGCCGACGAAGAGCGCCGAACTCGCGTCGCGGTCGAGCCGAGGCCGCAAGATCATCTGCAAAAAGCGGTTGATCTCATCGCAACCCCAGGGGCCGTCGCGCACCAGCGTCAACAATCGGTAGCGATCCATCAAGGAAAACACGGACGCAAGCGGCGACGCATCGCTCGTCTCCGTGAAATCGAGCCACTCGGCGAATGTTTTGCCATCGACGCGCGTTTGAAAATACGCCTCATCGATCCA
>DAIOGM010000628.1:0-3577 GCA_036745215.1 Gemmataceae bacterium
GGCCGTCGCCGGTGTATTCCCACGAATTCGACGTGATCTTGTACGCCTTGCCGATGCCGCCCGTCGCGAGCACCACGGCCTTGGCGCGGAAGACGATGAATCGTCCTTTTTCGCGCGAGTAGGCGAACGCGCCGGCGATGCGGTCGCCGTCTTTCAACAGGCGCACCACCGTCGTTTCCATGTAGACATTGATGCCCTTGTGGATGCCGTGATCCTGAAGCGTACGGATCATCTCCAGGCCGGTGCGATCGCCGACGTGCGCCAGACGTGGATAGCGATGCCCGCCGAAGTTGCGCTGCAAGATGCGGCCATCCGGCGTCCGATCAAAAACGGCGCCCCAGGCTTCGAGTTCCCTGACGCGGTCCGGCGCTTCCTGGGCGTGAAGTTGCGCCATGCGCCAGTTGTTGACGTATTGCCCGCCGCGCATCGTGTCGGAGAAATGGACGCGCCAGTTGTCGCGTTCATCGACATTGGCAAGGGCAGCAGCGATGCCTCCCTCGGCCATGACGGTGTGCGCTTTGCCCAGGAGCGATTTGCAGACGAGGCCGACGGAGATGCCCGCCGCGGACGCTTCAATGGCCGCCCGCAAACCGGCGCCGCCGGCGCCGATGACGAGGACGTCGTGTTCTTGAGTTTGGTAATCCATAGTGATTCAAAAAACCATCCGATAATCGGTCCAGATGCCCATGGAGCAGAGCCGCACGTAGATATCGCTGAAGGCGACCCAGAACAAGCTGCACCACGCCCACGCCATGTGGCCACGGTTGAGGCAGCTCACGCAGTCGTAGGTTTTCTTACCTAGTGGCGCGTCCGAAAGGCGATCGCTGCCGCCGCCGATCAGATGGCGAAAGGAATGGCAGCCAAACGTATAGCCGCCGAGCAGGACGACGTTTAATAAGAGGACGAATGAGCCGACGCCGACGCCAAAGCGCTTGCCGTTATCCGTTGGGAAAAGGAAGCCTTGAATGGCGTCGTAGGCGAGCAGGAAAATGAAAATGATGGCGAGATAAAGGAAATAGCGATGAATGTTCTGAAACAGGAGCGGCCAATGGTTCTCTCCCCAGTAACTCTTTCGCGGCTCGCCAACGGAACAATTGGGCGGATCGGCCCAGAATGCTTTGTAGTATGCGCCGCGATAATAATAGCAGGTCAAACGGAAACCGCCGGGCGCCCACAGAATCAAAAACGCGGGTGAAAACAGGAGCCAAGCGGGCCACCAACCTGGTTTGGCGCCGAAAAAGGTGTGGTCCATTTGTTCCTGGGCGCGAGGGCGCGTGCGGTCGTCCTTGGCGGCCAACGTCGGTTCGGAGACCAGCACCGGCGAATACATCGGTGATAGGTAGTTTCCGAAAGTGTAGTGATCGTTTTGAAAGGCCGCCCACGTCGAGTAAACGATGAAGCTCGAGAAAACCGTGACGACCACCAGCGGCTGCACCCACCACAGATCGCGCCGCGACGTTTCACCGGCGCCGCGGGCCATGGGCAAAGTCATCCTGCCATCGGACATGCTCGCACTCTCCCTCCGAGGTTGTGAACACAGTTTGAAATAGGCGCGTGCGATGTGAATTCAAGGGGTATTCCTTGTTTACGTTTAGCGCTCGCATGGCGCCACGCGAACGTTACTGACCTTCAGGTATGCAATGCCTAAGTTGGAGTTCCGCCTTTAGGCGGGTTTCAGCAAAAGGCCGCCTAAAGGCGGAACTCCAACGTGCTTTTCATTTCTGAAGGTCAGTAAACATAAACCGGCGTTATTTTCTTTTGTTGATGCGCGCACGCAAATCGTCCGCCGCTTCATCATAAAGCGCGAGCAGCTTCTTCGACGCGTCCGTACTGCTGAATTGCCCCTTCGACTTGATCGTCGCGTGCCCCTCCTCGACTTGCTTCAAGAGCGCGACCGCGTCGTCGAGGTTGAACACGCCATTGCCCTTGAAGTTGACGTAAACAGGCGAGGAATGCGCAAACAACGTCTTGTCGAACTCGCTCTTCGCGGTCGAATCGATGCGCACCGCAAACCACGCCGGCTCATCGACGCGAACTTCGTGCGTCATGGACGCCTGATTGCTGGACGCGACCGCAAATTGCGTCTTGATCACCTTGCCATTCCGGATCAACTCCAGCTTTTGCACGGGATGCCGGCCAATCGCGGACGCCTGAATCTTGAGGGTCTTCGGCTCCTTCAAATCGATCACGTCGCCCATTTTTTTGCCATCGACTTCCAGTGATAGCAGTGGCCCATTGGTCGCCTGGCAGCGGCCCGCCTTGACGGCGTCGAGCCAGGACACGATCGTCAACTTGCCGCGCACCTCGGCGTAGACGCGCGACATGTCGTACATGAACCAATCCGTGCCGGTGCTGATCGGCATTTTGATGCCGAGGTTCAAGTAACGATAGTAATTCTCCTCAAACGTCCCGCCGCGGCTGCCATCGAAGACGTTAAGCGCGTCGAGGCGATTGGTGAGCGCGTTCAAGACGTCCTCGAAGCCGTTCGTGTTGTGGCACCAGATGACGATGCCGCCTTGCTTCTTGGCGTTGTCGATGCCGGGCCGGAGCGCGGTGTCGTCGAAGCCCTTGTTGGTGATGCCGGGGCCGATGCTGACGGGCTGCACGAGTTCCTTGATGTTGAGGAACATGACGTGGCCGTAGCCTTGTCCGAACCCTTGAAAGTTGTGGCGATGCTCCTGGCCATTGTTGAAGAGGACTCCGGTCGCGTCGAATTTCGGCATGGGGCCGACCGGATACTTGTTGGAGATGTAAGTCAGGTCGTCCTTGTCGCGCTCCAGATACGACACGAACATGACGTGAAGTCGATCCGCGACGGGGATTTGCCGCAGGTACTCGTCGGCCTTTTCGAGCGAGAAGCCGCGCAAATGCAGATGCGTGTTGCCAGACGCGAGGCCCGATTTCTCCGGGCGAAAGAGGAATGGCAACTTGATGGTGATTTCGCCGGGCGTCTTGGCGTCAACGTTGAGATTCACTTGAGCCGGGGCCGTTTCAAGGCCGGAGACCGCGTGGATTTTGAGATTGCCGGGCGGCAGCGTCGTGTCGGCGCCGCCGGCGGGGATGCAATACCAGTGGATGCCGGGAAGGTCCTTGGTCATGCCGGCCATGCGATCGAAGAGGCCGGGCAGTTCAAAGTACGGCTTGTCGGCATTGGAGACGCGCACGATGCCGGGGATCGGCTTGCCGGTGTCGGCGTCGAGCAGCTTGATGCGGACCTTGACGCGATCGTCTTGCGGTTGGGCGCCGAGAAAAAAACCGGCGGTAACCATGCAGATCGACAAACTAGCAACGATAAGTTTGCGCATGACGCACTCCAATGCATTCTAAAACGCAGAGGCCGCAAAGTACGCAGAGAGTGAATGGATAACCTCTCCGCGTTCTCTGCGGCCTCTGCGTTTTAACGGTTATTTATTTCTGGAGTTCCTTCATCTTGAGCTTTTCCAACAGCGGCCGCACCGTTTCACTGGGAATGGCGTAGCTCTCGACGCGGCCGGCGCGGGCGATGTTGATGCCGAGCACCTGACCGTCGAGGTTCACAAGCGGGCCGCCGCAATCATTGGGACGCAACACCGAGTCA
>DAIOGM010000629.1:0-3575 GCA_036745215.1 Gemmataceae bacterium
CCTCACGCATCATCAGGTCGCCGACTGGGTAATTCCACGGGCCGTCCACTGCCATTTGTTCTGGCGACGCGGGCTCGTGGCCAAACATCGTTCCGTCGATGCTCGACAATTGCTCTTCGAATTTCTTCTTCTTATCGGCCACACCGAATTCATAGTTTTCCAGATCGAAACTGCCTTTTAGATCAAATGCAAGCTCGCCGCCGAACGATTCTGGATGCACGCCGGCCATTTCGCTCAAGTGTTCGGAAATCGGCGAACCGCCGCCGCCAGTTGGGCCGCTGGTCGCAAAGAAACCGTCGAAGTCACTCAGGTCCACAGTGGAATTGAGATTCAAAAACCGGTGTCGTTCATTCAGCTTGCGGCCATACGGCGAACGCGGCTGGAACAACGCCGGCTCGCGGCCGAGCCGCGCTAGTTCGCCCAGCACCGAACGGCGCAAAGCGGTGCGCCAGTACGCGGCTTTCTTCATTTGCTTTTGCGCGAGGTCGAACACGGCGTTATCGCGGCCGTCGGCGAAGAAGCGTTCGCCGTCGCGCATTTGAAAGCGGCGCGTCACCTTGAAGCGTTCGCGGTCGGCGTCCGTTTCCAGCACCAGGAACGACGTGTACGGCGTGATGATCTGATACTCTTCCGAGAGGCCGATGATCTGATCGCGAATCGTCGCGGACGTGCCCTGTTCGAGCAGATAATCCAGGTGCATCCGCGCCCATAGCCGGGGGATGAACGAATTGCCGTGCTCCGCGTCCTTGAGCGTGGCGCGCGTGCTGAAGCGCACCGGCTTGCCGCCCTGCGTGCCGGTGACGATGACTTCGCCCGATTGATCCTTGCCTTCGGGCAAATATCGCCCCAGGAATGTCTGTTGCGTCCCCGCCGGCACGTTCGCCACGGCCTCGGGATAGACGCGCGCGACCTTGAAGCCCTTGAACTCGACCTTGATGTCGCGCAAAGCCGGCTGCGCGATCTCGCCGAGCAATTCACGGGCAATCGTCGCCGGGCCTTGTTCGGCCGTGATCTTGCGCATCGAGCCGCTGCCGAGCGATGCGATTGCTTTCATGACGCCCGTCTCATAACTGCTGCTGAGCGTGACGGCGTGAAACGTGGCGACGGGCGTGCCTCCCTCACCCCCGGCCAATCTCCCAGTGGGAGAGGGGAGAATGAGGCGTTTCAGGCGTTTCGTGAATTCAACCGGATCGGCGTCGCCGGTCGTGACGATGCCGTCGCCGACGTAGATGACGTGCGTGAGGCGACGGCCGGCATTCAACACCGTCATTTGCTTCAGCGCCGCGGCGAACGTCGCATCGAGATTCGTCCAGCCGAGCGAGGGGCGATTCGCAAGATAGTCGCGGGCCGCCGACACGTTCTTGGCCTCCGCCGGCGCGGCGTCGGCAAACGCCCAGTCGCAGGTCACGTCGCACGTCGCCAAATTGAAACGGTCCTTCGACGTCAACGAGTTCAACAGCGACGCGATGAACGTCGCTTGCGTGTTACGCTGCGTTGCATCGATCGACGCCGACGTATCAGCGAGTATCAAAAGATGCAACGGATCGCCATTTGGCAACAGCGGCCGATCCCAGCTTCCCGCGGCGCCGGGCGGCGTGAGTTGCAAGAGGAAATAGCCGTCGTCGCCGCGGCGATGCGGGATCAGGACGACGTCTGGTTGCCGGCCGTCGAGTTCGACGACGACTTCAAAGTCGCGCGTCGGCGTGTAGCTCTGCGCGGTGAATTCGACGTGAGCCGAGTGCGTGGTCCGCTCGTCGCGCGTCGGATGCGTCGGCGAGGTGACGCTCTTGAGCGGTGCGACGGAGTTCACCTTTACATCGATCGACAGGTCGCGCAACGGATGTTGTTGAAGCAACTCGCTCTGCAGGGCGTAGCTGTAGCGATAACGGCTGCCCTTGAGCGGCAACACCTGGGTATAGACAATCTTGATGCGTTTTTCCGAACGAGCCGGGATGGGATAGACGCGTGCCTTGAAGATGTTGCCGCCGGACCATTCGAGCAGGCCGGGATCGCGCTTCTCGCGCAGGATCGTCTCGTAGATTTCGCGGGCCCGCTGCTTCTCGACGACGTCGGCCTCGACGAGGTTGTCGCCGATCCACATGCCGAACCCGGAGATCGAGGCGTCCGGCGGCAGCGGAAAATGAAAAACGCCTTCAAGCACTTCATTGGTGTGATTGACGAACGATTCCTCGATGACCGTCCGCGCGATCTGATCGCGAATATCGACGGTGACCTTGTGATAGCCGACCGTGAGCGGCACATTGCGGCCATCGACGAGCGCGACGAGTGAGCCGAGCGTTTCGTTCGTGGTCACGCCCTTGAAGCCGAGCAGCCAGCGCGGATCCTTCTCGACGCGCACGAGCTGCTCTTTTTCGACATGAAACAACTGCCTGCCCTTCACGGCGATTTTTTGCGGGCCCGGTCCGAGCAATTCGATCGTCGCTCCCGCGGTCGGCGTGATTTCGATTTCGCCTTCGATCAAGCGAACTTGCTTCGGCCCGATCAACTCAACGAGCGTCTTCGGCCCAAGGATGACGCCGGTTTGCTTCATCAAACGCAAGGCCGCCGCGTTGGCGCCGCGCGCGTCGGTGCGCACCCAGTCGCCCGGCTTGAGCACGAGATGCTCGCGCACCGGCGTCCAGCGTTCGTGCAACACCGGCTTGATTGCGACGATGCCTTGCACATCAGTCACCTTGCCGATGCGGCCGTCTTCGGTGAGCGTGTCGGCGATCGCGAATTTCTCGGCGGCGATGGGTTCGTCATAAGCGAGGACCCTGAGTTCGGCGAAAGGCTTGATTCTGCCAAGTTCTCTCTCACCCGTACGAATCCAATGAAGACGCCCCGTTGCCACGACGACGCCACATTCAACCGACAATCCTTCATTCTTGCCGCTACGCAATTCCGTGCGATATACGAAGAGATCCAGCCCATCTTCGCGAACTCGTTCGCTAGGCATCGTGCCGATTATCTCATCATAAACACTTTCATGAAGGTCCGCCAAAACACTGCCGATTAGCGAGTGGCCTATTTTTCCTGGACCTTCTTTCACGCGCATTGCCTGGTTTGCTTTTTCGTTGACATACCACCGACTAGTTTCGTCGGCGACGACATAAGTGCCGTCAAGGTCGTCCCAGCGCGATCGGTTGGGCCTATTCGTGTGCCAGAGTTCGCTTATCTTGCCGTCGCGAACGAGGCGTGCATGCACGGTTTGGGCATTGTTGACCTTGTCCAATGCCACTCCGAGAGCGGGACCTGGGGCCAGCCAGAAATAAACCCCGACGCCAACAATTACGATTGCCGCAACCGCCGCCAACCAGCGCGCATTGCGCCACCGCGACATCGGCGTCGGTTGCGCCGATGCCGCCGCCAAAGCGTCGGTCGATTGTCCGCGCAGGCGCGCCAACGCCCCAGCATCAGGCGGCGGCGCGTCGGTTTCAGTAGTTTTCAGGATGGAAGCGATTTGCTCTTCGTCGCGATGGTCATCTGGCATTTGATCTTGAGTATTCATGTTCAGGTCTCACTCTTTTCCGGAACGTACTTCGCAAACACCTCGCGAAACGCCTGCCGGGCGCGCG
>DAIOGM010000630.1:0-3570 GCA_036745215.1 Gemmataceae bacterium
CGTTCCCAGGCGGAGCCTGGGAACGAGGTGTGAGTAATAGCCGACGATGCTCATCGTCGGCCTTTTTTTTTTCGTAGTGCATGCGGCTTGCTTGCACCGCGTAATCGATTGCGATAGAAGAACTGCATGGCAATCGCATGGTCCTGTAACTGCGGCATGAGTTTCAACACCGAGCCCAAGAGCGCGGGGCGCAAGATCCTCTGTCCGAGTTGCGGCAAGATGAACGTGGTGCCGCAAGTTCAGGTGAAAGCCGGGCCGCCGCCCATCGCCGCGGTCGTGACACCAATTGACGACGAAGAAGAGGACGACATTCCCGAAATCGATGTCGAAGTGCACGGCCCGGCCGATGACAAGAAAAACGTGATCGACGAGGACAGCAAGGCGCTGGGTTCTTACGACTTTTCTGACGGCGAGAACGTCGATCCGTCAGGCTTCGCCGCCAGGAACGCCGCGGCCGGCGCCAATCGCTGGGATATGATCGGCGCCATCAAGTTGACCGAATTCGCCGAGTGTGCGGCGTACGACGCCGGCGCCGCGTACGGACTCGTCGGCCAGGAGGACGACGTCCTGGTCCTGAACATGAAGAAAGGCAAGAAGCTCGATCGCTTCGGCGGGCACGACGGCGTCGTCACTCGCGTCGCGATGTCGCCGCAGGGCGATGTCGCCGTGTCCGGCGACATTGAGGGGGATGTCGTTTCCTGGGAGGTCGATACGCGCAAACGCCGGCGCCGCTTTCAAGAGCATGAAAGCCCCATCACGGCGCTGACGATTTCGCGCGACGGCGAGTTTGTCGCTTCCGGGGATCGCGACGGCGCCGTTCGGCTCTGGCATCTGTCTTCCGGTTTCGAGACGGTGTTGTCCCATGCCGATTGGGGCGAAAGAATCACCGCCCTGACTTTTTCTTCCGATGGAAGCCGACTGCTTGCCGGTAGCAACAAGGGCCGTGTCGTCGTCTGGTCGCTAAAGAATGGCGATGTAATTCAACGTCTACGGCTGGCTCAGCAAAACGTGTCAAGCTTGCAGTTCAGCGCGGGGGCCGACACGATCCTCGCCGCCGTTGCGCCGGGCGATGCGTTGATGCCGGTTCATGCGAAGGTCTGGCGCATGGACGTCTTATCCGGCGACATGAACGAGTGTTTCAAACCGGCGGACGTGCCCAGGTCGCTGCTTTATTACACGACGCTCGATCACGGCGGCAAGCGGTTGTTGTGCGTCGGCAAGGTCGAGGCGGCCAACGTCCTGGAAATATGGAGTCTGTCAACCGGCCAGCGCCTGCACGCGTTTGTCGATTTGCACGGCGCCGTCGCGTGTCTGGCGGTCGCGCCCAATAACATGCGCGTGATGGCGGCGCTCAAAAAGCGGCAACTAAAAGTATTCGCGATTCCCGAGCGAGAAACCGTCGTCGAGGAGGCGCCGCGGCAACCCGGAGACCGCCGCCGCTGACCGTGCGTCTCCTCCCCTCTCCACTGTACTCAGGGGAGAGGGGCCGGGGGTGAGGGGTAAGCGTGTCCCTTGCAATGGACCATTTCTTTTGCAAGGGACGCCGTCCCCCTCACCCCCAACCCCTCTCCCCCGGAGTACCGGAGGAGAGGGGAAAAAGACCCCCGCATTTCATCATTGCAACTCACCCGCCGGTCGCGTAGATTTCCATCATTCGCACACTCGATTTCGATATTGGAGTTTCTCCCTATGCGACTTGCCGTCTCGTTTCTCGCGTCCGCCGTCATCCTCGTCGGCTTCCTTTCGCCGGCGTCGGCCCAGCCCATTCCGCAAATGAAGTTCAACGAGGTGCGCGAGATCGCTCCCGGCGTTTTCTTTCGCTTTTCATCGATCAGCGCCACCGACAAGAGCGTCGTCTTCGGCGGCTCCAATAATATCTGGATCGTCTTCGAAGATTACGTCCTGGTCTACGACGCCAACTTCCCCAAAGAAGCCGGCGACGTCGTCGAAGCGATCAAGAAGACGACCGACAAGCCGATCCGCTACGTTCTCGATTCGCATCACCACGGCGATCACGCTTACGGCAACGCCGTCTTCGCCAAGGCAGGGGCAACCGTGATCGCGTCCGCCAACACCGCACGCCTCTTGCGCGTCAACGGCCCCAAGGAATTTGCGGACGCCGGCAAAGGCAAAACGGGCCGCAAGGACATTGCCGAAAGCTACCTCAAGGTGCCCGATCTCATCTTCGACGAAAAGCTCGTCTTCGAAGACAAGAAGCAACGCGCGGAGATTTACTTCTTCGGCCACGCCCATACTGCCGGCGACGCGATGCTCTATTTGCCCAAGCACAAGATCCTCTGCACCGGCGACGCCTGCACGAATGGGCCGTTCAACTTTCTCGGGCATTCGGACACGGGCTCGTGGATTCGTGTTCTCGAAAAAGCTCAGCAGCTCGACGTCAACATGGTCTGCCCTGGCCACGGTCCGCTGACGGACAAGAGCGTCCTCGGCAAGCAACGTCGCTACTTCGTGGAACTGCGGGCGCATGTCAAGAAGGGCATCGACGAAGGCAGGGATTTCGAGGACATCTTGAAAAGCATCGACATGCCCTGGCACAAGGAATGGACTTTCATCGAAGCGAACACCCGTCGCCCGGAGACGCGGCACGTCTTCGACGAGCTGACGGGCCGAACCATGCCGTGGGACCTGGTCGAGGACTTCGGCATTTACGAAGGCCCTTCGCCTACCAAGAAGGACAAGGGCTGGACGGCGCCGAAGAAGATTGTCGTTCAATCGTTGATGCCGGCCCGGCTCGCGGAGTTGAAGATCATCGCGCCGAACGTGTTCTTCGTGCCGGTGAAGACCGCCGGGGAAGCCGCCAAGGAAGCGGCCGGCGCCGACGCGGTGCTCGGCTATTGCACGGCGGACATCGTGAAGGCGAACGCCAATCTGCGCTGGATTCAAGTCGGTCACGCCGGCGTTGAGAACGACCTCGTGCCCGAAGTCGTCAGCAGCAACGTCACCGTCACCAACACCGCGCGGCTCTATGGGCCAAACGTTTCCGATCAGGCCATGGCGCTTCTTCTGGCGCTCACGCGTGGCCTCGCTCCGGAGTTTCACAAACAGACGACGGCCGTTGAACATTGGAAGAAACTCAAGGATGCCTCCAAAGCCGAAGAGCTGCACGGCAAGACCATGCTAATCGTCGGCCTGGGCGGCATTGGCACGCAGATCGCACGCCGCGCGGAAGCGTTCGGCATGCGCGTCCGCGCCGTTGATCCGAACGAAGCGATCGTCAAGCCGTCGTTTGTTTTCAGCCTCGACAAGCCCGCGAAGATGATGGAACTGATCGCGGACGCGGATGTGGTGGTCCTGGCGTGTCCGTTGACGAAAGAAACCAGGAACTTGTTTGGCGCGGACGTGCTTTCCCATTGCCGGCGCGGAGCGCACATCATCAATGTCGGGAGGGGCAGTCTCATCGACGAGCAGGCGCTGCTCGCCGCCATTGCAGCGAAGATTGTCGGCCACGCCACCTTGGATGTCTTTGCGGCCGAGCCGCTGCCGCCCGATCACCCGTTCTGGGAGAATCCGCACGTCACGATCACCCCGCATGTCTGCGGGCCGCTGGTG
>DAIOGM010000631.1:0-3557 GCA_036745215.1 Gemmataceae bacterium
ACTTGCTCAGCGCTTCTAGTTTGTGTGTAGCAACGACAACCCAATCAGCCGTGAGCTCATCGAACTTCAAATAATCGCACGCAGACGCAGCAGGCATGATAATTCGTAACGAAGGTGCGGTGTCGGGGACATTGCATCCGAGGGAAGTCAAGCAAACGGCATACGTTCGATACACCGTGTTTGTGGCGCCAATTTCGAGTAATTCCATCATGGTTTCTTATTCCAAAGTTCGTGCATTTTTTGAGTTGTTAATTCGTCAAAGCCACGAACGATCCATTCGTGAGCATTGTCGAACCACGCCTTGATTTCTTTTTCTGACTCGCCCGTGGACATGCCTCTTGCAGAAAGCGTGAATTGAACGATCATTTTGAAGTCGCGTCCCCGGAACGCTGGCGTCATTTCGACGTGAAGCCTTCCGCGCCCATCTGGCAGCGGGTATCTTGATGCAAAAGAAAAAATCTCGGGCGCTGGCAGAAACGTTTTCTTGGCTTTCGGCTGAAGCAAGGCGAACACGTTTGGTAGATTGCCGAAGCCATCCCATTTGTCGTCGGGCACCACGGAATCAATATGATTGATGTAGGAAAGCTCACATTGGTCGACGTGAATTTGGCCGTTATTTTTTACAAATCGACTAAAAACGTCCCATTCCTGCCAAAATAGTTTCGAAAGTTGGTCGAATCGCGGATACGGTTCGTTGCCATTTATTTGCCGCCAGTTGCGAAGGAATCTGTCTTTCTGTACTTGGACTAATTCATTGCCGCTCGGATTGATGAACCAATATCTGGGTGCGGGAGTTTTCAGCTGGAAAACAGCAGCAGTTGGACCATCTTCCTCTGGCTCGATGGGCTTCTCTTTGAGATGTTGAAGCGGAAGCTGTTCTTCAATATTTGGATAACGGTCGCGTATCAGTGACCAATATTCCATGAAATGCTGTATTCGCAGAGATTTGACAGGCTGAAATTGAAGTCCGAAAACGACTTCATTTACAGGAGGGAATTCATATTCTGGCAGTTTTTCAGGCATACCAAACCAGGATTCGCGGAAATGGTTCTTCTACCAGATTAGGTGATGATACCAGGATTGGTCAAGATTGCCAAGACAGAACGCGTTCGCCATCGCGTAATCGTATTTCGAGCGAACGCTATCGCCAGACTTTTGCTTGATCGCGGAGAACGCAGCCGCTAGGTTTCGTGACCAGGGCAGGCCGCGTGTCCCGACGTGTACCCGAATCTCCGGCGTTGAGCGGTGCACCATGGCTCATGCCTTGATCCATTGGAACATGTTGACGACGCCATTGCAAAGTCAGTAGCGTCTCCGTTTCGTGGCGGCAAGATTGCCCTCGGGTTGCAACACTGGCAATTGAAGTTCGTCTCAAAAAACCGGCCATGCGTTTCAAAAAAGTGGGGGTTCGTTTCGAAAACTTGGCCATGCATTTCATTTTCGAGGCCTTGCTTTTCAAGATCGGGCCGGTTCTTTTCATTTCGAGGCCCATTCTTTTCGAAATCGAGGCCGTTCTTCTTGTTTTTTGGCCCATTCTTCTCGCGAAAAAGGGGGTTCGTTCAAGGCAAATTCTGCATGCATTCAGCGAAAACGGTCATTCGTCTCGCGCGGAAGGGGGGGGTGGCGAGACGATGAGACGATGGAACACCGCACGAATGGAAGGTAACATCGCGAGCGCGGCTGAGATATGTCGGTTGTGAATTGGCCCCCTCTCCGTTGAAGAACAGAGAGGGGGATGCGGGCAACCACTTCGTCTACTACTTCTGAAGAGCAACCTGGAACGACCACGTTTGGCCCGCCTGGCCGCCGGTGGTGATGCGGCCGGAGCCGGAGATCGATTGGCCGTTGATGCGGCCCTGGTAGACGCAGCCCTGGAAGTTGATCGTGACGTCGTTGCCGTTCTGCGTCCAGTTGCCTTCGGTGGTGGCCTTGGCGTCGATCATCGTCGCGGCGCCGCCGGCGCGGAACTGGAAGGTCAACTTGCCGAAGCCGGGCAGGTTTTCGCTGCCATTCCAGGTGGTGCCGACAATGTTAGCCACCAGTTGAACCGGCGGATTGGCGTTCGGCGCCGGGCCGCCGTTGAGCGCCGGGGCGGGGGCCTGGGCGGCGCCGCCGAGCGGATTCCAGATGGCATGCGTGTCGCGGATCGACTTGAAGATGTCGTTGAATACCAGACGCATTTCTTCCGGCGACGCATCGGGAAAGACGTACGGCCGCTGGGCGGTGACGCAACCGGTCTGGGCGTTGTAGCCGAAGTAGAGCAAGTACGCCTGATCGTGGTTGTACTTCATCAATTTCAGCACATCCTGGGCGCCGGCCTGCGGGCTGACCTTGCGGCCAAGGTCGCTCGACAAGAGGAGGCTCGTGATCTTGTCTTGCTGCACCATCGGCAGCACGTTGACCGTGAAGTTCCAGCCTTCCGATTGCGTGGCGATCTGCCAGTACAGGCCGCCGTTGGGCAAGGTCTTCTCGTTGACGGTGTAGCCGAGCTGCTTGAGCAACTGCGGCAGACTGTCCCTGGTAAAGACCACGCGATTGGGTTGCGGCGTCGGGGCGCCGCCGGAGGGCAGCGGACCGGACGGGCCGGACGGTTGCGCCGACGCGGCGCCGGTCAAGGTCACGGTCATGATGCTAGCGACGAGCAGTTGACGGATGCGGTACATGTTCAATCTCCATTTAGAAAAGGCCTCGGTCGAGGCCGACCAAATTATCCGGACGAACGGACGTCGTTCGATCTCGGGAAAAACACTTATCAGAAGCGTGCTAACGTTGACGGACCTGGCGAATCGGTCCGGTCGCCGGCGCGTCTTGCGTCGGCAGTTCGGTGATCGGCATGCTGGAGCCAAGAATGGCCGGAGCGATATCGGCGAGCGGCATGCTTGAGGCAGGGATGCTGTCGGTCCTGGACATCAACGCCAGGGCCAGACTGCTCGGGATCGTTGCGGGCCGCTGCATGGTCGGGTTCTGCAGGCCGTTGCTTAGCCCTTTCACGCGGTTCGCCACATAGGCGTCCACCTCGGCCAGCGTGACGACGCCGTCGCTGTTCGTGTCCGCTTTGCCCGACAGGGCCTCGATCAATGCACAGGTGAAGTAGCCATTCTGAACGGGCCGCTGGCCGCGGGCTTCGAAGCTGAACTCGCCGGCCATGCACGCGGCGTAGGTGATGAGTCCCTGCTCGGCGAGGCCCTTCAAGGCGTCGGTCGGCGACACCGGCGATCCCAGGCCGCCCGCGCCGCCGGCACGGCACGTATCCAGAATCAGGAAACGCTTGCCCGGCAACCGCGACAGCGTGTCGTGAAAGAACGTCCAGCGCACCGCCGTGCGTTCGCGGCCCGGCTCATAGTCATGCGGCACGTAGTAGTAGTGCCCCAGAGAATCGATGTTGCCGTGCCCGGCGACGAAGACGATCACGTAGTCATCCGCCGTCGCCTGCTTGGCGAGCCAATCGAGCGCCTCTTCAATGTTCTGCCTGGTGGCCTGGGCATCAGTGAGCGTCCGCGTCTCGACGCGAGCGAACAGCTTGCCCTCGTTTCCTTTGAGGGCCGATACCAGGTCGC
>DAIOGM010000632.1:0-3529 GCA_036745215.1 Gemmataceae bacterium
GGAGCCATCAGCATGTCGTGGAAACGCTGCGCCGGGTGGTCGCTGTTCGTGAGCCTGCTGGCGGGGATCGGCGTCGGTATCTATCGACTACAGCCTCATGAGCCGCGCTGGACCGCTTCTTCCATTCCTTCCAGTAGCCTTGTGCAGTTCTCCGCGGACGGCAACCGGATTACAACCACCGGCAATCGCACGACAATCTGGGCCAATGTCTTCGGCGGCGGGGAACGAATTCTGGTCACCGATGATTCGGACGGTAAACCCGCCGCTTGCGTATGGGATGTCCATACCGGCTCGATCATTCGACGGTTTCCATCCAGCGGGGATTTTTCGGGCGCGTCCGCGTTATCGAAAAATCGCCTCCATGTCGCATACACGTTCGATGGCGCAGTACCGAAAGACGACGCAGCCAGGTCGGCGCTGCAACTTGGCAACCTGGAGACCGGCGAAATCCGCGACATTCCGATCCCTCCCAACGAAGCGCCGAGGTCGCCCAGCTTTTCCGAATGCGACCAATATTTGATGGTCCAGTTCAACGATGACCAGCACAAGTCGTCCCGAATTCGCGTTTACGATGCGGCCAGCGGCCGGCTGATCGCGGATCGGCCGAGCCTCGGCTACATCAGCGACCGTTCCATCGTCGCGGATTTTCTCTTGCATTTGGCGCCCGGCAATGACGGCAGTCAAATTGAAATCTGGAGCCTGAAAGAAGATAAGATCGTCGGCACACTCGATCACACGGACGGAACGGCGTACGTATCGCCCGATGGACGATTCTTGCTGTGCGAACGCCAGGCGCCTGAGGAAAAGCGCGGGCCCTGGCGCGTGTGGAATCTGCGTACGCGAAAGCCGCAGGCGGAATTCGCGCTCGATTTTACCGTCTCGAACGTTCTGTTTTCACCGAACGGCGAAACCGCGGTAATGGAGGGCTCGCCATGGAATACGCGGCTTGAATTGCGCCGCCTGTCCACCGGGGAACGGCTCGCCCATCTCAATGACCCGAGCCTTGGCGTTGCACTGGAGTTCTCACCGGATGGCCAATGGTTGATCGCCGCGGATAGGCCGATTCGTCATCTAAGACGCTGGCCCGCCCACACCAACGGCCTGCGCGTATTGGATGCTGCGACCTTGAAGGAGTTGTGGAACGACGGCCAAAACGGGGCCAGCACCTGCGTTTGCACCCCCGATTCGAAGCGGATCTTGCAAACCTACGACGCCGCCAACGAAGTGCGCGTGCTCGACCTCGCCACCGGCGCTCTCTTGCGAACGATCGAGTTGCCGAACAATCAGCAGGCGCGACCGCCGGCGCTGACGCCGGACGGTCGTTTCATGGTGGTTCCTCGACAACTCAATAATCAGGTCCTGCTGTGGGCAATATTAGTTAACGTGGATCCCTGGTGGAAAAAGGCGATTCGCTGGATCGGCGTTGATCCGGAACGCTTCAGCGCCGCGAATCACGATCACGCTGTCGTCTTTGACCTGGAAGACGATCGCGAATGTCTGCGCCTGGTCGGCTGGAAGGTCAGCGACGCCCTGATCTCCGACGACGGCAGCACGCTGGTCACCTTGCACGAAGAAGACGGCGGCCGCGTCATGCGCTGTTGGGACGTGCACGCGTGGAAGCCGCTATGGTGGGCCGTGGGCGTACCGATTGCGATTGGCGTCGGCCTGGTCGTGCTTGCGAAAGGCTGGGCACGCTGGCGGAAGCGGAAAGTTGCCGCGCCGATGACGCCAAAAATGAGTTGAAGCCGCATTTCTCCCCTCTCCCCCGCCAAGACAAACCGGACGCGTGCAGGAGAGTGGTCGGCGGGGGAGAGGGGCCGGGGGTGAGGGGGAATGTTGGAATTGACAATTGCCAATTGATAATTGTCAATTGTCAATTCCGCTCGTTTTCAAAAGCGTCCCCCTCCCCCCCGGCCCCTCTCCCCCGGCCATGCTGCGAATCGTGGGCACCTGTCGTTGCAGGCCGGGGGAGAGGGGAGGAGACGCGCGCGCCGACCCGGAATTGTCGTCGTCTCCATTTCGCAGGCGGGGTATGATGCACGTTAGATTCGCTGACGTGGAGCCATCGGCATGTGCTGCGTCTCCTGGAAACGCTGCGTCGGTTGGTCGCTGTTCGTGAGCGTGCTCATCGGCCTGGGCGTCGGCATCTATCGGCTTCAGCCGCACGAGCCGCGCTGGACGGTCACGTCATTTCCTTCCAACTATCTTGGGCAGTTCTCCGCGGATGGAAAATGGCTTACGACAACCGGCACTCGGTCGGACAAATGGATCGATCTCGGCGTCCGGATGAACATCCACCCTTTTGCCAATGCACAGGAACTCAAAACCGCCGCGAGCATCTGGAACGTCGAAACCGGTTTCCTGATCAAACGCCTTCCGAACGCCGGTGAGATTTCTGGCGCTTGTGAGTTTTCCAAGAATCGCCGTTATTTCGTGTACACTTTCGATCGCGCAACGCCGAAAGACGACACGGCCAAGCCGGCGCTGCAACTTTGCAATCTGGAGACCCGCGAAGTTCATGACCTTCCGATTCCTCCCAACGAAACGCCGGTTAGTCCCAGTTTCTCCGCATGCAGCAAATACATGATCGTCGCCTTCCACGGTGGAAAAAAAACGGCGTCGCGGCTGTGCGTCTACGATGCCGCCACCGGCCGCCAGATCGCGGATCGACCGACTCTCAGTCTCATCAGCGACGGTTTGGTCGCGGAAGATTGTCTCGTCCATTTGGCGCCCGGCAACGAGATTGAAATCTGGAGCCTGACGGAAAAGAAGGGCGTCGGCACATTGGAACATGCGGACAACACGGCCCGGCTTTCGCCCGACGGACGTTACTTGCTCGCGCAACGGCGCGCTCCCGATGAGCAACCGGGAAAGTGGCGCATCTGGGATCTGCGTGCGCGGAAGCGGACAGCGGAATTCCTGCTTGAATTCGACATCACGAGCGTTGTGTTTTCACCCCTTCGTGATGAGATGATCGTGCGCGTTGGGCCACGATTCCATTTGATTGAACGGCGCAGTCTGGCCACGGGAGAACGGCTCGCCGATCTCAACGACACGCGTCTCGGCGGCACCCTGGCATATTCGCCGGACGGCCGGCTCCTGATCGCCGCGGATGCGCCCGTCCGGCAAATGGGCGGCTGGGTCGTTCCCACTCGCGGCCTGCGCGTTCTCGATGCGACAACGTTGAAGGAAATGTGGAACGACGGTCAAACCCAGGCAAGCAGTTGCATCTTCACGCCCGATTCGAAGCGAATCCTGCAAGTCTTCGACGCCGGCAATGACGTGCGCGTGCTCGACTCGGCTACCGGCGCCGTGTTGGCAACGGTCGCATTGCCGCCCAATCAAACGGCGCGGCTGCCCGCGCTGACGCCGGACGGTCGATCCTTCGTCGTTCATTGGAATCGCCATGACGTCGTCATGGTATGGTTTTTCCTGATGGTCCAGGATCCGTGGTGGAAGAAAGCGATACGCTGGACCGGCATCGATCCGGAGCGATTCGATTCCTCGAATCGCGATCACGCCGTCGTTT
>DAIOGM010000633.1:0-3496 GCA_036745215.1 Gemmataceae bacterium
GGCGCGCTGGATGCGGCGTTCGACTTCGCGGATCGTGTCGAGGTATTGAGCGACGCGGGCGCGATCGGCCGGGCCGAGCTGGTTGTTGAGCGTCGCGAATTCTTCCATCACGGAATCGAGCAGGCTGGCCCGGCTTCTCAAGGCGGCGCGGCGTTCGGCCGTGGTGGCGCCGTCGCCGAAGAGGCGCTCGAAGACGATGCGCGGATGCGCCTCGCTTGGCAATGGCGTCGTCGGCGAGGACCAGGAGAGATTGTTCTGATAGACGCACGCGTAGCCATTGTCGCATTGCCCGGCGAGCGTCATCAGGTCCATCGACAATTCGAGCGACGGCAGTTGCGTGGCCCGGCCGATTTGCCTTGCGGCGAGTTGATCGGCGGTTGTGCCCAAATAGTAATCGGCGCTCTCGGTGAGCCGGGCGCGAGCGGCGCTCAGGAACGACGAGTTGGACGTCGCATGCGTGCCGGGATAGGCGTTGCGCAGCTCCATGTTGCTGAGCACGGTGACGTGCTGCTTGACCGGCTGCAGCGGCGCGAGGCTGTGCGAAAGCTCGTCGAGACGATCGCCCTCGCCCCCCGGCGGCGTCCAGCGAGCGCGATCGCAGCCCATCGGCATGTAGACGTAGCCGAGCCGACGCAGATGCTGCGCGCCGGCGGGCGTTTGCGCCTCGGCGGTCATTGACGGGATCATCGCGTCCAGGAGCGGCAATGCGAGGGTGGTTCCCACGCCGCGCAGGAAGGTTCGTCGCGACAGGGCTTTCTTGGTAACGAACATGGGATTTCCTCAATTGCAAGGGGGCGACGTTTTGTCCGTGGATTGATGTCCGCTAGCCTGTTCATCATCCTCCAACAACGCAGGATCGGGAAATCGATCAAGCGCGTCTAGAACTAAACGGCCTCTATCCATGATCCAAATATCTAGGACGTTGTAATTATGATGAACAAGGTCTGCTCGGTCCAACGTATAGACGAACCAATTGGCCAATGCCGGCGCTAATTTGACAAGCAGGCGATCCTCAAGCGCGTGCCAGATTCGTTTGTGAGCTTCCATGTCTTCTAGGGAGTCGCTCCGCACCTTAGCCATTCGCAACACGTCTTTCAGGAGCGGCACAGTATCTGCAAACGCGCAAGTACAATAACCTAACTCGGCCCGCAGAAATTCGCGTAGCTGCGCGGCGCTTGCAATCTGGGGCAGTTTGTATCCAGCCATTCCGGATAATCCTCCGTCTTCGACGCTGAACGCTCACTGCACCTTCCTCATTTGAAACGGCTCGCTCGTCGCGATCGCCAAGATCAGCGCCGAGAAGCGATAATCATGCGCCCGCGCATCGCGGACGATCTTGCGAATCGCCGGAGCGTCCGATTCCTCCGGCGCTCGGCCGAGCGCGAATACGAACATTTTCTCCGTCAACGTGCGGACGAACAACTCCGGCCGCTCTAGCAACGCCTTTTCGAGCCCGGCGACGCCGTCGAACTGGCTGCCGTCGGGCAGTCCGCCCGCGGCGTCAACCGGCTTGCCTTCTTCCATCGTTCGCCAGCGGCCGACGGCGTCGAATTGCTCCAGCGAGAAACCGACCGGATCGATCAGCCGATGACAACTCGCGCACGACGCGTTGGAGCGATGCTCGGCCAGGCGCTCGCGGATCGGCAGATGTGCGGCCACGGTGTTCTCTTTCAATGACGGCACATTGCCCGGCGGCGGCGGCGGCGGGGTGCCGAGGAAGTTCTCGAGAATCCATTTGCCGCGAATCACGGGCGATGTCCGGGTCGCGTAGGACGTCACCGTCAATATGCTGCCGTGGCGCAGCAGGCCGCCGCGCTGGCGGCCCTCACCCCCAACCCCTCTCCCAGAAGGAGAGGGGAGATGGACACGGCGAAAGCGTTCACCATAAACATGCGGGATGTCGTAATGCTTCGCCAGGCGTTCGTTGAGGAACGTGTAATCTGCCTTGAGCAAGTCAAGTATGCTGTGGTCATCGCGGAAAACGCTATCGACGAACAACTCCGTTTCTTGTCGGAAGGCACGGCGCAGGTTGTCATCGAAATCGGGAAACAATCGCAGGTCCGGCGTGATCGATTCCAGATTACGCAGATGCAACCATTGCGCGGCGAAGTTGGTCGCGAGGTTTCGCGAACGTTCTTCGGCCAATAGTCGCCGGACCTGTTTCTCAAACACTTCCGGCTTGCGAAGCTCGTTGCGCGCGGCCAATTCCAATAGTTCATCGTCCGGGATGCTACTCCACAGAAAGAACGACAGCCGCGATGCAAGATCGATATCGCTGATCCGATAAACGAATTTCGCGTTGACGTCCTTCGGATCGTGTTCGACACGAAACAGGAATTGCGGATTCACGAGCACCGCACTCAAGGCCATCTCGATTCCCGCGTCGAAATCGGCGTCTTTGCGCCCTTGATGATAGAACTTCATCGCCTTGTCGAGATCGGCATCGCTGACCGGCCGCCGATACGCGCGGCGCATCAACCCGGTTAAGATTTTCCTGGCGCTTGCTTCCTCCTCGACCGAATTGGCCGGCACGCTGACAAAAAGGCGGCGTCGGCTAGGCGTGTCGCCGTGCCCTTTCGCCCGATAGGGGCCGGTGATCGAAACCTGATAAACCGCGGGCGTGATGCGTGGATGTCGATGCAAGTTCCAGTGCGCCTGATACGGCTGACGCTTGGTTTCGAGCAACGAGGCCGGCTTTGCGACAAAGGTCGCGCCAAGATCGTGCGGCCCCGCTGTTACCGCGATGCGGGCTTTCAGCTTGGCGTCCACCTTATCATGCCCCTCATCTTTCGAGGGCGGTTTCACGGTGAACGACGCCATGCGTTTGCGGTCCACGAGCACTTCGAGTTCGTGCGGTTCGCGCAAGCCCTCGATGTGCTCGTTGCGATCGCGCGTGAGCCAAACCTGGATGTCGTATTCGCCGTCCCGCGGGAAGGTGTACGGAATCAGGATGCCTCCGCGCGTGCCGAGGGGAAGCCCCGCGACGTGTCCTTCCTGGGTCACGTCCGGCTTGACGCGGAAGGTCTCGCTGTTCGGCGTTGTCGGCGCTCGGCCGACCGCCAGCCGGCTGATCTTTTGCGCGGCCGTGATGTAGCGTTCCAGAAGCGTCGGTGACAGGCCGCCCAGGGGAGCGCTGTCGAAACCATGATTCGCTTCATCGGCCGGCAAGTGCGCCGCCGCATCAATGTCCAGGGCCAACAAATCACGGATGACGTTTTCGTATTCGGTGCGATTCAGCCGTCGCAACGTTGGGGTTCGGCCTGGATTGGGCGCGGCGACGGCGAGGCGGTCAAGCTCCGATTCGAGACCATTGACAATGGTTTCATAAGTCCGTTCATCGGGCCGCGGCTTGCCGATGGGAGGCATTTGCCGCGCCGCCAACTTGCGAACGGCTTTTTCCCAGATCGCCGGCGAAGCGCTGATGTCCTTCGCACTGACTGCTTCGAGGTCGAGTCCCGCTCGCTCGTACATCCCAGGCAGGCGCCCGCCAATACTC
>DAIOGM010000634.1:0-3484 GCA_036745215.1 Gemmataceae bacterium
CGCCGCCGTCGGCCGCGCCGCCGTCGCCGCCCCCGCCGCCCCAGTCGCCGCCTTCGGCTTCGCCGCCCGCGGAGGCGCCGACATCGGCATCGGTTTGAGAGGCAGCGCCTCCATCAGCACCGCCGGCGCCGCCACCCCAATCGACGGAGCCGTTCGGCATATAATGGGCATGGCCGCCAAACATGCTGTTGTAAATCCACATGCCCGCCATCGCGCCGAAGAGGCCGCCGAGCATGCCGGTCATGAAGCCACCGCCGCCGCCGCCGTAGCCGCCGCCGCCATAGCCGCCGCCGCCATAGCCGCCGCCCATCGCGCCCGTCATGGCGCGGATGATGGCGAACACGATCCACACGACGAACAAAACCGCCACGATCATGCAAACCCAACCGACCCATGGAGGCATGGTATTCTCCTTGTGGTTGTCATTATGTACCGGATCCCGCGCCACGGGCGCGGGCCGTTCGTTTTGCACCGGCGCCGCTTTCTTTTTCGCGGGCACTTCCGCCTTCGGCTTGTGCCGCTCGTTCATCGTCTCGAGCGTGTAGGTCGCGATCTTGCTCAACAGTTCCTTGTCGCCTTTCTTTTGCTTGGTGATGATTTTTTCCAGTTCCTTGATGTCCGCTCGAGTGAAATATCCCTGACTCAGGGTTTGATCGCCGACGTCAATATGGTATTCCTTCGGCGTCTTGACCAAGACGACATAGACGCCATCTACCGCGGCATTGTTAAAGCGGGCCTTTGCCCAGCCGTTGAAATCTTTCTCCGGACCTTCAGCGACCGTTTCGATCAAGAGGTCCTTTTTGTGCTTTTCCTTGATCTTGGCGATGATCGCGTCCGCCTGGCTCACGGCGTCCTTGCTGAATAACTTCGCGTTGTCTTCGACGTGACGCACGCGCTTGTCTTGCGCCAGCGACACACTCGGCACGAAGAGCAACCCGAAAAGGGCCGCGGTCAAGCCGATCCGACATAGTGAATTCAACATGACGCTTTCTCCCTGCCTTGATATGTTCTTTGCCCTGCAATACTTGTTCGAGAAGGATACTCCATTATTCGCCCTTTATCCCAAAAGGGAAAGACCAATGCCGACCGATTCGCCGGAAATCCTTGGCAGCGCAGCTGTTTCGTCAACCCGGCTCAAAAAATCAGAACTTCGACCTTCCGGCGTACACACCGAACGAGGCACGTTTCTCGACACGTCCTATACAATGGGAACGACCTGACGCGAGCACGGCTCCCACGACGAAAGGGCCCGGAAATGGAACGCATCCGCTCCACCACCATCTTAGCGGTTCGCCACAAGGACAGCACGGCGATCGGCGGCGATGGTCAAGTGACGCTGGGCCAGATCGTCATGAAGGGCGACGCCCACAAGATACGCCGGCTGCACGGCGGCAAAGTCGTCGTCGGCTTCGCGGGCTCCGCGGCGGACGCGTTCGCGCTATTGGAGCGCTTTGAGGCGAAGCTGAAAGACTACCAGGGCAGCGTGCCGCGCGCCGCCACGGAGCTGGCGAAAGATTGGCGGCTCGATCGCGCATTGCGCCGTCTCGAAGCGATGATGATCGCGGTCGATCGGGACCATCTCTTGGTCGTGAGCGGCACCGGCGACGTCATTCAACCGAGCGACGGCGTTGCGGCGATTGGCTCCGGCGGCGCATATGCAACCGCGGCCGCCAAGGCGCTCGTCGCGCATTCGACGCTTAGCGCTGCGGAGATTGTCAAAACGGCGCTTGGCATCGCCGGCGAACTGTGTATTTACACGAATCAGAACATCGAAGTTGAAGTGATTGAATAAAAGATCGGCACAAGCCCCGGGATGAGCGCAGCGATTCCCGGGGGTGTTGCCGCGAACGACCCCCGCGAATCGCTGCGCTCATCGCGGGGCTTGGAGATGACATGACTCCCCGTGAAATCGTCGCCGAACTCGACAAATACATCATCGGACAGGACGCTGCCAAACGTGCCGTCGCCATCGCCATTCGCAATCGCTGGCGGCGACAGCAGTTGCCGCCGGACTTGCGCAAGGACGTCACGCCGAAGAATATCATCATGATCGGCCCCACCGGCGTCGGCAAAACTGAGATCGCGCGAAGACTGGCGCAGCTCGTCGGCGCGCCGTTCATCAAGATCGAAGCGACCAAGTACACCGAAGTCGGCTACGTCGGCCGCGATGTCGAAAGCATGGTCCGCGACATCACGGAAACCGGCGTTAGCATGATCAAGGCCGAGCAACGCCGGCTCGTCGAAACCGAGGCGACCGAGCGGGTGATGGAACGGTTGCTCGATTTGCTCCTTCCCAACGCCACCGCCTACGAATCCGAAAGCGAGGAGGAGGACAAGGACGAAACCGACCTCGACGGCGAGGAGAAGGAAACGCGTCAACACAAACGCGAGGAACGCAATCGCCAGAAACGCACCCGCGACAAGATGAAGGCCCGCCTCGAAGCCGGCGAACTTGAGGATCGCATGGTCGAATTGACCGTCGAACAAAAGGCCGTCCCCGTGCAAATCTTCTCCAACCTCGGCATGGAGAACATGGACGTCGATTTTCAAAACATGTTCGACAAGATCATGCCCAAGAGCAACCAGAGCCGGCAGGTCGCGATCAAGGACGCCCGCAAGATTCTCATGGAACAAGAAACCGAAGCCCTGATCGATCGGCAAACCGTCACCGAGAAAGCGGTCGCACTCGTCGAGAATCAGGGCATCATCTTCATCGACGAGCTGGACAAGGTGTGCGGCCCCTCCAGCTCGCACGGCCCGGACGTGTCGCGCCAGGGCGTGCAGCGCGATTTGCTGCCCGTCGTCGAAGGCACGACCGTCAATACGCGCTATGGGCCCGTGCGGACCGACCACATCCTCTTCATCGCGGCCGGCGCGTTTCATCTTTCGAAGCCGTCGGACTTGATGCCGGAGTTGCAGGGACGCTTTCCAATACGTGTCGAATTGACCGACCTGAAGAAGGAAGATTTCCTGCGCATCCTGACGGAGCCGAAGCACGCCTTGACGAAGCAATACGCGGAGCTATTGGCGACGGAGGGCGTCAATCTCACGTTCACCTCCGATGGAATTGAAGCTTTGGCCGACATTGCGTTCGAGGTGAATCGCATCACGCAGAACATCGGCGCCCGGCGACTGCACACGATCCTCGAACGGGTCGTGGAAGAGATCAGCTATGAAGGGCCCGATTTGCCCAACAAGAACGTGACGATCGACGCGAAATACGTGCGCGGCCGCTTGCAAGAGATCATGGAGAAGGAGGATCTCTCGAAGTTTATTTTGTGAGCAGGATCTTTCCGAGCCTGAAGCGTAGGCGAAGAGTCCGACCGACGCCAGTCACACCACGCGATAGTGCGGCAACACGGCGATGCCTTCGAAGTACGATTTGCCGGGCCGAGAGTTGTACGTGAAGCCCTGTGCTTCGAGCATTTCCAGGAACGCTCAACGCTCTTACACTACACGCCGGTGTTTCGAGAAGCGAATCAGC
>DAIOGM010000635.1:0-3479 GCA_036745215.1 Gemmataceae bacterium
GCGGACGCGAAGCTCGCGCTCAAAATCAGGGCCGCGAGGGTGTAGGTGAAAATCCTCATGGTGTTCTTCCAATGGATTGATGGGCTATTGACTGACATGCGCATTCGCCAGCACCGCGTGGCCGTGGTAGGGAAGAAAATTCGGCCCCGCGATCACGATGCGCAATGAATTTACGTCGCGGACATCGAGGTTGACCGGGATCGGCGCCTTCGTGGACACCTCTTGCGAAAACAGTTTCGTACCGTCGGCGATGATCGACACCGTCACCTGCCCCTGCCCTTCCTCGGCGATGCGCAGATCGACGCTCAACAGCGCCGCGAATTTCTTGTATTGCGAGCCGAGCTTGTACTCGAAGTCGGCCCCCGCGTAACACGATAGGCCCTTCGCGTATTGCTTGTCCTGCACGAGAATCGGATTGCCGTCCAGGCTCGTGTTCTTCCGCAACGGATTGAACCCGCCCAGGAACGCAGACGCGGACATCTTTTCGTCGAGGTCCGACAAGTACGTCAGCCTGCCAAAATTGAAATCGAGTTTGGCAACCGTCTTGTTGGGCAGCGCGACCTTGTGGCCATACGGCGTCGTCACCGCGAGCTGGCCGGCGTCGTAGGTCAGCTTCGACGCGATCAAAATGTTGCCGTCAATGTCGAAGACCTTGCACAGGTTCTTGTCCGCGGGGACTTCTGTGCGCGAGAATTGAAAGCCCTGAAGTTTGTCGAATGACGGCTCAATCTCGGCGGCGGCGTCCGGCTTGAATTTGATCGACTGCTTGGCTTCGTCGATGGCGCCGAGCGAGCCATCGATCGGATTCAAGTCGCCGTCGCGCAGGATGAAAATGCGATCGGTGCGCTTCTTCGATTTCATCAACTTCGGCCATTGTTCCTTGAGCTTTGTGTCTTGCGCATCGCGCAACACCGTAAGGATGGCCGCGGTCGGCGCTTTCATGGTCACGCCGGTGGTGAGCGTCAATTCCGTGTCCTTGACGCCGAAGACGACCTTGGTGCAACGCTGCACCGAATCGTCGGCGAGCGAGACTTCGATGTACTTCTCGGCTTCCGGCACGGTGCGGTTGGGCCGCAGGGTTAATTGGAGCGCTTGCGCGAGCGGCGTCGATTTGCCGGTGATGACGATCTCGCCCGCGGTGATCTTCTCGAGCGTGCCCTTGACGGCGTCCTTGCCGGCGAGCGTGGTCAACTCATCGGCAAAGAACGGCGTGGCGGTGATGAACAAGAATCCGATGGATGCAAGGATGCGCGTCATGAGAGCCACTTGGTGGTAGCGAGCCGCGGGGTTCATCCCCGCGGTATTGGGTCAATCGGGGTTCAGGCCACGGGGATGAACCCCGTGGCTCGCTATTGTTATAGACGAAAGGGCTGTGACCACGAAGATCCGTGTAGCCACAGCCCTTTGCAATTCGTTGACGAACCGCTTACTTCCGGCTGGAATCGGTCAGGCGCTGGAAGTAGTTGGTGATGGCCTCGCGATGGCGGGGCGGCATGCTCTGCACGAGTTCTTGCAAAGCGCGGCGCTGTTCGGCCGGGGGCAGACGACCCCAGTCGGCGACCAGCTTCTTGAACTTCGCTTGATCGACGTCGCCCGTCGAGTTGCCGCCGGCGTTGCCGCTATCGGTCGCGGGGGCGCTCGGAGGATTGACGCCCTTCGGCGGACCCTGGCCGTTGCCGGGCTTGTCGCCGCCATCGGGGCATTCGCCGCCGTTGCCGTCGCCCGGAGGGCCGTCGCCCGGCTTGCCGTCCTTCGGCGGGCCGTTGCCCTTCTTTTGCTTGTTCTGGTTCTCGAGCTTCTTGATGATCTCATCGAGCCGATTGAGAACTTCGCGCTGCTGACGCTGCGTCTCCGGACCGCCGCGAGCGATGTCCAGACGGCGTTCGATGTTGTTCATCTTGCGAGCGATGTCGTCGAGGCTCTTGTCCTTCCACGAGGTCATATCGACGAGCATCAACGCTCCGACAGTCTTGTAGCGTTCCGGCGAGATGGCCGAGCCTTCTTCGAGGAGACGGATGATCGACTTGGTCGCTTCCGGCTTGCGCTGCAAGGCGTGCTCGCAGACGGCGCGATGGAAGAGATACGCGGCCGGGTCCATCACCTGGTCGGCGCTGAAGAGCTTCAAGGTATCGAGCGCCTCTTCATACACGCGGCGATTGATCAGGCTGCGGGCGTAGATGAGGCCCACATTCGCGCGGTAGAAGGCCGGACGCTTGTCGCTCTTGAATACCTCGGGCAACACGATCGGCGCGGGAGCCGACGGATCGCGCGCCTCGGCGATCAACTGGGCCGCGAGGGGATCGCCCAGAGCAAAGGAGTCAGCGACGCGGTCGAGCATCGTCCGGGTGTTGTCTTTCCAGACGGCGTCGAGCTTGGTCTGGGTGCCGGCGTCGTCTTTGCCGACTTCCTTCAGCCAGCCCGCCAGCTTGACTTTCGCCTGCGCGGCGGTCATTGATTCGAGGGCGCCAAAGCCGGCGCTGCGGGTTTGGGCCTGCGCCATGCCGCTTACGACGAAAACGGCTACGGTCGCGATAGATAGGATTCGTTTCACTTGTTGGCTCCCTTCGCAATGTCGGCCACGATTTGTTGAATTCGCAGTTGACGTTCAGCCAGGGAACGCAGCTCACGAACGACCTGAGGATCGCCCGTCTGCTCCTGGCCGGGGAAACGCTTGGCATAATCGACGGTGCGGTTATTCACCCGAGCTTGCAGCGACCGCACCATTTTAAGCTCTTGCAGCAGTTCAAGCAACTTCTGATCGCCCGGTTTGCCGCCTTTTCCGCCCTTGCCGGGCTTGGAGTCGCTGGGCTCCTGGTTCTCTTCACGCGCCTTCTTCAAGGCGTCGATCATTTCCTTCAACGTGGCGATGATGTCTTTTTCGATGCCCTGCGTCACGTCGGCAACGTCCGTCAATTCGAGCCGTTTCTGGACGTGCAGCATGTCTTGACGGATCTGCTGGAACACCTCCGGGAACGCGACCGCGGTGCCCTCCGACTGGAGGATATCGATGCACTTGTCCGCCTCGACGACGATGAGCTTTTCCTTGTCGGCGAGCTTGTTGGCCGCGTCCTTGTTGGCGCGGGTCGCTTGCTTGTCGGCGTTGTTCTGGATTACCTTATGGAGATCCTCGGTGCCGGCCAAGACTTCGACTTGCATGATGTACATCTTCTCGCAGCGGGCTTGCAGGGCCGCGAGGACGCGTTCGATTTCCTCTTCACGCATTTGCTGAAGGAGCTTTTCGAGCTTCTTCTTGGCTTCTTCCATTTTCTTGATCGCGTCGCCCTGAGCCTTGGCGGCCGCGTCGTTTTGCTTTTGCGGAATCTTGTCTTCGGCGATCTTCTGATCGTAGCCGGCTTCTTCGATCTTCTTGCCGGACTTGGCTACGTCGTCGTTCTGCGGAGACTTGCCGCCGGAGGGAGGCGGAGGAGGAGCGCCGTCGCCCTTGGCGCCGGACGGAGGAGGCGAGCCTGCGCCACCGC
>DAIOGM010000636.1:0-3478 GCA_036745215.1 Gemmataceae bacterium
CGGACGCCCCGCAAACGCATCGGCGTCTTGCATCTGGATCGCGGCTTTCTCGACGATCCGTTCTCGGAGCACGACCTTTATTACGCCGACGCCATCGCCGCCAGCGTCGCCGTCGGCATCGAAACGGCCCAGATGGTCGAACAGCATCGCGCCGAGTTCATCGAGACAGTGACGGCATTGGCCGCGGCGGTGGACCAGCGCGATCAGTATTCCATCGAACACACTCGCCGCGTGACCGAATATTCCTTGATGTTGGCCGAGGAATTGCGCCTGTCCTCGGAAGAGAAATACCAGATCCAGGTCGGCACGCCGCTGCGCGACATCGGCAAGATCGGCATCGATGACGCGATTCTTCGCAAGCCGGGCAAGCTCACGGAAGGCGAGTTCGAGGCGATGAAAACGCACACGACCAAGGGCGCGGGCATGCTCGACTCGATGACGCCGCTCTTGCCGATGATACCGATCGTCAAGTTTCATCATGAACGCTGGGACGGCACCGGCTATCCGGATCGGCTCAAGCAAGATCAGATTCCGCTCACTGCCCGCATCGTCTCCATCGCCGACGCCTTTGACGCCATGACGTGCGACCGCCCGTATCGCCCCGCCATGAGCAGCGACCGCGCGTTCCTCGAGTTGATTTCGCGAGCGGGCAGCCACTTCGATCCCAATTGTGTTTTCACCTTCATGCGCGTACGCCAGAAGGTCGAGAGTCGCATGAAGCAGGAATAATTGAACCACGGGGGGCACGGGGAGCACGGGGAAAAGTCAGAGTATCAAAACTCTGGTATTTCCCCCGTGCTCCCCGTGCCCCCCGTGGTTCAATCGACTGAAATGTTGTCGAGCGCTGCGCCTTTGGAAGCGTGAATGCCCGTCAGTCCGCCATTCGAAATAGTCGCGTCCACGGCGCTCGCCACCAGCGTCGAGCCGAAAAACAATTGCAGCGACGTGCCGACGACTTCCAATCGCAGCGTGCCGGTTCCGGTTGTCGTCATGGATGTCATGGCGAGCCGGGTGTAAACGCCCGAGGCATATCGATAAAGGTAGAACGTCACTCCCGTTCCCGTGCTGTTCGCGACGACTTGCCCCAAATAATAGCTGCCGTTGCTTTGATACCGCGCGATCAGGCCGGCGCTCTGCTTGGCCCCGAGCGCGACATCGGCCAGCACGCTGACATTCGCGCTGGGTGGGCCGTTGACGGTTGCGATGCTCAACGACGGTCCGTTGGCGATGAGTTGATTGCCCGCGACGCCGAAGTTGCCTGCCCGTTCCGTCCACGTGCGGGCGAGCTGGGCGCCGTCCGTTTGCGTGAACGGGTCGGCGAATGGAATCGCCGCGTTTGTCGGAACGATTGCATTCACGTCGAAATCGTCGAACCGCGCATTCATCGAGCCGCGCAAGCCTACCTGGCCCGCGGCGGTGATTTTCGTGTCGAACGCATACGCTAGAAGGCTTTGGCCGAAGAAAAGCTTCAGGGAGGCGCCGACGACTTCGAACCGCAACGTGCCGGCGCCGAGGGTGATCGCGGGGACTGCCGCGTTCAATTGCGTGAGGACGCCGCCGAAGTATCGGTAAATCTTGGGCGTGAAGGTCGTGCCCGCGGCGTTGGCGACGAGCAACGCGTGGTAAAAGCTGCCATTCGATTGATAACGGGCGACCAAGCCGGCAAACTGGCCGGGCCCGACTACGGTATCCGCTTGCACGGACACGTCCGCGAGCGCCGTTCCATTGACGGTCGCGATACTGATCCCCGGCGCGCTCACGAGCGCCGCGCCGCCGGCGACGCTGAGGTTGCCAGCCCGCTCACGCCAGTTGACGCTCAATTGCTGCGTCGGCGGATTCGCATTGAATGCGTCAGTGAATGGCAACGTCTGGCTGGTCGGCGTCGTAATCGAATCGAGTGCGAAATTATCGATGGCAGCGCCCTGCGATGTGCGGATCCCCGCGCTGCCGGCGGCCGTCACGCTCGAATCGTACGCAAATGTCACGAGGGCCAGGCTGCTGGCGTTCGCCCCGAAATACAATTTGAGGCTGGAACCAGCCACGTCAAAGCGCAGCGTGCCCGTGCCCGTCGCGAGCGGCATGCTGGCGCGGAGCGTCATGACGCCGTTGACGACGCGGTAGATTTGCGCCGCGAAGCCCGTCGTTTTGCGGCTGATGAGGCCGACGTAGTAATTCCCGGCATTGACCTGACGCACGACGAGCCCCGCATGTCGGCCGATCGTGTTGCCGACGTTCACATCGGCTTGCACGGTCATGTCCGCAAGCGCGACGCCATGCAGCGTGGCCATATTGAGAGTCGTGCCGCCGATAGTTTGATTGTTGGCGATATCAAATCGGCCCTGATGCTGTTGCCAGAACGTGCCGAGCGTGCTGCTGTTGGCGCGGTTGAAGTCGTCCGCGAACGGAACTGGCGCGTTCTGCGGCGGCTGCGAGCCGTTGATGAAGTTGGCGCGCACATTGCTCGACGCGATGGTCACGTTCCGGGAAACCGGCGCGTTCAGGCCGCCGCCGGTCGCGACGACCGTGTAGCTGCCGGCCGCGAGAGCGATCTGATAGCCGCCGAACGCGGTCGTGCTGGCCGTGACGGGGCCGGACGTGCCGGTGATGGTCAAGGTCACGCCGGAAAGCCCCTCGCCTTGATCGTAATAGCCATTGGCGTTCGCGTCGTTGAAGACGACGCCGAGGAGGTTTGGATTGCCGTAGGAAAAACGATTGCCGAAATCCTGCGTGATGAGGAGCGGTCCCACATTTGGATTGCCCGGCGCATCGAGGATGCCGATGCCGATGTCGCGGAAGTTGGTGCTCATGATGTTCTGACGATGCCCCGGCGGGCTTTGAATGCCGGTGCTCGTGTTGCCCCAGTCGATCGCGAACGCCGCGTGAGCCTGGAAAACGGAATCGGCACTGGCGAAGACGTTCTCGGCAATGTTCGACCAGTTGTAACCGGCGTTCGTGATGCGTGTGCCGAACGGGGCCTCGCCGGCCACTTGATGCCCTTGCTGGCCCGCCGCGAACATCGCCTGATTATGGCCGACCGCCGCCGCCGCGAGATTGTCATTCCAAGCCAGCGGCGGCGCCGCGACGAGCGTGTTCCATTGATTTTGCAGGACGGTTATATCCACATCGAAATACGCCAGGGCGCTTTGGACGTTCGGATCGCCCGAATTGAGCAAGAGCGGCAACTCCGCCGCCGGGTTCTCGCGCATGCGGTTGATCAGTTCGAGCATGTACTGCTCGCGCAAGCCGGCGCTCGGAGTGAGCCGATCTTCGAGACGTTCGACGCCCAGCCGTATCGCTTGCGTTCGTCGGCGAACTTCAAGCGGCGCGGCGCGCAGCCAGGCGCGCAGTTGGGCAAGGGTGTTTTGAAGCATGGTGAATGGTCGTTCACAAGGCGGGACGGGAGTCAATCAAGCCTAGGTCAGGAAATGCTAAATACAAGTGAAACAATTCGGTCCACAAGTGGGCCTCGTTCCCAGGC
>DAIOGM010000637.1:0-3471 GCA_036745215.1 Gemmataceae bacterium
TGAGAGAACGCGTGCTGGCGACGTTCGAAAAGCTCGCCAAGGGCAACTCGTTTACCAGTCATTTGCGTTTCGGGTGGGCCATCGTCACGGTGCCGATTCATTCGCTGCTCTTGAACTTCAAGCTCGGCATCGCCGGCCTCTTCACGACTTACTTGCTCACCGGCTGGGGTTGTTCGATCATCTTGTTCTCCTGGTATTTCGGCTGGCTCAACTCGTTCCACAAGGGTTACGAGGACGCTTTCCTCGGCGTGCTCTCCGGTCTGTTCGGCAGCTTTCTTTTGATCCTCGCGCTCATCTACGTGCCGATGGCGCAAGCTCATCAGGCCGCGGCGGGCGAAATCGCGGCGTTCTTTCAGTTTCGCGTCGTCGTACGGCTCATCCTCACGCGACTGACCGCGTACGTTTTTCTCGTCGCAGGACTGGCGCTGGCGTCGCTCCTTTTCGAAATTCCGCGGCTCGTTACGCTCGGCGACCGATTTTGGGCCAACAACCCCGACATCACCGCGCGCGACGCGTTCTGGATTCTCGAAGGCTACTGGCTCTTCTGGTCGATCTTTTTCTTTTTCACCTTGCTGATCTTGCGCACGATCACGGCTGTGATTTATCGCTCCGCCATGCTCAAGGCGGTGCGATCCGGAACGATCCTCGTCAACGAATTGCCGCCGCGGCTGGCGTTCTGGTTTGAAAAGCTCGACATCGTGCCGCAGTTGCAGGCGCCGCAGCCGATCTTGCTGACGCTGTTTCGCAAGGTCGCCGGCTGGAATTACCGGGCCTTCCTCATCTCGCTGGTTTTCCTGTTTTGGCTCTTGTTCGTCGTGCGATTTTACGTGGGCATCTTTTTCGTCTTCAACGGGGCACGCGGCATCCTCAATCATCCGGTCTTGCAAGTGCCTTCGATCGACTGGACGCCCTGGCATCTCGTGCAGGGCCTCGACGAATGAACCCGGCTTGACCCCTTTTTCCAAAAGCCCTACGATTCTGGCCGCTTGCGGCTATGCAATGTACTCCTCACGCTCCGCGTGAGGATCATCACGCGGAGCGTGATGAGTACATTAGGAGGAATCTCGCGCATGACGGATCATGAAACTCCCACGATCACGCGCAACGACTGGCTGCTCTTCGGCATTCTCTTCGCGCTCGTTTTGCCGCTCCGATTATGGCTGCTTTGCAACACCGAAGTCACCGCCCGCGATTCGATCGGCTACATTCGCTATGCCCTTCAATTCGAACGCACGCCCTGGCACGAAGTCTGGGAAAAGAACCATCAGCACCCAGGCTACCCGATTTGCGTCTATCTGATGTCGCTGCCTGTCCGCGCCATCGACGACGCCACGACGCCGGAGAACATGCAACTCAGCACGCAGCTCGTCAGCTTTCTGGCATCGCTCGCCTTGTTATTGCCGATGTATCTGCTCGGCCGCCAGTTTTTCGATCACACCGTCAGCTTCGCGGGGACGCTGTTATACCAGTATCTACCTATCAGCGCTCAGCATCTATCGGACGGGATCTCGGAGCCCATCTATCTGCTGCTTCTCGTCAGCGGCTTGTTATTCATGGCGCGGGCGATACGCGAGCGCAATGTGTGGAGCTGCGCCGCGTGCGGTTTCTTCGCGGGCCTGGCGTATCTGGTGCGGCCGGAGGGTTTGCTGATCGTGCCGGCGTTTGGGCTGGCGCTCATCCTCGCGCAGTTCCGGGCCGATTGGCGTTCGCCGCGCGGCCGATTTTTCGCGTGCGGCGCGGCCATGGTGCTGACGGCGATGCTGGTCGGCTCGATTTACGTTTACGCCACGGGGCGCATCACCAGCAAGCTCAGCGCGATCGAGACATTAAACAACCTGCGAAAGATGATCCTGAATACGTCCGATGCCAACGCGGAGGCCGGCGGATCGGTGCACCTCTTCGCCGTGACGTTCACGCCGTCCGGCAGCAAAGCGGTTCGCTTGACGCAAAGCGCGTCGGCGTTTGGCAAGGAGCTTTTGCAGGGCTTGCATTACGCGGGCATCGTGCCAGCGCTCCTGGGTTTATGGTGGTCGTTTGCGGCGTTGCGGCGATGTCCCGGGTTCTGGGGCGTGGCGATTTATGCGATGATCCACAGTTTGATTCTCATCGCGCTGGCAATGTCGGTGTCGTATGTGTCGGATCGACACGTGATGATTCTCGTCCTGTTCGGGAGCTTCTTCGTCGTCGTTGGCATGCGCGAGTTGCCGAGAAAAGTATTTACATGGACGAAGTTCGATTCGGGCGGCGCCTGGTATCGTTCGGCAACAACATGGTTCATTGTGCTTTACGCCCTGTTGATTGCCGCATCGCTTCCGAAGGCGACGCAGCGCCTGCATGGCACGCGCGTTGCCAATCATCAAGCGGGACTCTGGCTCGCCGAACATGTGCGAATCGGCGACGTCGTTGTGGACGATCACGCCTGGTCGAATTATTACGCAGGAATGGTTTTTCAAGAAGGCCGCGAAACGGCTCTGCCCATGCAACACGAGGGCATCTGTTACGTCGTGGCCACGCGCTCCAACGACGCGTCCATCGATGCGCAGCGCCGGACGGCGTTTCTCAATGACGACGCGCGCGTCGTTTGTTATTTTCCTGAGCGCGGCGAACTCGCGAAGGCACGCGTTGTCATTCACGCTCAGTTGCGGAAACGAGAGCAGTATCCATGGCGGCTCGCGCCGGAATGAAATGAAAAAACCCACAATCCGTGCCGGCGAACCATCGATCGCCAGCGTACATCGGATCGTGGGCCCGCGTCCACGCGAACGCGGATATTGGTTCCATCGATTTCGTGGCGGCAAGATTCCGATCTTGCCAATTCTGCTCTCGGCAAGATCGGAATCTTACCGCCACGATGTCAGCCGATTCCTACCTTTGGCGCCGTGCAGGAATAATTCTCCGCAGCCTGCGCCAGATCGAGCAACGACTCCATCGGCGGCGTCAACAGGTGCCGGCAACTTCGGCCCACGCGCTCCGCAGTGTGCGCCAGATCAAGGAGCGCGATCATCGACGGCGCCCACTTCTTGCCGCAGGCTCGGCACATCGGCCGATCGTGATCTTCGGTGAACAGGCCCAGACCTCGACGGCCAGACATGGGTTTGCCGCACTTCGGACAGCAAGTCTCGGCAGCGTCTTCGACCAATCGAATCGTGTAACATTCCATACAACCGTACCTGAACTTTGATACTTATCCAGATTCACGCTGAAGTGACATCCCTGCCGAATCGCACACGCCATTGATCGGCAATCGCGTCCGCGTTCCGCGTTCGCGTCAGAAAAAATCGTTCGGGATTCTCGCGCCGGGGAACCGACCGTTGCTCTTCCGAAAGCGTTTCCTTTGGCGTGTAATGGGAAATGATCGACGGCCGTTGGAAACGGCGGGAAGTTTGCGGGTTGGGTAAGACGTACCGTTACCTCAAGAGACAAGGAGACAAGGAGACAAGGAGACAAGGAGACAAGGAGACAACGAGACAA
>DAIOGM010000638.1:0-3449 GCA_036745215.1 Gemmataceae bacterium
TGTCTTCGGACTCAAACCGACCCGGGCTGTAAGCGTTAGGCTCAACGGCGTTGTAGACCGTCTGCATCTTGGGATTCCACTTCTTCGGCATTATTTTGCGGAACTGCTCAAGGACCGCGTTCGAATTTGCGATCACGGCGTCGGGGCCGAGCGAATCGCAGAACTGCGCGAAACTGCCTTCGAGTCGGCGCGGGCTTTCCTTCCACCAGCCGCGCAACGCGAGCGCTTGCATGCGCCGCTGCAGCCAGCCGAACGCGGCGATACTGGTGATCAAGCTGATCGGAAAGATGCTGCAAATCATGAACACGCCGATGACGCAGCGAGCGAACCACCCGAAGATCGTGATGAGCGCATTCTCTTCCTTTGCGCGGGCCGGCTTCTCGGCTGGTTTCGGCGTTGGTTTTGACGCTGGTAATTCAGGCACGGGACTGACGACCGGCGGCGCGATCACGACCGGCGGCGCGACGACCACAGGCGGTTCATTCGCGATCGGCGGTAATTCCAGCGGCGGCAGATGTTGAATGCCGGTGTCGTTGCGATGGTTCATTGTCTGATTATGCTTCCGCCAGCAGCGACTGATTGTTCGCGTGCGGCGTTTGGAAATTCATGATGGCGCCAACGGTTTTCGCAACATGAATCTGCTGTTGCGGCCGAGCGCGAACAACGGGAAGCCGTTCGTGCGGCACAAACTGTCGCGGCCCCGCGACGAGTGCGAAGATCTCATGGGCGCTTCGCGAGTTGAAATGATGCTGAAACGGCACCGGCATCGCACGGTTCGAGTCGCGGCCACAATCGGGCACGACCACGAATACCGTGTTGTTGCGATACGCTTCGTCCGCTTGCGTGGCGCTGTAGATTTCACGTACGCCTTCGTCGATGATCGAAATGGCGCGCGTGTAGAATTGCCGCGGGCCCCAGTGGACGTAATCGGGATCTTGATAGTTGATCATCATCAGCTTCGGCCGCAGCTCGCGAATCGCCCACAGCGACAGCGTTGTCAAAAGGCGGTCGCCGCGCGGGTTGACGAAGCCGGATCGGCCGAAGTGCCGCTCCCACTTGTCCCAAAACGCGTCGATTTCCGGCAACGCGACGAGCCGGCGGTTGACCGTGCGATAGTCGCGATTCTCCATCTGCTCGAGTTCACGCCGTTTCTGCTCCAGTTCCTGGCCAATGAATTCGCCGTTCGCGATACGTTTGCGCAAAAGATACGTCTTGAAGCGATACAGGCTCAGCACCGTCGAACGATAACGAACGCCGAAGACGTGATCGTTGGAGAAGGTGTAGAACTCCTCGTTGATGCGATCCTCGCCGTTGACGATGAGGGCTTGATGCGGCGGCACATCATAGTTGCGGCGGAAATACTCGAAGAGGGTCGGCGCCTTGGGTTCGAAGCGATCGCCGATGCCGCCGTCCATGTCTTCGTAACGATCGTATTTTCCGGTGAGGATGTAGAGCGTGCCCTGTCCGTGGCTGGTGGCGATGCCATCGAGGGCTTCGATTTCAACGTTGGGGAAGAGCAGCCCGCCGTGGCGTTGCCAGAGTTCGTGATAGATGAACGGGCAATACGTGCGCGTCTCGTCCGCGATGGTTTCGCGTCGCCGCACGCCGCCGCCGAAGCGAACGAGGATGACGTTCGGGCCGTTGTACGGCTGACGCCCCTGCGGTTCGGGCTCATCGGGTTGTTGCGGCGCCGGTTGATCTTGATAGGCGAAGCTGAGCGAAGCGCCCGCGGCGGCGACGGCGCCGGTTTTTTGCAGGAAGGAGCGGCGGTTCATGATATGATCTCTTGATTGGGCGTCTTTACGATTTACCCCGCGAGCCGTGCAGCGGTTTCAGCGATTTCGCAAAACGTCGTTTTGCCGTTGCCGAGTACCATGCTGTTTATCAACCCGTCATTGCAAATCCCCGACGACGAATTCACCTGGTCCTTCGCGCGCTCCGGCGGTCCCGGCGGGCAGAACGTCAACAAGGTCGCGTCGAAAGCGGTGCTGCGCTGGAACGTCGCCGCGACGGCCGCACTTTCGCCCGATGTGAAAAATCGCCTCCAATTGCAGCAAAAACGCTTTTTCACGCAGGACGGAGAGCTTATCATTACCTCTCAGTTGACGCGCGATCAGGATCGCAATCGCGACGATTGTTTGGAGAAATTGCGCTCAATCATCTTGCAAGCGTTGGTCGTGCCGAAAGCGCGCAAGAAAACGAAACCGTCGCGCGGCAGCAAACGGCGGCGCTTGCAGGACAAGAAGCGGCGAGCCGAAGTGAAGCAAGGCCGACGCGGGCCAAGTCATGAATAAAACTCAATGCAAAAAAATCTGGGGCAAAAAAATCGAAAACCGCTTGGGACTGTCTGTAATCATTTTTTTGCCCCAGATTTTTTTGCATGACCTTTGGAAAGGACCCTGTAATGAACTCCGAATACTCGCTCAAGGATCCGTCGCAAACTTATTCGCCCAGCCTGCTCTTTTACAAAACCCTCATCGCCCGCAACATCCAGGCGATGATCAAACGCGTCGGCAAACCCGATCGGCTGCGGCCACACGTCAAGACGCACAAGACGCGGCAAATCGTCCGAATGGAACGCGAAGCCGGCATCACCAAACAGAAATGCGCCACCATTGCGGAAGCGGAGATGCTCGGCCAGTGCGAAGTGCCGGATATTCTGTTGTCGTATCCGATGATCGGCCCAAACTGCGGACGATTTGCGCAGCTCGTCAAGAAGTATCCCGGCAGCAAGTTCTCCGTCATCGCCGATAACGCGGTCGGCATCGCCCAACTCTCCGACGCGATGAGCAAGGCGAACGCGCACGCCGAGGTGCTGCTCGATATCGACGTCGGTCAACATCGCACCGGCGTTTCAGCGGGTGCGATGGCGAAACAACTATATGAAACGATCGCGAAATCGCCGGGGCTCAAAGCAGGCGGGTTTCATGTGTACGATGGACACAATCATCAGCATCCGCTGGAAGAACGCAAAGCCGCCGTGCAAGCGATGCTGACGCCGGTCATGGAAATGCGCGACGCGCTCGTGAAGGCGGGCGTGCCGGTGCCTCGCATGGTGTTTGGCGGCACGCCGACGTTCCCGGTGTTTGCGACGATGGAGATCGCCGGAGCAGAATGCTCGCCGGGGACTTGCGTGTTGAACGACGCGAACTACGGCGGCTGGTTTCAGGATTTGAGCGAGTTCACGCCGGCGGCCCTGTTGTTGACGCGCGTCATCAGCCGGCCGACGCCGACGCGGGTGACGTTTGATTTGGGGTACAAAGCGGTCGCGTCCGACCCGCCGGCCGGCAAACGCTGTGTGCTGCTCGATGTCAAGGGCGAACACGTGCTGCAAAACGAGGAGCACCTCGTCGTCGAGACGCCGGACGCGGAACGTTTCAAGCCCGGCGATGTGGCATATGCGATGCCGTCGCATGTTTGTCCGACGTGTGCGATGCATCAGTTTGCGT
>DAIOGM010000639.1:0-3445 GCA_036745215.1 Gemmataceae bacterium
CCCGCGCTCGACCGCATGATCAACGGCTGGGCGCTGTACCAGGCGATCGCCTGTTCATGATCGCCCTCCGCGAGGGACTGGTTGCCGCGCTGGCGCAGCTCGACCGGATCCTTCAGGTTCGGGTCCTTGTCGAGGGGACTGTTGGCGCCCGGCCCGCTCAGGATGCCTTCCAGCGGAATGAGCGGCGAATCTTCTTGATCCTTCGCCGAGGTACGGTTCGAGCAGCCCACTAATATGGTCAGCAGTATCGGAATGAGCTTGCGCACGTTTTGCCTTCCTTGACAAAAACGAGAAAGATAGGGTCCTTCGTTAGAATCGGCAAAGTCGGCAGCGATACTTTAAGACACAATGTACTCATCACGCTCCGCGTGATGAAGTTGGGCAACCTTCGCAGACGGCCAAAAACGGTCGTGCGTTAGCCGAACGACATCACGCGGAGCGTGATGACTACATTGGCGTGCGTCCGCGGCGGGAGCGCTCCAGCCAGCCCAAACAAAAGAACAGCCAGCACGCGCCGATCGTCCAGCCGGCGATCACGTCGGAGAACCAGTGGGCACGCAAATAGACGCGGCTAAACCCCACCATCAGCACAATCGCGATCATCAACAACATGAAGACAACGCGGCGCGGCCGGCGGCGTTGCGGCAAGACGAGCGCGTAGCCGAGCATGCCGTAGCCGATGGCGCTGCCCATCGAATGGCCGCTCGGGTAGCTGTGGTTCATTTCGTGAACGACGAGATCGCGTTTCTCGACGGGCGGCCGCGAGCGTTCGAAGAGTTCCTTGGTCCCCATGTTGAGCAACGCTCCGCCGATGACGATCGCGAGCCACGCAAACGCCAGAGCGCGATGCCCGATGGCCGACTGCCAGATCAAGCCCATGACGGCCACGATGGTCATGCCCGCAATGCCGCCGAGGTCGGTGAAGAAGATCATGACATCGGTCAAGCCGGCGTGCGAGCGCGACCAGTCGTTCCAGTGCTCGACGCAGCGATCGTCGAATGCTTGCGTCGCGCCCAGGCTCAAGGTAAGCCAGGACCACAGAGCGAAGAAGGCGCCGGCGGCGATGGCCGCGCCGAAGAAGACGCCCGGCGGGGGAAGCGCGGGCACGTGCGGCGTTTCGGCAGATGACGGTTTGCTGACGGTCTGCGTTTGCACAGGCGGCCTTTCTTGCGGATGTGCCGTCATTCTACGGCGCAGCGCTCCCTTGAGTTCGCTCCGATCTGCATCGCACCTTGGGACTTCAACGTAAGCTTGGTACGATGCCACCGAATGATTTCCGTTCGTCTCATCGTCTCATCGCCCCCCCTTGTGCGTGAAACGAATGGCGGTTTGGTGAAACGAACCGTGAAACGAAGACCCATTTTCGTGAAAAGAACGGGGCGATTTTTTAAACGAAGGGCATCGAAAATGAAATCTATTCGCCAATCATTGAAAAAAGCCGGGTGATTTTTGAAACGAAGGCGTCGTTCCTTGCAATCCACCGAGCTTTTGTTGAAATGAAGACACAAGATTCTGAAATGAAAGAGGGTGTTGTCGAAATCCAAAACGAGTCTGTCGTCCCGGAAGCATTGATCGAAAAACAATAACGACTTAGTTCGTTCCGTCATTATTGCCCATCGCAGCGCCCTTTTCGTATTTGAACGAAATCCAGCCCCTATTCGACAAAAGAATAATTCCGCTTGCATTTCATTGGCAAATCGAAAATCCTTCCGCTACGATTCGCGTCGGTGTCGAGTTCTTTCAATCGTCCAGGATTCCTTGCAAATTCACTTTGCACGGATTTCGAAAGGAACGCCTCGGACTCAATTCGAAAGGGAGATCCTGTCATGTTCCATGCCAATCGATTCGGACGCTACGAAGATGGGCCCACGACTTGCGTCGCAGCGCCCAATGTGATGAAGAACATTGTCAAAGAACTTCGTGAGGCTCGTGCCGTGTCCTCTCATGAGGTTCGCCTCGCGTCGATGATGGGATTGGCGCCGACGGACGCGATCGTCCGCATGGGTTTCAACGACGGCGTCGTTTACCCCCCGGACGACGGACCCTCGGCCGCGCCGGCTGGGTTGTCGTTGGCGAGCGCCGTAGCCTTGTCGGCGACGCCAACGAGGAAGCTGCACGCCCTGGCATTGATGGTCGATTTCGCGGACAACAAGGGGACCCGGCCGAAGGCGGAATTCCAAAAACTCCTCTTCGATTCCACCAATCCCAGTTCCATGACCTCCTATTTTAAGCAAATCTCCCGCGGCAAACTCAAAGTCACCGGCGAAGCGATCGGCTACGTCCGCGCACCGAAGCCGTACACATTTTACACCAACGGGCAAAGCGGCACCAGCAATACCTTTCCGCGCAACACGCCGGGTTTGCTCGTCGATGCGTTGACCGCTTTTTGCGCCAACGACAATTTGACACGCTTCGACACCGACGGCGACGGCTTCGTGGACGGCATTTTCCTGATCCATGCGGGCGGCGGCGCCGAGGCGGAGCCGAACCCGACCAAACGCAGGAACATGATCTGGTCGCACAAGTGGACGCTGCCGACGCCGTTCACCAACAGCGGCGTCCGCGTCTTCGCCTATTCGACCGAGCCGGAGGACGGCCACGTCGGCGTGTTCTGTCACGAGTTCGGCCACGTGCTCGGCTTGCCCGATCTTTACGACACGACCTATCGCTCGGAAGGCGTGGGCAACTGGTGCTTGATGGGCGGCGGCTCGTGGGGCGGCGGCGGCGATAATCCGACGCGCATGAGTTGCTGGTGCCTGAACAAGCTCGGCTGGCTCAAGCCGAAGGCAGTCTCGGGCAACAAAACGCTGACCATCTCCCCGCTCGCCACCAGTTCGACGGCGTGTTACCGCATCGCCATCGGCTCGGCCACGGGACCGGAGTATTTCCTGCTCGAGAATCGCCAGAACACGGGGATGGATAGCTCGTTGCCAACCAGTGGTCTGGCGCTCTGGCACATCGACGAACGCCAATCGGGCAACACCAATCCGCTGAGTTATCTCGTCGGTCTCGTGCAGGCCGACGGCAAAAAAGATCTCGAGAAAAACAAGAACCGCGGCGACGCCGGCGATTTATTCCCCGGCTCGGCCGGCGTGACCGCGGTGAGCGACACCACCAATCCCAGCACGCGCGCCAACGATGGCACCGCCAGCGGCGTCGCGTTGTCGGCGATCACGGCGGTCGGCGACAAGATCAAGGTCAAGGTCAAGGCGTAGCGGCCGGCGAGCCGAGCCCCTCAACGCCTCGGTCCCAGGCTCCGCCTGGGAACGCACTGCCGCGAGGCTCCGCCTCGCCGAACCCGAGGTAAAGGCGTGCCACATCGAGTACGCGCAAACAAAGGTGCCGGATGTGGCGTCATGTCGAGGGTGGTGCAGCGAGGCAGAGCCTCGCGGCAGTGCGTTCCCAGGCAGAGCCCTATCTATTACCAACATCTTTTTCGTGGGAC
>DAIOGM010000640.1:0-3413 GCA_036745215.1 Gemmataceae bacterium
GTCGATCCTAAAACGCTGGACACGCATCAAGGAGGACGCCGCCATCGCCATTGTGTTGAGCACGTTCTTCGGCGCCGGCGTCGCCTTGGCGACGGTAATCCAGCAAAGTCACGGTAGCGGCCAGGCAGGATGGGACGCGTTCATCTTCGGCAAGGCGGCGGGCATGACCGCGGATGACGTGCGGCTGATTGCCGTGCTGGTCACGGCCACGCTCGCCATCGTCGCGCTGTGCTACAAGGAATTCAAGCTGGTGACATTTGACGCGGAGTTCGCCCAGGTGCAAGGCTGGCCGGCGCGGCTGCTCGATTTCGCGCTGATGTTGCTGTTGCTGATCGCCGTGGTCGTCGGCCTTCCAGCCGTCGGCGTGCTTTTGATGGCGGCGATGCTCATCATCCCCGCAGCGGCGGCGCGGCTGTGGACGCAGCGACTCTCGTTGATGATCGTCCTGGCCGCGGGTTTCGGGATGGTTTCGGGCGCCGCGGGCACGTTTCTCAGCGACGGCGTCGCCCTGCCCTTGGGGCCGTGCATCGTGCTGACCGCGGCGTCCTTGTTCGCGCTGTCGTTTCTGTTCGCGCCGCGGCGTGGATTGATTGCGCGATTGCATGAACGGCGACGTGATCGACTCGCGCTTCTGGCTCAACTTGAATCGGGCGAGGGGCCGTCATGATGCCGATCCGCGAAAGTTCCTCGCCTCTCCCCCTGTACTCAGGGGGAGAGGGGCCGGGGGTGAGGGGGTTCGGTTATTCCTCCCCTCCCCTGTACTCAGGGGGAGAGGGGCCGGGGGTGAGGGGGTTCGGTGCGCCGCGCGCTCGCAGTGCGCTCTACGGTACGGCCTGTCGCATTCCCCCCTCACCCCCGGCCCCTCTCCCCCCGCCGTTCGAGTTGTTGCAAGCGCCATGCGTTCCGAGGCGGGGGGAGAGGGGAGAATATCTCGCGGCGCTCATAGGTGATCCGTCTTACCAAGCTTCCAAAGCCGTTCCAACATGCTGCGGAGGAACGGCGCGATGACTCAATTTCTCACGAGCCCCGAGTTCCAGCAAGCCTTCTGGACGATCGCCGTCGCGTCCGTTTGCAGCGTCTCGTGCGCCCTCTTGGGCTGCTTCCTCTTGCTCAAGCGCATGAGCATGCTCGGCGACGCGATCGGCCACGGCGTCTTGCCGGGCATCGCCGTCGCGTTCCTACTCACCGGACAGCTCACCAGCATCTGGATCCTCGCCGGCGCCATGGTCTTCGGCATCTTGACGGCCGTACTCTCCGAGACGCTCTCCGCCAGCGGCGCGGCGGCGGAAGACTCCAGCCTCGGCGTCGTCTACACCACGCTGTTCGCGCTCGGCGTCGTCCTGATGTCCGTGTTCGCGCGCTTCGTCGATCTCGACATCAACTGCGTTTTCCTCGGCTCGCTCGAACTGACGCCGATCAACACGATCGACGACACGACCATTCCACAAGCATTGCCGACCATGCTCGCCGCGCTTGGCCTGACGCTGGCGTTTCTCGGCTTCTTCTGGAAGGAACTCAAGATCGTAGCCTTCGACGCGGCTCTCGCGCAATCGATGGGATTCTCGCCGAGGATCGTGAATTACTTGCTCATTGCGTTGATTGCCGGGACGACCGTCTCCGCGTTCGAAGCGGTCGGCTTGATTCTCGTCCTGGCCGTGCTGATCGTCCCCGCCGCGACGGCGCATCTCTTGACGGACCGGCTCGCCCCCATGCTCGGCTGGGCGGCGCTGTTCGCGTTGTCGGCGTGCATCCTCGGATACCTCAGCCATCGCATCGGCGGTTACGCGCTCGACATCTCCGGCATGATCGCGGTTGTCTTGGGTTGCCAGTTCGTCCTGGTCGTGTTGTTGGCCCCGCGGCATGGCATGATCGCGAAATGGTGGCGCAACCTGCAACTGTCGCTGCGCATCGCCGAAGAGGACATCCTGGCGACGTTGTACCGAGCTGAGGAAGCCGGCGTGGCGACGTATTCACTGGCATTGAAAGAGCACGGCCTGTCCACCTGGGTCGTCTGGCAAGCTCATCGCAAGCTCCTGCGCCGCGGCCTGGTGGCGACGAACGAGTCGGGCTTGCCCACACTGACCGACGCCGGCCGCCGGCTCGCGCAATACGTCGTGCGTTCGCATCGCCTCTGGGAGACGTACGCCGGCGCGGTTCTTGAAATCCCGCCCGATCACGTCCACAGCGCTGCCGCCCTCGTCGAGCATTACATCGGCCCGCAGTTGCAAGACGAGCTGGCCACGACGCTCGATCAACCGCCCACCGATCCGCACGGCAAGGCGATTCCACCGAAGTAGCTGTCAGGTATTGGCTATCAGCTATCAGCTTTCAGCTTTCAGCTTTCAGCTTTCAGCTATCAGCTTTCAGCTTTCAGTTATCAGCTTTCAGCCATAAACACCGATGCCGACAAAATGTCTTCTACTAATTACGCGCGAATTCATACAAAAAATGTGCGACATCAACAGAATCGTATTCGGCTGATAGCTGATCGCTGATCGCTGATCGCTGATCGCTGATAGCTGACAGCTTTTTCCTGACCAGGAGTGACGCATGCAAGGCAATCCCCAAGTGATCGAGGCGCTCAATCGCGCCTTGACGGTCGAACTCACGGCCATCAACCAGTATTTCTGCCAGGCCAAGATGTGCATGAACTGGGGCTTCAAGCTATTAGGTAAAAAGCACTATGAAGAATCGATGGGCGAGATGAAGCATGCCGAGAAGCTGATCGATCGCATCCTTTTCCTGGAAGGCACGCCGGAAATCGCGCGGTACGACGTGATCCGTGTCGGCACCAACGTGCAAGAGCAATTTGAAAACGACCTCAAGCTCGAAATGGGCGGCGTCAAGCATTACAACGACGCGATCGAATTGTGCGCGAAGCTCAAGGACAACGGCACGCGCGAACTGTTGGAGCCGATCTTGACCGAATCGGAAGAACACGTCGATTGGCTGGAAACGCAGCTCGATTTGATCAAGGCGGTTGGATTGCAGAATTATTTGACGGAGCAGATGGGCGGCCACGACGCGTAGACCGTTAGGCCGGCGAGCCGAGCCCCGTAAGGGGCCGGTTGAGTGTGTCGATTGACTCAACCGGCCCCTTACGGGGCTCGGCTCGCCGTTACTTGCTTGATCCATTCGAAATGCTCCGGCAAGCACGGCACCGCTTCGCCGGGCGCCGGCGGTTCCGGCACGAGCGCCTTCGAGATCACGTCACACAATACCGGCAAGCCAGCGCCCGTCATCGCCGAGACGCACAATGCGTCCGCAACGCTCGCCCAATCCCACGCCGCCGCCAGATCAATCTTGTTGATGATAATGCGCCATGGCGCCGCCAACGTCGGCATGTCCGGCGTCGCCGATCCATCCAGAATCCAAAAACGCAGCTCGGCGTCGGCAACTGCTTTTTGAGCGCG
>DAIOGM010000641.1:0-2919 GCA_036745215.1 Gemmataceae bacterium
GCGCTGACGCCGCCGTCGGCGACCTTGCTGACGTTGACCGTCATTTGGTTGTTCGACGGCGTGGCCACAATCATCGGTTGCGGTCCCGTCAAGGCGAAGGACGTGAACACCACGGTGTAAACGTATGAGAACCCGCCCGAGCCCGCGACCGTCTGGGTGATGCCCGCGCCGCCGGGACCGCTATTGATCGCGGCGACGATCACCGGCTTGAAGGACGCTTGCAAAGCGCCCTGGAAAGTGAACGTGAAAATGTTCCCGGTCGGATCGACGGTGACGGCGACATTGCCAGCGCCGATTGGCGTCAGTGCCGTCAGGGCGGTTTGAATGGCGAGCGCGTCCGCGGCCGGAATGCCGGTGAGTGTGAGGTTGCCGGTGGAGGCCGTGCCGAACGTCAACGTGAAGCGCGTCTGCAAAAGCGGCGCGGTGGATATCGGCGGCGTGCCATTGCCGAGCGGGTTGACGGCGCCAGTATCCTGGAACGTCGTCGCCGCCGTTGTGCCCAGCAGCGACAATTGCGGGTAGGCGCCCGTCGTCGTGGTACGGTAAATGTTGTACGACGTGGCGCCCGGGACGGCGTTCCAGGACAGATTGACATTATCCAAACCGGTGACAACCGCGATCCGCTCATTCGAGGCGGCCGATTCGCTCGGCGTGCCCGTGACGGAAGTAATCACGTAATAGTACGTTCCCGCCGCCAGCGTGCCGCCCGGAGTGGTGGTGGGCACATTTTGGCTCGGCGCGGCCTGTCCGCGATCGATGTAGGTCAACACGTTGCCGACCGTCGTGACATGCGACGATTCGTCATAGACGCCGGAAATGGTCGAGCGATAAATCTTGTACGCCGTCGCTCCGGCGACCGGGTTCCAGGTCAGCGTGGCGCGGTCGTTGTTGAAAAGGAAGGCAGTCAGTTCGTTGCTTGCCGTCGTTTCTCCGGCGGGCGTCACGGCGGAGACGACCCAGAAATAATCGTCCGTGGCGAAATTGCCGCCGCCGATGGCGGGAACAACCGACGTCAACGTGGTCGCGCCAAAGGTCGTTCGAGCGTTGATGAATTCGAGCGTCTGCACGGCGTTGATGCCGGAGAAAACCTGATCGCGCGAAACGATGACGCCGTTGAGGCCGATGGTGGGCAAGCCGTTCAAGGCGGTTTGGACCTGGGCGGCGGTGGCGCCGAAGGCCAATGGGCCCGTCGGGGCCGGGGCGTTGTTGAAGTTCAGATTGAACGTCGACGTCCCGCCTGGATTGAACGTCGTGATGCGCTGGATGGTTTGGCCCTTGTTGGTGCCCAGGGCGTCCGAATTCCGGGCCTCCAGCGTGCCGCTGTTGATGTAGGTGGTGCCGGAGTAGCTGTTCGCGCCGGCCAGCGCCAGCGTGCCGGGGCCGACCTTGGAAAGGCCGCTGGCCATATTCATGATCGGGGTCGCCGGGATGCCCTGCGTTTGGCTCAACGGCTCCGTGATGGCGCCGTTGAGGGCGAGCGTGTCGGCCACGCCCGAAACGCCGATGACGATGACGCCCGCCGGACTGCTTTGCGGCGCGAAGCTCGGCGACGAGTTCAAAAGAATACCCGCGGTGGCGCTGCCCCAGGAGTTATTGCCGCTGATGTTGAGCAACGCTCCCGTGGCGGAAATGCCGGAGCCGGACAGGATGAGGTTCTGGTTGGTAACGTTGGTCGGTACGCCCGCGTTGTCTTGTAATTGCAACTGGGCCTGATCGAGCACCGTCGTCGTGGCGCCCCCCGCGCCGAGCGCGCTGCTGTTTTGAATGTTGAGGACGCCGCGATTGACGGACATGCCGCCGCGATAGTTGCTGGCGCTGGCGAGCACCAACGTTCCGGTGCTTTCCTTGGTGAGCCCGAACGCCGGGCTGCCCGTGCCCAGATCGGTGATCGCGGGAACGCTGGGACTCGGGCTGGCGATGGTGAGCCGGCTGGTGCCGTCCACGCCGATCGTGGCGTTGTTTTCCAGCGTGATCGTGCCGGTGTAGGTGTTGACGCCGGCGACATTCTGCAGCGCGCCGGTCCAGTGTCCGTTGATCAGATTGCCGTTGCCGAAGAGATACAACGGCTCTCCGCTCAAGCTGCTCTTGAGCTGGAGGATGGAGCCGTCGGAAACGACGGTGGCGCCGGCGACGGCGGCATAACCCGAACCGGTGCCGGCAACGACGTTGACGATGAGCATCGGCGCGGTGATTCCCGCCAGCGTGCCGCCGAAGGTGATGATGAACGCATCCTGCCCGTTCGGCGTCACGGTCACGGAAGCGCCGACGGGGAGAACGCCGGGAGTATTGAGCGCGGCGGCGATGTTGAACGCATCGACGGCGGTATCGGCGGTGTAAGTAATATTCGACGTGGCCACGCCGTTGAACGACAGGTTAAATTGCGTGTTGCCGGCGGCGCCGTCGAGGAGGAACAATTCTTGCTTGCCCGGAATGCCGGACCCGCCGAGCGCGCCGGGATTCTGCACGACCAGGTTGCCTTCTCGGACCAGCGTTTGGCCACCGTAGATATTCGACGCGGACAACGTGATGTCGCCGCCGCCGATCTTCGTGAGGGTGTTGACCGCCGTCGATGTCTGACTGAAGATCTGATCGCTAATTTGACCTTGAATGGTGAGCTGCGTGACGGCCACACCGTTCTGCAACGTCTGATGGCCGGCGGCGCTGATCGTCGTCTCGCCTGCCAGAATGATCGGTCCGGCCCAGATGTCGGCGCCGCTGCCCGCGTACAAGGCGCCGCTCAGGACGGTGGGGGTGTCGAGGAAGAACTGGTAGGCGCTGCGGCCATAGGTTCCCGCCGTCAGGATGTTGGTGGTCTGGTTGAGATCGAGCGCGTGCACGGCGACCTGAGGCAAGTTCGCGCCGAACGGGACCCAGGTGGAGGTGACGTCCGTGGTGTATTGCCAGACGCCTTTATCGGTG
>DAIOGM010000641.1:2982-3409 GCA_036745215.1 Gemmataceae bacterium
CGCCGCCGCCGCCGCCGCCGCCGGTGATCGTGATGGTCGTCGAGTCGGTATAGCCGGTGCCCGGATTGGTAATGGTGATGCCGGTGACGACGCCCTTGGAGACGTGGGCCACGGCGGTGGCGCCGAAGCCGTTGGTGTCGGTGATGGTCACGGTCGGCTCGAACAGGTAGCCGCTGCCGCCGTCGGTGATGGTCGCGCCGATCAAGCCCTCGGTGGACGGCAGGCCGGTGCTGATGTCGGTCCACGTTTGGCCCGCGTCCAGGCTCCGGAATACCATGCCGGAATGTTCGGAGCCGACGTCGTCGCTCACCACCGCGTAGATCGTGTCGCGGTTGCGCGGATCGACTGCGATATCGGTGATCACGCTTGACAACGCGATCGGCAGCGAAGTAACGGTGACCCAACTCGCGCCAAAGTTCTTCGTGAC
>DAIOGM010000642.1:0-3398 GCA_036745215.1 Gemmataceae bacterium
GAGGACCTTTACTATCGCTTGAACGTCGTGCCGATCTATTTGCCGCCGCTGCGCGAACGCGCCGACGACATTCCCGCGCTGGCGCGGTTTTTCCTGGAACGGTATTGCGAAGAAAACCGCCGCGATCCGCCCGAGGTTCCAGCCAAGATCATCGAGCGATTGCAACAATACGATTGGCCGGGCAACGTTCGCGAACTGGAAAACTTTGTCGAGCGCGCCGTCGTTTTGTCGCATGGCCGGGCGTTGCAGTTTGAGTTGATGCTGCCGGGCCAGGAACGCCGCATGCGCGCGACGCATGGCAAGCCGGCCGACCTGGATGCGATGATCCAGCAGCTGGTGCGTGCCGCGTTGCAAAAATTCCCGGCAGAGGACGGCAACCTATACAGTCAATTGATCCGTGGCGTCGAGCGTGAGTTATTGGAACAGGTGCTGCCGATGTGCGACAACGTGCTCGTCAAGGCGGCCGCCCGGCTTGGCATCAATCGCAACACGTTGCACAAGAAAATGGCGGAATTCAAAAGCCCGTTGGTCGCTACCGAAGAAGTATGACTCTCGTGCCCAAGCTCACGTGCCCAAGCTCTCGTGCCCAAGCTCTGCTTGGGTACGCATCGCCGGGAAGCTCTGCTTCCCGGCGCTTCCGTGACGGGAAGCAGAGCTTCCAAGACGGCGTTCCCAAGCGGAGCTTGGGAACGAGGGCATCGATTGCATTTTTTGGCGTCCGCGGGAATAAACCGTCCACCAACGTGTCTAATACGTCATAATGGGGAAGTTCCCGCTTGGCGTGCGCGCGTCTATAGTCCATTCCAGTCAGCGCACTCGCCGGGCCATCTGCATTTCGTCGGCCATTCGTTGGAGAGAGTATGAAAGCGATCCGCTCCGCGCTTGCGTTTGCTCTCCTTTTCGTTGCCGCCATGCCATGCGAACAGTGCGCTGTGGCATACGATTCCAATCGTGTGTGTGAACAAGCGCAGGCCGGGCTCCACACGATTGGAATCGTATGCCACGAACTGATCGCACAAGAGCCAAGCGCGCGCGACCTGGCGCAAAAAGCGCAAGGCATCCTCAAAACGCATTGCTATCGCTGCCACGGCCAGGACGGCGCCAATGAAGGCGGGTTCAACTATGCATCCGATTTGCGCCTGCTCGTCAGTCGGAAGCGCGTCACGCCGGGCGAGGCCGCGAAATCGAAGTTGATCAAACGCATCATCCACTCCGCCGACCCGATGCCGCCGATCGAGGAGAAAGTGCGGCCCAGTGCCGACGAAATCGCACTGCTCAAGAAATGGATCGACGCCGGCGCCCCGGCCGTGGAAGAAGCTCCTGTGCGTGCGTTCCTCTCTGCCGCGGATATGCTCAAGACGATGCGCGACGATCTCGACGCAGCCACGCCGCGCGATCGGCCGTTTCTGCGCTATTTCACGTTGACTCACTTGCACAACGCGGGCTTCGCGCCGGAGGAGTTGGAGAGCCATCGGCACGGGCTGTCGAAACTCGTCAACAGCCTGTCGTGGGGCAAACGCGTCGTCGCTCCCAAGGCCATCGATTCGGCCAGGACGCTGCTGCGAATCGATCTGCGCGATTTCGAATGGAACGAAAAAACGTGGGATACGATCGTTGGCCGCAATCCGTATGGCATCGATTACGACACGCCGGCGAGCAAGGCGATCGCGGAGATGACGCGTTGCAAGCTGGCGTACGTGCGGGCGGACTGGTTCGTCGCCGTCGGCTCTCGGCCGCCCTTGTATCACGACATCTTGCAGTTGCCGCGCAGCGAGAGCGAGCTGGAAAAACTGCTGCGCATCGACACCGCGGAGAGCATTCGCCAGGAACGCGCCGCCCGCGCCGGCTTCAACGGCTCCGGCGTGTCGCGCAACAATCGGCTCATCGAACGTCACGAATCCGGCGCAGCCGTTTACTGGAAGAGTTACGACTTCGCCGGCAACACCGGGCGGCAAAACCTGTTCGCCCGACCGCTGGGGCCGGGGAGCAGCGACGCCGATTTCCTGCACGACGGCGGCGAGATCATCTTCACGCTCCCCAACGGTCTGCAAGCGTATTTCCTCACGGACAACAAGGGCGAACGCATCGACAAGGGGCCTACGGCCATCGTCAGCGATCCGCGGCGGCCCGATCGCGCGGTCGAGAATGGCCTGTCGTGCATGTCGTGCCACGCGCGCGGCATCATCGAGAAGAACGATCAGGTGCGCGGGCACGTTCTCAAGAACAAGGGCGCGTTTTCCGAAAGCGCCTTCGAGACGCTGCTCGCCCTTTATCCGTCCAACGACAAGATGATCGCGCTCATGCGTGCAGATGCCAAGCGATTTCAGGAAGCTGTCGCGTTGACCGGCGCGCCGTTGAGTGCAACGGAACCGATCACGGCCCTGGCGCTGCGTTTCGAGGCGGAGCTGGATTTGCCGCTCGTCGCCGCCGAGTCGGGCATCACGCCGGCGGACCTTCTCAAGGCGCTGGAGCGTTATCCGTATCTGGCGAAACAGCTCGGCCCGTTGCGCGTTGACGGCGGCACCGTGCAGCGGCAAGTGTTCATCGATAGCTTCCAGGAACTGGCCGACGCGCTCAAGCAGGGCACCGTGTTGACGTCGCGCAATCTCGCCGCCGAGAAGCTGGTCCGCCGCGGCAATGCGTTGCTCCTTAAAGATGCAAACGACGCGATGAAGGCATACACCGAAGCCCTCGATCAGGAGCCCGATAATCCGCAGGCCCTCGCCGGCAAAGGCGACGTGCATCGGCTGCAAGGCGACTTCAACCTGGCGATCGCGGCGTACTCGGAATCGCTGCGGCACGATCCGCGTTCGGCCGTCGTGTTCAACAATCGCGGCCTGGCGTTTCACCGGCGCGGCGATCATCAAAAAGCGATCTCCGATTTCGACGCCGCCTTGCGACTGGAGCCGCGCTTTGCCGTCGCGTATCTGAATCGAGGCGTCGCGCATGCCGCGCAGAACGAGCAGGACAAGGCCATCGCCGATTACACGGAAGCGCTGCGTTACGATGCGAAATCCGCGTTGATTCACAACAATCGCGGCTATGCGTTCCTTGAAAAAGGCGAGCACGACAAGGCGGTCGCCGACTTCGATCAAGCGATCGCTCTCGACGTCAAGTTCGCCGCCGCCTTCAACAATCGCGGCCTGGCGAACCTGCGCAAGAACAAGCTCGGCCTCGCGGTCGCCGATTTCACGAAGGCGATCGACTTGAATCCGCAGTTTGCGACGGCGTATCTGAACCGCGGTGTCGCGTTCATGCGGCAAGGCAACTCGGCGCGTGCGGACGCGGATCGCAAGCGTGCGTTGACAATTGATCCGTCGTTGGACAAAGATTGACTCCGCAACTCGTTCCCAGGCTCCGCCCTATCTATTACCAACATCTTTTTCGTGGGACGGTCC
>DAIOGM010000643.1:0-3392 GCA_036745215.1 Gemmataceae bacterium
GTCGTCACTGTTTGCTTGTGGCCATTAAGTTGCAGGCGCATTTTTCCGGTTGACACCTCCCAGAGCGTGACGCCTGGCAAGTCGGATTCTTCCTGGTCAGCAAAACCTGGGTACTGTCCGATGGCGAGAGTGCCGCCGTCCGGCGAGAACGCGGCGCATGCAACGCTGCCCAACTGTCCGTCCGGCTGTCGAATGTCGAAACGGCGAAGTTCTTTGCCGGTGGCGACGTCCCACAAACAAATGGCCCACACGGATTCATCGCCGCCAATGTCGAGATAACCGGAATACGACGAGAACAGGAAGCGTCCGTCGGGCGAAAAGGCGAGCAGTTGCGAGTTCGCCGCGAAATACTCCTTGTCATCGACGGCCGGTTGGAAGCCGGGGAGTTCGCGAATGAGTTCGCCGTTGAAATTGGTCAGATAAATCTCGCCAACCTTGCCCCAGGCCGCGAGGTGCTTGCCGCCCGGCGATACGGTGGGCGTGATCCATTCACTGTGGAAGATTCCCTTCTTGACTTCGACGCTGCCAAGCAACTTGCAGCCCGGCACGGAGAAAAAGCTGAAGCGAGGCGGCGCCGGGGAGCGACGCATCGCGCTCAGCACCCGGCCGTCGGCAGAGAATTCCAACGCCCAGAACCAATCTCCCTTTTCGCCGTCGAACTTGCGTTTGCCCTTGATGTCTTCGGTCCGCGCCAAGTACACGGATTCACCGGACGAATAGGCGGTCCATCGGCCATCCTTGCTCGGGTACCCACGCCAGCCTGTCTTCGCAGCGACGAGCTTACCGGTCGCGAGTTCCCAGCGCATGACGTCATCGTCCCCTGACGAGATCAAGGACTTTCCATCGGGTGAAAAGCCGATTTGCTTGATCGCGGCGTGATGTCCGGCGCGAGGCCGGAGTTCTTTGCCGCTGGCGGTGTCCCAGAGTCGAATCCAATGGCCGTCGCTGCTTGCCAGCGTCCGACCGTCAGCCGAGAACGCAATATGCAAACCGAAAGAGTTGTATGGCCCATCCAAATTGTGCAAACGATTTCGCGATGCAGTGTCATACAGGGCGAACACGTCGTGGGCGCGCATCACGGCCAGGCGTGTGCCGTCGTGCGATAGGGCCAGAGAATTCGCCGCAACCTCGAACGACAGCGGCCGCGCCTTGTCGCCGACGATTCCCACGTACGCGATAGCCCCGCCGATTGCAAAGCGTTTGCCATCGGAGGAGAACACCATGATCGAAGGGTCCACGATGAGGTCATCGAATTGGTGCATCATTCCGGTGCGAGCATCGTAAACGCGCAACTTGGTGGGCGCCGATTGAACTTCTGGGTTTCCCTCTTTGGCTTTCGCATCGACCAGGCGCTCGCGAAAGCCTCGGAACAGCCACTTGCCATCGGGCGAGATGGCCAACGACGCCTGGATCAGATTGCCCTTCGCTTTTTTCTCACGGTCAATTTCTTCGTGAGGTACGGCGTCTTGCCAGGAATTCACTAAAGCGCCGTCGGCAATTCTCCAAAGGTGCACGTCCATCTGGTATCGACGGTGCGATATTCGCGTTGCGCTAACCAGGGCGCTGTCCGCCGAGAATGCGACGCGCGACTTGGGCCACTCCATTTCGGGCATTCGACGTTCGAATTCAATTCGGCCGGTGTCTACATGCCAGATTCGAATGAGGTGAGCGCTGGTTGTGGCGAGCCACTTTCCGTCCGGGGAGACGGCGACATCATTAATTTCGCCAAGCGGGTTCGCTTCGAAGTTTGGAAGCTCTTCGCCCGTTTGCGGATTCCAGATTCGAAAGCCGTGGCCGGGCCACGAGGCGCCGGAGTTCTTGCCGATCCAACCATTCATCCTCGCGTTGCTCGATACTAACCGTTTACCGTCGGGTGAAAACGCGAGGGCGCCGATTGGCCGATCCTGATAGAAGCGATAATTGCCGAGACGAATAGACGCGCCAAGAGGTTGCCCAACGGCGCGCTGGTGTCCGAGAGTCAAAAGTGCCAGCGAGAGAGAAAAGGAAATCGCAATGGATCGCATGCAGGGCCTCGTTTGCGATTCATGCCGGAGATTTGAGCAACGGAGATACCTTACACAGGCGACACAGGGATTCAAGCCTTCGGCGCCGTCGCCGACGGCGGCTGCTGCGGCGGCATCGGCACGGCCAAGATCAGCACATCCGGCCGAAGTAGCCGCAAATAAAACGGATCAATCTCCATGCCGCTGGTCGATTGCAGGGAGCAGAATCTTTGAACTCACGCCAAGGCGCAAAGGCGCAAAGTAAATGCAGAGGGAGTCTGGGACATTTTCTTCCTTTGCGTCTTTGCGTCTTTGCGTGAGATTAATTGGTTGTTCGGCAGGCACATCTCGTTTAACATCATCATCCAATTCCTGATGGAGTATTCCCATGCACCGATATGGCACGTTCAGCTTGATCGCCGGATTCGGCCTGTTGCTGACTTTCGCGCCGCACGCCGACACTCAGGTCAAGGACGACGAAATTCGCGATGCGTTATTGCCGTGGATTCAGCACGAAGTCGGGCTCAAGAACATACCGTCGCTGTCGATCGCGCTCGTGGACGATCAGCGCGTCGTCTTCGCGGCCAGCGTCGGTTACGCCGATCCGAAGGCGAAGGAGCGGGCGACGCCGGACACGCTCTATCGCGTCGGCTCGGTGTCAAAGCCGTTCACCGCGATCTTGTTGATGATCCTTGTCGAACTCGGCCTGATCGATCTCGATGCGCCGGTGCAAGATTACCTTCCCGAGTTTCAACCTAAGAATAAATACGGTAAGAAGATTACTCTACGCCAGATGCTATCGCATCGCTCCGGCGTCGTCCGCGAAGGGCCGGTCGGCAATTACTTCGACGACACGCATCCCACGCTCGAAGCGACCGTCAAGAGCCTCAACAAGACCGAACTCGTCTTCGAGCCCGGCGCGAAGGAGAGCTATTCGAACATGGCCCTGGCGACCGTCGGCTATGTCATCGAACGCACGCAAAAGGAGCCGTTCGAGAAGTTCATGCAACGCAAATTGCTGCAGCCGATCGGCATGAAAAACAGCACCTTCGCGCCGACGGCCAATCATCGCAAGCTGATTCCCAAGGCGCCGATGTGGACGTACCATGGCCGCGAGTTTCCGGCGCCGACGATGGAGATGGGCATGTCGCCGGCGGGCAATCTTTATTCAAGCGTCAACGATCAGGCGAAGTTTCTTCAGTTTCTCTTCGCCGGCGGCAAAGGCGTCATCAAGAAAGAAACGCTCGAGCAGATGTACAAGATCCAGTATCCCAAGAAGGATGAGAAAGGCGGTTTCGGTCTTGGCTTCTACGTCGGAGACTTTCTTGGCAAGCGCATGATTCGTCACGGCGGCGCGGTCTATGGCTTCGCGACCGAGTTCGCCGCGTT
>DAIOGM010000644.1:0-3370 GCA_036745215.1 Gemmataceae bacterium
GCCGCATGCGTTCCTGTATCCCACCATAGGATCAAAGGTGCGCTGTCGAATTAGTCACTTCTTGGCGTCTTTGCGCCTTTGCGTGAGATTGAATTCGAGTTTTTGTGGAAAGCCCCGAAGTGCCGGAAACATGCGTCATAAAAAGCGAACGGCCGGCGGGGGCCGGCTGGTTGAGGGGGAAGTCAAGCGGTTGTGGGGAACAACCAGTCAGCGTCCGCTGACCGTTCGCGTTCGGGGAAGCCTCCATGAAGGGATTGGGGAGTTCACATCCGGGCCGATTCCTTCAGCAAGCCGTATTTCTTCATCTTCTTGTACAACGTCACGCGACTGATGCCCAGCGCGTCCGCCGCACGAGTCCGATTGAAGCCGCTGGTGACGAGCGCTCTCTGAATCACGCCGCGTTCCGCCTGATCGCGTTGCTGATGCAGCGAATCGCCGAGCATCGGTTCGTCTTCGAACACGGGCGGCATGACCGCTTCCTGCACCGTCGCGGGCAAATGTCGCAAAAGCAACTCCGGCCCGCTCGACATCAACACCGCATGCTGGATCACGTTTTCGAGCTGCCGCAAGTTTCCCGGCCAGGCGAACGATTCCAGGGCGCCGATCGCCTCGGGATGAATGTCGTACAGCTCCTTGCTAAACTTTCTCGCAAACCGCACCGCCATGCCGCGGGCCAATGGCTCAATATCGCTGATTCGTTCGCGCAACGGCGGCAAGTGGAACGACATCACGTTGAGGCGAAAGTACAGGTCCGCGCGAAACTTGCCGAGGGCGACCGCTTTTTCCAGATCGATGTTGCTGGCGACGACGAGCCGCGCCTTGCAACGCTCCGTTTCCGTGCTGCCGACCGGTTCGAACTCGCCGGTTTCAATCACTCGCAATAACGTCGCTTGTTGCTCAAGGCCGAGCGTGTCGATTTCGTCCAACAACAGCGTGCCTTCGCCGACGGCTGCGAACTTGCCGAACTTCGCGCGATCGGCCCCGGTGAACGAGCCCTTGGAATGTCCGAAGAACTCGCTCTCGATCAAGTTGGCCGCAATGGCGCCGCACGGGATCGTCATGAAGCGATGCTGCCGGCGCGGCGAGTAATCGTGCATCAGCCGCGCCAGGTACGTCTTGCCGGTGCCGGTCTCGCCGTTGATGAGCACGGTCACATCATGGCTCGCGCCCAGGGCGATTCGATCCACCAGGGGCAACAGCGACGGCGTCAACGCCAACAATCGCCGGCTCAACGTGTCTTCGAGGCCCTCCTCGGCTTCGAAGCAAAACCGCCGATCGCGATCCAGTTCGCGCACCAGGACCGCGAGGCGCATCGCGTCGAGCGGCCAATGCAGCCGGCGCGACACATGGCGATCGAGAGCGCCCAATCGCGAGGTCGGGCCAAGCGCGTCCAGGAGCACCACGAGCGCGGGCCATTTTTGCAGGGCCAATTGCTGGACGAACTGCCGCGCTTGCTCCTGTTCAGCAATGTTAGCGACACCCAGCAAAAGGAGCCCGTCCGAATCACAGGTAAGCTGGTCGGCGATGCCCGCATACGAGGCGGCGACCACGTTTTGACCGGCGGACTCCCGCAAACTCGTTTCCACGGAGAGCGATAAAGCCGCGTCATCCGCGACCAAAACGACGCGAGGATTACCCATGATGCCCCATTCCGCCGACTCCCGCCACCACCAAGCCGGGAGCCGTGTTTCCTTTAGTTAGCGCTGTTAACTTTCCTGAACAAACATGGGATAGGTTTTGGGAGTTGTCAAGCCGATGTGCAAATAAACCACTCACGAACCCAGCACGGCGAAGAAACCGTTGCCAAATTGAAGCAGAAGGTTTGAATTACAGTCAGGTGCTCTCCGCGTTCTCTGCGCCTCTGCGTTTCGAAAAAGGGCATTTCGCGCCGTGAGTTAAAGACATCCAATTTAGAAACGCAGAGACGCAGAGAGCGCAGAGAACTGAGCTAATCCGGCGCCTTTACGTCGAAATCGAACATCGATGCCAAGGCCGCCGGAACGAGAATCGCGATTGGCGTGTTCGTACACTAATGTCATCGGTGCATTCGTTTCGGGAACCGAGGATCGCCATGAAGCGCATGAAAGCCCTCGTCAAAAGCAAAAAAGAAGTCGGCGTCTGGCTCGATGACGTCCCCGTGCCGACCATCGGCATCAACGACGTGCTCATCAAGGTGCTGCGCACCGGCATCTGCGGCACCGATCTGCATATCTACAAATGGGACGCCTGGGCGCAAAAGACGATCCCCGTGCCGCTCGTCATCGGTCATGAGTTCGTCGGCGAGATCGTCGAAGTCGGCTCGAATGTGACGGACTTCCACCCCGGCGACATCGTCTCCGGCGAAGGGCACGTCGTTTGTGGCCGCTGCCGAAATTGCCTCGCCGGGCGACGCCATTTGTGCAAGGACACGCAAGGCGTCGGCGTCAATCGCCCCGGCGCGTTCGCGGAGTACATCGCGCTGCCGTACTCCAACGTCTGGGTGCACGAGGGGCGAGCCGAGCCCCGTAAGGGGCCGGTTGAGTCGCGGAATCCCATCAACCGGCCCCTTACGGGGCTCGGCTCGCCTGGAATCATTCGCGACATCCAGTCGATCTTCGATCCGTACGGCAACGCCGTCCACACCGCGCTTTCGTTCGACATCCTCGGCGAAGACGTTCTTATCACCGGCGCCGGGCCCATCGGCTGCATGGCGGCGGCCATCGTCAAGCACGCCGCGGCACGACACATCGTCGTCACCGACATGAATCCCTATCGCCTCGAGCTGGCCAGGAAGCTCGGCGTCACTCGCGACGACGCTGCCCGCACCGAGAACCTCAAGGACGTGCAAAAAGAACTCGGCATGCGCGAAGGCTTCGATGTCGGCCTGGAAATGTCCGGCAACGGCAACGCGTTTCGCGACATGCTCGCCAACATGGCCCACGGCGGCAAGATCGCCATCCTCGGCATCCCGGAAAAGGAAATCGCCATCGACTGGAACCTGGTCATCTTCAACATGCTGACGCTCAAGGGCATTTATGGCCGAGAGATGTACGAGACGTGGTACTACATGACCGTGATGTTGCAATCGGGCCTGGACATCTCCGCGATCGTGACGCACCGCTACCCGTGGCAAGAATTTCAAAAAGGCTTCGACGCGATGCTGACCGGCAACTGCGGCAAAGTGGTGCTGACATGGGCGGAGGGCTAGCACTGCGTCAATCCATTTCTGGTAGGTCCGCCGAGCCGAGCCGGACCTTGACGCTCGGCGCCGCTCGGCTCGCGGCGGCTACACGGCACGCCAAGTCCGACAACCCGCCATTGAGTTTCTCATTCATTAGTTCCAAGCGGTGTGAAAACGCAATGCATTTGCCCCGAAGGGGCAGCATCCCAA
>DAIOGM010000645.1:0-3363 GCA_036745215.1 Gemmataceae bacterium
AGATGTCGGCAGCCGCCTGTTTCTCCCGCTCGAACGCTTTGCGCAATTGCCCCAGCGTTTCCACCAGCGTGGCGGCGATCGGACGCAACTCGTTCGGCAACGATTCCGCTTCGAGCGGCAGATCGAAGTTCTTCGGCGAAACCTGGCGGACGGCTTCCGACATTTTCGAAAGCGGCGCCAGCCCGAGGCAAATCACGAGATAGCCGCCCATCCACAATGCGGCCAGCGTCGCCATGCCGATCCAGAGCATGCGGGTGCGCAACTGGGATAGATCGCCGTCGATCGTGGTCGCGAGTTCGTCGAGCTGCCGATCCCGTTGCGCTTCAAAGTCGCGGATCTTCGCTTCGGTCGGCGCCAGATCGCTTGCATATTGAATGAATACGGTCTGCACGGCAAAACCGCCGAGGCCGACGGGCGGCAACTTCGGCTGCGGATCCTTGGCGCCGTCTTTCGGCGGAGGCGAGCCTTTGCCGCCGCCCTTCCAGGGTCCGGGCCCGCGCGGCCCGATCATGCGCTGCGTCGGCAAATTGCCGCCGAGCCGGGCCACGGTTGCCTTCAGGGTTACGCGACGGAGGTTCTCGCCCGATTTCAATTGGACATTATCAAACGACTCGGCCAGGAGGACCGCGTTCTTGTGCAATTTCTCGTCCAGCGTGAAGGATTGGTCCCCCAGCGATTCCGAACGCTGGATGGGCTGACGGAAATTGAGATAGGTCTGGTAGTATTCCTGCGCCCGTCCGTGTGCCGGATCGGGGACCAGATCGTCGTCAATGAGCACGAGCTGCCGGAACGGGTTTTTGCCTTCCAGCACTTCGCGAATGACTTCATAAGGCACAACGGGATGCACGTCCTGGGCGGCCCAGACGATGCTGCCCAAGCCCCATTGATAGTCGGAATGAATGGACACCGATCGAGCGGTCCGCGCCATGGTGCGGGCCTGCTGCAAGATGCGGCGGTCGAGTTCGGCGCGGACGGTTTTTTCTTGATCTTCGAATTGCCGCTGGACCATGCCCTGCGCGTCACGTTGACGCTGGCGAAGCGAATCGCCGGTGGTGCGATAGGAAAACCACGAGACGGCGCCCAGCGCCGCGGTCAGCAGCACCAGGACGTAAACGATGAGCGAACGCCTTATGGACTTCATCGTTAATCTTCTTCCCCCCGCAGCATGTAGCCTTCCCCCCAGCGGGTCAAGATGAGTGGTTTTTCAAATCCCTTGTCAACCTTGGTGCGCAAATAGCGGATGTAGACATCCACGACGTTGGACGTGTTTTCATCGTACTCGTCGTACAGGTGCTCCCAGATCATGGTGCGCGTGACGACCTTCCCACAATGATATGCAAGAAACTGCAAAAGAGCATACTCGCGCGGCGTCAAGTGAATCATCTTTCCGCCACGTTTGACGGTGCGAGCCGCCGTATCGATTTCGAGATCGTGAACTTTCAATACCGGATTCTTGACCTGCGTGCTGCGGCGTATCAGCGCCCGCAAACGGGCGAGCAGTTCTTCCAGCTGAAACGGCTTCGTCAAATAATCGTCGGCGCCGAAGTCCAGTCCTTTGACCTTGTCATCCGTGGTATCCTTGGCGGTCAAAACGAGGACGTGTGTCTTGAGCCCGTCCTTGCGCCAACGCTGTAAAAGCGTCAGCCCGTCCACTTTCGGCAACATCAGATCGAGGACGACGACATCGTAGCCCGCGCTGCGGGCCTTGTAGTCTGCCTCTTCGCCATCCTCGGCGATGTCCACCGCAAAACTTTCCTCTTCCAGGCCGCGTTTGAGGGCCCGCGACAACGGCTTGTGATCTTCGACCAATAGTACTCGCACGTCCATTCTCCCCGCGCAGCGCATGCCATGGCTTTTGAATTCTCATTTTTCATGCTAGCAGGGAATCCATTAGAACGCCATGAAAGATTAAAGCCGCAAAACCGGCATAAACATTACGAAATCGTAACGCACGATGAGAACGGCGCTTTGCACATCAATCACGCCGGGGCTGGAAATTGTTTGCCTAACTCGCGCACTTGATTGCGGATACGTTCGAGCGCGGCTTTGTCAGCGGCGTTTGTCAGTGCCGAATCGATCCAGCCGGCGATTTGCCGCATCTCCGATTCGCGCATGCCGCGCGTCGTCAATGCCGGCGTGCCGATGCGAATGCCCGATGGGTCGAGCGGCGGCCGCTGATCGAATGGAATCTTGTTCTTGTTGATCGTGATTCCCGCGAGATCGAGCGCCTGCTCCGCGATCTTGCCGGTCAGGCCGCGCGACGTCACATCTACCAGTAACAAGTGATTATCCGTGCCACCGGAAACGATGCGGCAACCGCGCGTTGCAAGCTCATGGGCGAGCGTGCGTGCATTGGCGATGGTCTGGGCAGCGTAAGTCTTGAAGCTCGGCAGAGCAGCCTCGCCGAACGCGATCGCCTTGGCTGCGATGACGTGCATGAGCGGCCCGCCCTGCAAACCGGGGAAGACGGCAGAGTTGATTTTCTTCTCCCATTGGGCACCGCACAACACGAACCCGCCGCGCGGGCCGCGTAGCGTCTTGTGCGTCGTTGACGACACGAAGTCGGCGAACGGCACCGGATTCATATGCTGATCCGCCGCCACGAGACCCGCGATATGCGCCATGTCCACAAACAAGAGAGCGCCGACGTCGTGCGCGATTTGTTTGAACTGTGCGAAGTCAATCTCGCGCGGATACGCCGACGCGCCGGCGACGATCATCTTCGGCTTGTGCTCGCGCGCCAGCCTGGCAACCTGGTCGAAGTCAATTCGCTCATCGCTTTGCCGCACGCCGTAGCCGACGACTTTGTACCACTTGCCCGAAAAGTTCAGATGCATGCCGTGCGTGAGGTGTCCGCCGTGCGCCAGGTCCATCGCGAGGATTGTATCCTGATGTTCCAGAGCGGCGAAGTAGACGGCCATGTTCGCCTGCGCGCCGGAGTGCGGTTGCACGTTGGCGCAGCCGCCGCCGAAGAGTTTGAGCAGTCGCTCGATCGCCAGGCGTTCGACGACATCCACGAACTCGCAGCCGCCATAGTAACGCCGGCCCGGATAGCCTTCCGCGTACTTGTTGGTCAGGACCGACCCTTGCGCGGCCATGACCGCCCGGCTCGTATAATTCTCCGACGCGATCATCTCGAGCCCGTCCTGCTGGCGGCGAGCTTCGTTGGCGATTGCCTGCGCGATTTCCGGATCGACGGATTTCAGAATATCCATGTACACCTCGAACGCGGTCTGGCGGACGACGCGGACATTATAGGCTTAACCTCAGGTGAACACAGATAAACACGGCGCGGCGAAGCCGCAATTAATGCAAATCCGAAGCGGTGGGCTTGGTTCACAATCTGAAACACTCTGCGTTCTC
>DAIOGM010000646.1:0-3358 GCA_036745215.1 Gemmataceae bacterium
CGCGACGTTGCCGATTGCGGATTCGTTCTTGATCTCCCAGACCGTCGCCGCCCACATCGCCCTGCAACTCAAGATCACGCATCAGAATATCCCGGCCCTGGAAGCACAGCTCATCGCGCCCGACGGCACGATCATCCAGCTCTTCAATGGCGTCGGCATTTTCGGCTCGTCGCCTCATCGCGACATGAACGATACGATCCTCGACGATTTCGCGACGACGCCGATTCAGAACGCCGGCACGCCGATTCCGACGGGACCGTTCAATCCGCAGCTACCCTTGAGCGCCCTGGACGGGCGCGGCAGCGCCGGCACGTGGCGGCTCGTCATCACCAATCACGGCCCGCTCGCCGGCGTGCTCAATCGCTGGAGCCTGTTCTTGCCGAAGGCGGCGCCCGCGAGCGGATTGGGCGACGTCGTTGCGGATCGCTTCTCGCCGACGTTCCGCATCTTCACGCAAGATCCCGCCAATGCGCTGACGGTCAATAGCTGGACGGCCATCGGTCCGGCGGCTCAAACGCAAACCAATTTGAACGACACGTCCGGCAAGATCGGCGGCCTCGCGTTCGATCCGTCCGATCCGACCGGCAACACGGTCTACGTCGGCGGCGCGTCGGGCGGCGTCTGGAAGACGACCAACTTCCTCACCTCCGATCCGCAAGGGCCCACCTACATCCCGATCACCGACCTCGGCCCCGGCGGCAGCTTGAACATCGGCAGTATCGCCGTCTTTGGCCGCAGCAACGATCCGAATCAATCGATCGTCTTCGTCGCCACCGGCGACGGCGACACAATCGGCCAACCGACCGGCAACGGCATCGGCTTCCTGCGCTCCATGGACGGCGGCCGAACCTGGCAAGTTCTCGACAGCGCCGTTAACGTCGATCCGGCCAATCCCGCCGTTTTGAGCGATCCCGACAAGATCGCCAAGATGAGCTCAATCTTGCGCCAGCATGAATTCGTCGGCGCCAGCGCCTTCAAGATCATCGTCGATCCGGTCGCACAGCCGAACGGCGAAGTCGCAGTGTACGCCGCCCTGTCCGGCTCGGCCGCCCAGAACGGCGTCTGGCGCAGCATCGACACCGGCAAGACCTGGCGGCGCATCCGCGCCGGCAACGCCACTGACATTGTCCTCGCGTCCGGCAGCCGCGACTCCGGCGGCAATCTCGACAAGCTCTACGCCGGCTTCCGCGGCGAAGGCGTCTTCTTCACCGCCAGCGCGCGCAGCGCCGTCACCATGATTCGCAAGGACGGCAATCCCGGCACGCATCCGTTGTTCCGCGACGTGGACAATGCCACCGACACGCCGATCCCCGTCGCCAATCCCGCGACCACTCCGACCGGCGCCCGCGGCCGAATCCTTCTGGCTGCGCCGGCGCTGGCGAACAACCCACTGGCGGACACGCTCTATCAGGGCTGGCTCTACGCGTTGGTTGTCAACACCACCGGCACGATGGATGCGCTTTACATGACCAAGGATTTCGGCCAAAACTGGACCAAGGTCCGCATCCCCGTGTTCAGCGGCGGGTTCCCGACCAACGACGAAACGCGCGCCGATTTCAATCCACTCGGCACGCAGGGCAACGCCGCGTCCACGCTGGCCATCGACCCCAACAACCCGCACGTCGTTTACATCGGCGGCACGCCGGGGGTCTTCCCCGCGGGCGGCATGATTCGCGTCGATACCACGACCATGTCCGATCCGTACGCGCTCATCGCCTATGACAACAGCGATCCGGTCGCTGGACTTCAATTGGCGGGCCAAGGCCAAGGGCCGATGTTCACGAAAATTGACGGTTCATCGAGTAGAACCCCCATCCCCGTCCGCGTCGGTCCGGGCTTCCCCTACGGCATCCTCGAACAAAACCCAATCGTGGTGCTTAACCCGGCGGGGCAGGGGGAGTGGTCGCCGGCGCCGCGCAGCCCGTACATCAATTTGCTGCGCGATCCCGATGCGCCGTTCACGACGCCGTCTTCGCTCAAGTTCACCAACGTGGCGAGCTTCCGCAACGAGGGCACCGACGTTCGCTGGCAGCCGCTCAACGATGCCCTGCTCGGCTCTTTCGCTCAGCACGAACTCATCGTGATGCGCGATCCGATCAGCGGCGGCACGCGCCTCATCTTCGGCGACGATCAAGGCGTCTACTCTGGCGTGACCGACGACTCCGGCGCGTTCGTGCAAAACGTCGGCAACTCGCCGCTGGTTTTCGGCCAGCGCAGCGGCAACTTGCAGATCGGCCAGTTCTTCTACGGCGCCGCGCAGCCGAGCATTCTGGCTGCCGACATCGCCGCCGCCATGTTCTATGCGTCAGCGAGCATCACGGGTTATCCGCAATCGGCGCCCGACATCATCAACACGGGCAACCTTAGCTGGAACGGCGTCTGGGGCAACGCCGCGGGCGTCGTCACTGACCAGACGGGCTCCGGCTCGATGTTCCAGTATCGCTGGCCGACGTTCATCAACGAGCCCGGCTTCCTGCCGACCGACTTCTTCGTCGCCACCATTCCGCCATCGCCGGTGTTGATCAGCGCTACTACCGGCCTCGTGCAGCCCGGCGACAATCCTGCGACCGGCGCCGGCAACTGGCCGGCCGCCAACGGCTCCAACTTTGCGATCAATCCAATCGACAGGACGGCGCTGGTCATCAGCGCGTTCAACACGGGACGCATTTTCCGGACGAGCGGGCCGACCTTCGGCGAAGGCCGGCAGTGGTTCGAAATCGGCACGGCGGGCACCATCGGCGCCAACGGCGCGCTCGGCGATGTGGATAACCTCTACAAGGCAGCGGTCGCGTTCGGCTCGCCGAACACCGCGCTGCCGGGCGTCACCAGCGATTTCATTTACGCCGGCAGCACCGGGCGAATCTTCGTCACCATGACCGGCGGCGGCCCCGGCCAGTGGCGCAACATTTCCGGTGGTCTCGACGCCAGCCAGGTCATGGCCATCGTTCCCAGTCCGCAGCCGAATAGCCGCGAGGTCTACGCGATCACGCAACAAGGCGTTTACTGGATGGCTGACTCCAACATATCTACGCCGGCGTGGACGAAACTGAACGACATCGCCGGCCTGGGCAACCTCTTGACGTTACCGGTGCCGATCTTCGCCAATCCGAACGATCCGTTTTCGACGACGCAAACGCTCACCTCGCTGGCCGTCGATTGGCGCTGGGCCATTCCCGATCCCGCGGGCGCTCATCCGGTCCTTTATGTTGCGAGCACGCGCGGCGTCTTCTCTACAACCGACAAGGGCCTGACCTGGAAAGCATTCGCCGACGGCACCGACGAGCAACAGACGATCACGGTGCCGCCGACCGTCACGTCGTTGCGCTTCAATTATCAAGGCGTGCCCGCCACGCCATTG
>DAIOGM010000647.1:0-1582 GCA_036745215.1 Gemmataceae bacterium
GGATCGAGCAAATGCGGCAACAGATCGACGCCATCGACGTTTTTCGGCGTCTTGACGCCTGCCAGAGCACATGCCGTCGGCAGGATGTCCAGCGTGATGACGGGAAAATCATACGTTCCGCCGGCCGGCAACTTGCCGCGCCAGGCGATGAAGAACGGCACGCGAATGCCGCCTTCGAGCGTTTGCCCCTTGTTGCCACGCAGCGGCAAGTTGATCCCGGTGTTGTACGCGAGAAACGGCGCGACGCCGGATCCGCCGTTGTCACTGACAAAGATGATCAGCGTATTTTCGTCCGCGCCGGACTCCCTGAGATGATCCATGATGCGTCCAATCGCGTCATCCAAACCCAGGAGCAGCGCCAGGTATCCTCGCCGCGGCGCGTCCTTGACGTCGGCGGGCACTCGATCCTTCAACTTGTCGGAAATCTCCAGCGGCGTGTGCGGAGCGTTGTAGGCCAGGTACAGAAACCACGGTTTCTCCTTGTTGCGCTTCATGAAGCCGATCGCTTCGTCGGTGAAAACGTCGGTCGCGAAGCCGTCGATCTTCTGTGGCTCGCGGCCACGGTGGATGTGGTTGTTCGAATAGACGTTGCTGATTTTCGGCTCGACATCTTTCTTCAAGGCGTAGTTGTGCCCGCCGACGAGGAAGCCGAAGAAATCGTCGAAGCCGCGCGACTGCGGATGATGGTCCTTGCTGAAGCCGAGATGCCATTTGCCGATGACGCCGGTCGCGTAGCCGCCCGAGCGAAGCAGGTTCGCGATCGTGACCTGATCGAGCGGCAAGCCGAGCTTGCCTTCGGGGCCGACGTGCGGATTGAACTCATGCCCGAAACGCGTCTGATAGCGGCCCGTCAACAATCCGGCCCGCGATGGACTGCAATACGGCGCTGACACGTACCCGCTCGTGCATCGCACTCCCGACCGGGCCAGCTTGTCGATGTTCGGCGTCGGCACCGCTTTGCCGCCGTGGATGCCGATGTCGGCATAACCCAGATCATCCGCGACGATGACGAGGATGTTGGGCTTGGCCGCCTTCTTTCCTTCGGAGGCCTGCACTGCCAAAGGCGCCAGAAGGAGGAAGATGAACGAACAAATTGCTCTCATGATTCGAACTCCGTCGATGGGTCAGATGGCAAGTAATCTATCAATCGACGTGTCGAATTGCCCTGATAAAACGAGGGAAAGTTTGTCAACGATTCGCGGCGATTTGGCGGCTGATGAAATACCGAGTCGACTATTTGCTCACATACTGCCAGCTTCGGCGATCGAGCGCCACATTCACCTCGAGTTGATCTCCAAACACAACAGGAAGCTCGGCCAAGGCGATGCGCATGTCGTTCGGCGTAGGTAGCTCCAACGTCACGTCCCCCTGGTCGGCATGCTGGAAACACAACAGGCCGATATATTGATTGCCGAAATATTGCATCGTATGCCAGGTGGAAGTCGGCTCAATCCGGGCGCAGAGAAGATCGGCCGGCGCGGCGCGGAAGCTGACGCCTCCTTCGGCCGACAGTTCGATCAACTCTTCGGTACTGGCCGTGTCGAGCAGCCTCTTCCGCGCGTATCGGACGTCTTCGCGCGCG
>DAIOGM010000647.1:1592-3353 GCA_036745215.1 Gemmataceae bacterium
GCGCGTAGTCGATCGCAGAACCGATCGCGCTGCCGACGGCGGCGCCGAGGATGCCGCCGGTAACCGCGCCGGCAGCAGTAATCCCGCGCGTGTATTGATCGCCCGACTCGGGGCCCGCATCCAAAAACAACAGCATCTCCGGCAGTACATAGACGCGATAGAAGCGATTAATCTTGAGCGCGTACACGGCTCTCGCCTCAAAGTACGGCGGCTGCGTCACGGCGATCGACGGCACGTCGGCAACCGGATCAACATGCGTACCGCGGCGGTGCGAGTCCGGAGCCTTCACTTCAGGTACGGCCGGTTTCTCGCTGAAAGTTCCCGAGGGAACAACGGGCGGATACGGCGCTTTCACCGTCACCGCGGTTGACGGCGGCGCGACGGCCAAGTCGGCTGCAAGCGTGTCCCGTTTCTTCGGTCGGTCTTCATCGAGTTCGTCATCCTCGTCCGAAGGCAGCGAGTTTTTCTTCGCGCCACGCTTCCGCTGGGTTTGACCGCCAAATCTGCTGCCAAATGCCAACCAGCAACTGACAAACACCACGCCCATCACGCAGGCGAATATCCCAATCGGCAACCACGTCGTTTGATCTTTGTCCTGCGCTTTCGGTTTCGCTTTCTGGTCCTTTTTTGCGACGACGGGGTTCTCGATGCCGTGGGCAGGCGGCATGGGCTCTTCGACCGGCTGCCTCTCCGGTATGGCAACCCGTCTTTCCGGCTCAGGCTGACGCTCCACGATAACGGGTCGATCGTTGCGCGGCTGCGGCTCCAGGCGCGGCAACGCGACAACGGCAACCGGCAGTTGATACACTCCCAACGCCAACACGCGGCGTTCGTCCATGTTGCCGAAGATTCCGACGATGGGAGCGCCGTTGCCGCCGATGGTCTTCTCGGTGCTGTTAGCCTTGTTGTCGCCAACCCAGTCGCTGACGAAGGCATCGTTCGTGTCCAGCGAGGTTCCCTTGATGCGGTGATAGGTCAATCGGATGCTGTCAACGTAAAGACTGCGGCGAATCGTGATGGCGCCGACGGCAAATCCTTGTGGGGCAGCAACGCGAACGACGCGTGTCAGCTCGGAGTTTTTCTTCTTGGCAACCTTGTCGCCGAAGGCGCCATATTCCTTGGTCGAGATCATTCCCGCTTCGGTGATGTAGATCGGCTTGAGCGCGTGGACGATTTCTTGCTTGAGGAATTTGCTGAGCTGCAATTCAAAGCCGATCAAGACGGCTCCATTCGCGGGTACGTCGCTGTATGCGGTTTTCGTGATGCTGAAACCGACTTGCTCCGACTTGCTGAGCCGCTGGTTCTCCAGCGCGGTTCTAGCCGCATCAAAGATGTTGACCGCCGGCTCTTGCGCATTCGCCAGGCCAGCATTGCCGAATGAAATAAGGCTTGCAAGGATGGCGAATCGAACCCGCCTGCTCGTGGGAAACGGTAGTTGAAAGCGCATGCGATCCTCCCAGGGGACACTCGGCCCGCCAAGGCAAAGGTAGCACGAAAAATGAAAAAAAGTCTGTCCGCTGGCCGGTTTGCTTGCGATTGGGTAGGTGAGGGCGAAGCAGAGCGGCCTGGCCAATCCGGTCGAGTCATTCAGTCGCCCGAAATCCAAGGCCCGGACTGACTTGAGGTGCAACGTGAACCAGCTTCGCCATATGCTTGTGATCGCCCTGTTCGTGGTGTTGGGATTCACGCCAACCGTCGGCGCGCAGACCCAAAAGCGACAACCAAATCTCACGGTGCTATCGATCGGCGTCAGTCAGTACA
>DAIOGM010000648.1:0-3327 GCA_036745215.1 Gemmataceae bacterium
GGCAGACACCGCTCAATCTGGCGAAGGCGCTCGAAGCCGCGGGGGCGCCGATCATCGGTACGAGCGTCGATTCGATCGACATCGCGGAAGATCGCAAGCGATTCGGCGAACTCGTCGAACGCCTTGGCTTGAAGCAGCCGAAAAACCGTACGGCCCGCGACCTGCAAGGGGCGGTGTTTGCGGCGCGCGAAATGGGCTATCCCGTCCTGGTGCGGCCCAGCTACGTGCTCGGCGGCCGGGCGATGGAGATCGTGTACGACGAAGATCGCATGAAGCAGTTCGTGAACCAGGCGATCGAGGTTTCCGCGGGCAAGCCGATCTTGATCGATCAGTTCCTCGAATCCGCCGTCGAAGTGGACGTCGATTGCCTCGCCGACGGCCACCGCGCCATCATCGGCGGCGTGATGCAGCACATCGAAGAAGCGGGAATTCACTCCGGCGACTCGGCGTGCGTCATTCCGCCGTACAGCTTGCCGCGCGAGGTGATCGACGAGATCAAACGCCAAACCAAGGCGATGGCGCTGGAGCTCAACGTCAAGGGTTTGATGAACGTGCAATTCGCGGTCACGGGGATGAAAAATCGCCCCAAGCCCGATGGCGAGCCGTCGGGATGGACGGTCTACGTGCTCGAAGTCAACCCCCGCGCCAGCCGCACCGTTCCGTTCGTCGCCAAGGCGACCAACGTGCCGCTCGCGAAGATCGCGTCGCTGATCATGGCCGGCAAAACGCTCGACGCGTTGGGCATTCACGATGAAGTGGTGCCGACGCATTTCTCCGTCAAGGAAAGCGTCTTCCCGTTCAACAAGTTCCCCGGTGTGGACATCATTCTCGGCCCGGAGATGCGCTCGACCGGCGAAGTGATGGGCATCGCCGACACTTTCCCGATGGCGTTCGCGAAGAGCCAGATCGCCGCCACAAGCGCGTTGCCGAAATCGGGGACGGTGTTCATCAGCGTCAACGATCGCGACAAGAATGACGTGATCGCGGTGGCGCGGGCGCTCGTCGCGCTGGGCTATCGGCTCTTCTCGACGCGCGGCACCGCGCGGGCGTTACGGGCGGCGAACGTCGAGGTGCAGGAAATTTGCAAGCTGCAAGAAGGCAGGCCGAACTTGATCGATTACATGAAGAATGGCGAAATCGATCTCGTCATCAACACGCCGTCGGGCAAGGGCGCTCGCACGGACGAGGGGAAGATTCGCGCCGCCGCCGTGATGAATCGCGTCACGTGCATCACGACGCTCGCCGCCGCCGAGGCCGCCGTGGAAGCGTGCAAGGCGCTCCTGCAGGGCGAGTTGACGGTGAAGCCGTTGCAGGATTGGTTCGAGTGAACGGCTCCATCGGAATCACATTTCATGGGAGCGTTTCATGGAAAGTAAACTGATTGGTTGGATTTCCGGCGGCTGTTGCTGCTTGCTCTTGATTGTGATCGTCATCGTGATTGTCGTCTTCGTTTTCTTGCGCAAGAAGGACGATGACGACGAGGAAACCGGCGGCAAGAAGAAGGCCAAAGAGGCGGAGGACGAGGAGGAAGAAGAAGACGATGGCGGCAGCGATGATGAATGACTGCTGAAACGTCGCTTGCGGTTTCGCGCGCCCGCGTGGCGCCGGGTGCGCGAAACCGCAAGCGAGTGCAACATTCTAACCGGCGCGCAACAAATCCTCGGCCCCGCGGCTACGCAGCTCATTCGCCACGGATTGACCAATCGATTCCGCGTCTAGCATCGCGCCCGAAGTCTCGGCTTCGACGCGCACGCTTCCGTCCGGCGGCAAAACGACGCCGCGCAACGTCAATATGCCATTCGCGATCCGCGTCAACGTTCCGATCGGCACCTGGCAGCCGCCGCCGAGGCCGCGCAACAGGGCGCGCTCCGCGAGCACGGACCAGCGCGTCGGCATGTCGTTGAGCTTTTCGAAAATGGCAAGCGTCGGAGCATCATCGGTGCGGCATTCCAGGCCGAGCGCTCCTTGACCGACGGCGGGAAACATCCACGTCTGATCGAGCACTTCGGTGATTTGATCCGCCAGGCCAAGCCGAAGTAGGCCGGCCTGGGCGAGGATCGTGGCGTCGAGGTTTTGTTCGACGAGCTTCTTGAGCCGCGTCTCGACGTTGCCGCGGATGTCGATCAACTTCAGATCGGGCCGGCGATGAAGCAGTTGCGCTTTTCGCCGCAAACTGCTGGTGGCGACGACGGCGCCTTGCGGCAATTCGGCGAAAGAACGATGCACTTTCGAGACGAACGCATCGCCGGTCGGCCCACGTTCCGGCACGGCGGCGAGGATCAAGCCTTCCACCACGAACGTCGGCAGGTCCTTCAAGCTATGCACGGCGACATCGACGCGATTTTCTAGAAGCGCCTGCTGGATCGCCTTCGTGAACGCGCCGTCGCCGCCGAGCTGCACGAGGGGCACATCGCGCACCTGATCGCCGATGGTTTCAATTTCAACGAGTTCGACGGATCGTTCCGGCGCCGCGGCGCGCAAGAGTTCGCGGACATGCCGGGCTTGCCAGAGCGCGAGCGGACTGCCGCGCGTGCCGATGCGAATTGACGTCATCTTGGTTGCGTCGGGAGGGCGAGGCTCCCGCCGAGCCATGCGCCGCGAACAAAAACGGCTCGGCAGGAGCCTCGCCCTCCCATTATGGCGATGCGAGAAATCACACAGTAGCCGTCTGAGTCCTGGATAATGCATCCCGCAATCGCGCGACGATTTCCGCGCGGGGCAGGGCAGGGGATTGCAGGCGGGCTTTTTCCGTCGCATCACGCTCGGCTCGATCGAACCCGATCCAGACCGGCTGCAGCTTTTCCGGATCGTCGGCCCGGCGCGGGAACAAATGCCAGTGCAGGTGCGGCACCTGATTGCCGAGCGATTCGCAGTTCATCTTGCACGGTTTGAATGCGGCATCGATTGCCTGCGACATCACGACCATCTCATCGAGAAACGCGGCTCGCACCTTCGCATCCAGGCGATGCAATTCCGTGGCATGAACACGCGACACGAGCACGCAATAGCCGATGTGATATTGCCAGGACCCGAGAAAGGCGACGGAATGCGGAAACTGCCAGACGAGTTCATCGCCTGGCAGTTTGGAGAGTTTATCGCAAAGCGGACACGAATCGGCCATCAGGGTTCCATCCGTATTTCAATTGGCAATTGTCAATTGCTAATTGTCCATTGTCAATTCCCCGGTTACCAATCGCCGCCGCCGCCGCCGCCGAAGTCACCGCCGCCTCCGCCGCCCCAGTCTCCGCCGCCGCCGCCGCCATCTCCGCCGCCCCAGTCGCCGCCGGCATCACCGCCGCCGCCCCAATCGCCACCGCCGGCGTCGCC
>DAIOGM010000649.1:0-3323 GCA_036745215.1 Gemmataceae bacterium
GCCGCCGCCGGCGAGCCACATCGTGTAGCCATCGATGTGATGATCGCGGCCCAAGCTTTCGCGCGGCTCGCCCATCGGCGTGCGGCCGAATTCGCCGCCCCAGATGACGAGCGTGTCGTCGAGCATGCCGAGGCGTTTGAGATCCTTGACCAGCGCGGCGCTGCCTTGATCGACCTCGCGGGTGATTTGCTCGATGGATGATTCCAGATTGAGCGGGCCGCCGTGATGGTCCCAATCGGTGTGAACGAGCTGCACGTAGCGAACGCCGCGTTCGACGAGCCGGCGCGCGAGCAAACAATTGGCGGCGTATGACGGCCGGCCCGCTTCGACGCCGTACAGGCGCAACGTTTCCTGCGTTTCGCCCGCAAGGTTCATGACCTCCGGCGCGGCGGTTTGCATGCGAAACGCCGTCTCGTAGGCGTTGATGCGCGTCTCGATTTCCGGATCGGCGGTTTCGTTGAGTCGCAGGCGATTGAGGTCTCGCACGGCGTCGATGAATTCAGATTGCTGCTGCGGATTGACGCCGGGCGGACTCTGCAAATCGAGGATCGGCTGCGGCCCGCGCAAGAACGGCGTGCCTGCGTAAAGCGTCGGCAAAAATCCGCTCGACCAGATCGCCGCCCCGCCGCGCGGGCCGCGCGGCCCCGATTGCAGAACGACGAACGCCGGCAAGCTGTTCGACTCCGAACCCAGGCCGTACGTGATCCACGAGCCCATCGACGGCCGGCCAAACTGCGGCGAGCCGGTGTTGAGGAACACTTTCGCCGGACCGTGGTTGAACACGTCGGTCTTCATGCCTTTCAAAAAGCAGATGTCGTCGGCAATCTCGTGATGGTGCGGCAACAGCGTGCCGATCTCCGCGCCGACGCGTCCCACCTTGCGAAAGCGCCGCCGCGTGCCGAGCAGCTTCGCGTCCGGCCGAATGAACGCGAACCGCCGCCCCGCCGTGAACGACGCGGGCACCGTCTGCCCGTCGAGTCGCTGGAGCGTCGGCTTCGGATCGAAGAGTTCGAGATGACTCGGCCCGCCCGCCTGGAACATGAAGATGACCGCTTTCGCCTTTGCGGGGAAGTGCCCCTGGCGCGGCCGCAGCGGATTCGTTTCCTGAGCGCGGCCCTCGTTGAGGAGAGACGCGAGCGCCATGGAGCCGAGGCCCATCGTGCTCGTCGCAAGGAATTGGCGGCGGCTATGGGACCAGTGTTGGAAGTTCAGCAGATTGTCACCGACCATCAGCTATTTTCCTTTCCGTGTTGTCGCAACCATCTACTCGCCTTCGAATCGTTTCGGACCGCTCAGCCCGCCTTTGCTCGGCGCGGCTTCGTTTTGCCGTTCGTCGCCTCCAGCGTGAGCTTCAATATCTTTGCAAGCCGATCGATGACATCGGAAGTCAGCGGCCGATCGCCCGTCAGAAACGCATCCAGGGTGTCCATGTCCGTTTCGGCCTTCTTGGCCAGATCGGGAAAGAGGAACTTGCTTGAATGGATCGCACGCCGCAACGCGCCGCTTGGAGTTTTTTCCTGCATCGCATCCTGGAGGCGTTGGTCTTTCTTGATCAATTCAGGCAATTCCTTGGCGATCAACGCGCGCGAGCGGCGCAGGTCTTTCGTCAGGCGTTCGGGCAACTTTTCCAAATATTGGCGTCCAGTTTTGCTTCGCATGTTTGAATTCATCGGCGCGGTTCGGGCACTTCGTATGCGGTCACCGGCAAAACCGTCGCAAAATCAACTTTCTTGTAAATCGCAATGATATACCGTCCATCCTCAGTATATCCCCACGCGGCCGGGTCACCGGAAGATCGGCTCTTGCCCGTGCGAATCGGATTCATCACGACGCGCTCAAAATCATCAGGAGAGATGTCATGTTCGGCAAGATATTCGACCATTTCCTCTGTCCAAATGAAGTCGAAGTAAGGCAACGGCGCCCCCGCCCCATTTGCTGCCGCCGTCAATACGGCCGCTTACGCGGCTCGGTTCGCCTACGCATCCGTCGCCTCGATCGCGTCTCGCGCGGGCACCAGCGAAACATTGCCGCACTTGGCGCACTTGATCTTTTTGCCGACCGCGCTGCTTTTCGTTTTGAGCATCTTACCGCACGCGAGGCAATGGAATGAAATCATTTCGACTTGGGGCGCGGCCGGAGTCGGCACACTTTTCTTGCGGCGCAGCATGAATATCGTTGCGGCGACACCGGCCGCCGCGAGCATTAAGATCCCCAGGCCGATGACGGAAGCCACGAACAACCAACTCCTGGCGGCAGGAACGCCGTGGCCGGGCACGTTCCCCTCGATCGCCTGCGGCACGAACGGAGCGGCGTTCGGTCCTTTTGCTTCCTTCAAGCCGCCGCTGCCGATGTGAAAGTCGAGGAACCGCACATCGACGTTGCACGGCTCGCGGCCCGTGATGACGCTCATGCGCACCGCGGTGATGTCGGCGTCGCCGAATTCTTCTTGGACCTTGATTTCTTGGAAATCGTCGCCCTCAACACCGGGCGCCCAGAGATAATGAAGGGCTTTGCCGACGCGCTTCAAGCGAAGGCGAAGCAAGGTATTGACGCACTTTTGGACGCCGCCGGCGTTTTTGCCTTGCACCTTCTGCGGCACGCGATCCCAAACCAACACCTGATTGCCGCCGCCACGAACCACGCGCGCGATGGAGGCGCTCATATTTTCCGGCTCGCCTTGATTGATGTACAAACTCGCGCCGACGCCGAAGCCCTTCTGCGGAACGTCCGCGTGAAGGATGTCGTACGTGCCAGTGATTTGAAAATCGCCCTTCAAGCCGAATTTCGTTCGGCAACTGACGCCGCCGAATTCGTGAATCCAGTCGTTGGGCAGGGTGATGCGAAAGCCGTCCTTGTCTTCCTTGAGGAACTCCGGCAGCGGCTTGCCGACGACCTCGATTTCCGCCGGCAACTCATTGCCGCGAAAGTTGTGGCGGAACTCGTGGGCGTATTTCTGGTTGTCCTGGGCGCTTACCTTGCCAGCGGCAGCGCCCAACAGGAGGATAACGATTGTCAACTTGGAGGAGTACATGGCACGTCCATTTCGATTCAAGACGCCATGGTGTCGGGCGAATCCGGGTCACTCGCGCGTCACGAATTCGTCGAGGTTCAACAAAACGCGAGCCACCATCATCCACGCGCGTTCCGCATTCGCTTCGCGCTGCTGCTGCAAATACGACAGCAAGCGATCTTGCTCCAGCTTGCTCGGCGCCCGGCAATAGCACAACTTGAACGCATAGGACAATTTACCTGTGTCGTCGCCGGGACCTTCCTTGGCGATACGGTCGCCCAGGCCCTTGGCGATTTCGACGAACACCGGATCA
>DAIOGM010000650.1:0-3323 GCA_036745215.1 Gemmataceae bacterium
GAGATTTCGGCGCTTGATAATTTGCGCAGGAAACAAAGATTCTGACCATTAGTAGTACAGATGAACACCGATAGAGTCAATTCCGTGAAGCAAGTGTTGTGATTTGGATGTTGCGCCACTGTGTGGACTGCGGTTGGTCATCTGTGCTCATCCGTGTCCATCTGTGGTGCCATCCGCCATGCAACATGCCATACGAATCATGAGTGTTCCAATCCGCGAGGCTCACGCCCAGAGCCTCGCGGGCGTGCTCATCTGGTTGCCGACCATGGTGTGGCTGAAACCGGGCTGGTCGCCGGCGCTCCTGGCGTTCGGGCCGCTCGTTTTGTATCCGCTCTTGTTGGACATGCTCGGCGAATGTTCGTTGCGGCGGTTGGCGTTGCCGGCGTTCTTGCCGGCGCTCGCCTCGTATGCGTTGGAACAGGGGACGATTGCCGGAGCTCTGGCGTTGCCTTGGTTGGCGTTTGCGATCGTGCTTTTTCTGCGGAATGCGACGACTCGAACGATTTCAATCAACGTTGTGATCACGGGCTATTTGATCGTCGGCGCGGGCTGGCTCGTGCTCGCGCGCTTGGGCGAACGGCCGCTCGAATACGAACACGCCATCGTTCATGCGACCGCGGTGCATTTTCATTACGCCGGCTTCGTGCTGCCGATCCTGGCCCTAAATTGGCTTCACGCGGCGCCGAGCCGTTTCCGCTATGTCGTGCTCACGGCACTCTTGCTCGGCGTGCCGCTGGTTGCGGCGGGGATCACGTTGTCGGCGTTTCAGATTCATTGGCCGGAGTTGATCGCCGTCTGGTTTTTCGCGGCGGCGTGCATCGTCTTCGCGGTTGCGCAGATTCGGCTTGCGGCGCATTGGTTGCTGGTGATCTCAAGCGCATCGTTGATTGCCGCGATGTGCCTGGCGCTCGTGTACGGGACGCGTAATTATCTGCCGGCCGATTGGCTCGATATTCCACTGATGCTGCGGACGCATGGACCGATTCAGGTGTTCGGCTTCGCGTTGCCGGGCGCCTTGGCGTGGGCGATGATGAACGAGAAGGCAAAAACATCGGCGGCAGAAAATTAACGCACTTGGAGGCATCCATGGACTGGCAATGGTTCGGAGCGACGAGCGATTTGAGGCGTTGGGAAGAGCGCAGCTATTCCGTCGGCGTCGAAGCGGGGCCGGGCGACGGCGACAAGCGTGACCGTCACGAACGCGAGGTCGCCTTGGAAATGCCGGGACCGCCGGAAGCTGACGGCGTTGCGCGACGTCTCGCGGACGCGATCTTGCGCTTCGACGTTTTTCCGCCACGTTTGCTCACGGGCGTCTTGCGGCGACGGCCAGTGGAAATCGGCGATGCCGTCGGCCTGCAATATCCGGTCGTGCCCGGCCTCAAGCTCTTCTTCGCGGCGCGCGTCATCGATCGATTCGAGGAAACGACCGACACGCTTTGGCGCTGCGGCTTCAGCTATCGCACCTTGCAGGGCCATCCCGCATGTGGTGAGGAAACGTTCGTCGTCGAGAAGGAACTCGCGACGGGCAAGGTGACGGTCGCCCTGCGTTCGTGGTCACGGCCGGGCCTGTGGATTGCGCGGATGACGTATCCAATCATGCGGACGCTGCAGGTGCGAGCCGCGCGGGCGGCGCTTGATCATCTCGAACGGCTCGCCAAGCCGGACGCTCCTTTGGCAACGTCTGAATTGCTTGCGCGACGGAACTTGCGCACCAGCTTGCTTTGAGGAGAGAACGCGATGGCCGACGATCTTTTTCGACTGGCGTTTTTGTTGTTGCATGCCATGGCCGGCGCGGCGTGGTTTGGCTCGATCTTTTACAGCATCTTCGTTCTCTATCCGCGCCTGAGCCGGCATTTTAACGACATCAGCGAACGAGAACGATTCCTGTTGACCCTGAGCCACGGCGCCCGCTGGCACATGGTCGCCGCGATGTGCCTCGTCGCCTTGAGCGGCCTGGCCTTGCTGGTGAAGCCGCGCACGGAAATCACGCAAACATGGCTCGCGTTCATGGCGCTGAAGACGGCATTGATGCTCGCGAGCGCTGTCTTGTTCTGGCGTGTGTCGTGGCACTGGTGGCCGGCGCGGCTGTTTGCGATGGAAGCGGAGTTGCCGGCGCTGCATCGGCGGTTTCGCGTCGGTGCCACGGCGATGCTGGTGATGGTTGGGATGAATGCGATGCTTGGACTGATGGCAAGGGCATTCTGATTCCGTGTTCAATTTCAATTCGAGGCAACTGCGGTGGCCGCTCGATCAGATACTCCAAAAACGTGCGGCGGGGAATGAACTCCTCACGACTCGACCTGGCGTCGAGTGTTTTTTTCGGTCCGACCGCGGAGTCTTGCAAACGGATTTCCTGACGCCGTGAATCTGGATCAAAATACCAGGTGACTGGATCGAAGACCAACGCGGCCGTTGTGCCGTCCCATGTCGGCATCTTGGTGTCGCGATGCCGCACGACCACGGTACGATCAACCACCCTTTTCTCACGACGTCTGGCTTGATTCGCCAGTTGGCTTCTCATTTGGTCGTCCGTCATGAATCCAAACGATCTTAGCCAGGGGCGCATTTCATTGAGGGGAACTTCAAAAGTAGACCGGAGTTCCCCTGGACCGGCGAAGATGAAGGCAGCGTTGCAATCGTCGAGCAATTTGCCGAAATCGAATTCTTCCTCGAAGCTCGGCAAAAAGGTGTTTTGCCCGAGCATGCAAGAGTACACGATTAATTGCGCCATCGCCGGCTTCCTCCTCGGGGGAAAAGAAGAATCCCAACCAAGGCGCCGAAATATCATGGACGCGCTTTATTCGCCAGATCAATTTGCGAAGATCGTCCGAGCCTGAAGCGTTTGCGAAGTTTGTCGCAGAACGCTTCAGGCTCGGACGGCCGCTGGAACAACGTGATATACAAGCTCCGGCGTCTTCTTGCGATTAATCGCCAAGGCGACGGCGCAGCGCAGTTTGGCCCGATGACTTTCGATGGCCGCCAACACGTCATGCATCGACGTCGATTCCACGCCATGGTAAACGAACGTCACCAAAAGCCGCGACGAATCCGGCGCCGGCGCGACCGATTGCACCGTCAACTCGCGCAACACATCGCCTTCCACCGCGACGCTGAGCGCACGCTCCACCTGCCGGCAAAGCTGGAGCGCCTTGCGGTTCGACACCTTGCCGCGCGAGTGCTTGGGCCAAAAGCGCGGATCGATGCCGTCGTCGGTGTGGGCTTGCGCGCACAAGTCCGGCGGCGGCGGTTTGCGTGCGAATCGGCGTGATTTCATGCCCAAACGGACAACCCAGGCGCGGCCGATGTTCGCGCGGATTGCTGCG
>DAIOGM010000651.1:0-3319 GCA_036745215.1 Gemmataceae bacterium
ACCGCAGGTTCTTGATGTAAGTCGGATAATCCTGCGATTCGAGTTCCTGCCAGGCTTCGTCGGCCTGATCGTTGCTGAGCAATCCCATCCGGACGGTGGTATTGGCCAGCGTGCCCGCGTCCAACTTCGACATGACCGGTTAAGACCTCATGAAGGACCGATGACGTAAATGATGACGAATGGCCGTATGAAACGAGCTGAGAAGGCGCGAATAATAGTGGCACCGGGCGTGGATTCGCCGGGACGCCGTTCTCATACCTGCTATCTTACACGGTCGAATAGGGTTGCCAAGCAACAAACGGGTAGTGGTACAGTTTGAAATACTTTTCCTTTTTTGCAAAAAAAAGGGGGGCGAGTCAGAAAACTCGCCCCCAGCGATCGACGGTTAGCCAGTTTTCACCGCGTCCGCTGTGACGATCTCGCTGGCTTTCCTTTGCAAACGCAGGACGCACGACGATGGCAAGACGCCACCGTGAATCACCACGGCAATGAGCGACAGCATTTCGCAGACACCTCCTTCCTCCAGAGCGACTAGGCAGGCTTCCGCCAACGCAGCATCGGCAAGTCTCTCTGCCTTGAAGACGGCTTCGTCGTATGCGGTACGGACGGGCCGTTTCGACTTGTTCTTTTCGGGGATTTTCTTCATACCAATATCAGCTTTCTGAAGGATTCCTTGAACACCTGTCCGTTTGGCTCCCACGGTAGGATTGAACGGGCAGGCAGAGGGGATTCAGTGTTTACTCACGAAGGAAGGCAGCCAGACGGCTTCGCAGTTTACGCTGCGGGGCCGTTCTGGTTTGGCGAATGGCGGGGAGCGTGCTAATCTAAAAGCAGACCCCGAACGCATGCGTCTGAACATGGCGCTACTCCTTGAAACAGTGGTTTGGGTTCAAGCGGCCGGAAACGTGATGAGACGTTTCCGGCCGCGTCCGTTTCATTTCTTTTTGGCCAGTTCCTCGATCACGCCAGCGTCGATCAGGATGGCACGAATCTCTGCCAAGTCCGCCGCGCGAAAATTCCAATGGGCGCGCGGCGTGCTCGGCAGCCGCCGCGCCGGAATAATTCCGCGTTTCGCCAGTCGCCGTAGGGTCCAGTCACGGACACCCAGGGCCTTCGCCAATTCACCTACTCGCATCGCAATTCCTCCGAACAAATCAGGCGACGAAAACAACCACATCCAACCGGGCGCTTAAAGCATAGTGGACGAATTGCGGGGGTGCAGAATTGCGGATAGCTGACCTGGATTGCGGGAAAGGAAAAGCATGGAAACGAAAAAAGCCAGCGATGAAGCTGGCTGGTGAATCACCATTTTCAAGTTGGCCGGTTCTTCGCCGTTACTGAACCGCGTCGTACAGTTCTTCTAGCGACCAAGGATGACCAGCGATCTTCGCCGCCATCGCTGGCGTACCGGGAAGCGATCCGTGAAGCCAACAATAATTGTAGTACGCGAAATTCACCGACACCGCCGCGACAAGGTTCGCCAGTTTCTTCGAGAAGCCGAGCGAGAGGCGTGTGAACCGCCGTAGGAATGTCCTGATGGTCAAATTGTTTCGCTCGACATGACTGGTACATATCGTCGTCTTCTCTATCGGCCCATCTATCACGCGGCGCGTCGTGTCCACGAGGATCGGCGGGCCGTAGCGCCCAGGCTGTTCGCTGGCGTCGAAATTCTTGATGATCTGGCCGTAGTTGACCATCCCATTGAAAGCGTCCTCGATCGCGCTGGGATACGCGGCCCAGCCGTCCGTACTGATCTGTGGCCGATCCTCAGGGAAGGCAAACGAATCCGGCGTCATGATTCGCTGAGCCAAGTCCGCCGTGAAAATCTCCGTGGTTTCCTTCGTCCGTTTTCCGATGGCGAAACAAGGAATCAGTTTCGTCGTGTAATCAATGGCTACGAACAAATACTGATCCCCGATGTTCGAGTTGTCCTTTTCCAAATCGTTCAATCGGCGCTGTTTTTTACGGACAAAAGTCCAAATTTCGTCCAGCTCGCAATGATCCAATTTGAGGCCACGCATCCGCCTATCGAGGAACGCGCGACACTTCGCGCCGAACTCAACCAAGAGGTTCATGATCGACGTTCGGTGAATTTTCGTATGTCGCGAAATCGACCGGAGCGAGTTACCCTCAACCAATAGCGAGAGAATCGTCAGCTTCTCTTCGCGCGAAAGAATGTTCGCCATTGAAAACCGCCCTTCATTCATCGCTGGCGGTTTTCCTAAGATACGTTTGTGAGGACCGTATTCAGGTTTAACCGCCTGGATCAGTTCGGCCCTCGATTCCGTTACTAGCGGGATCGGGGGTTTTTCGTTAGGTGAGACCGTCTCACCCAACATGATTATTGTACGACAAATAATCGGCGAAGTCAACGAGGAAAGCGATTGACAGAAAGTATTTTTTGTCGTACAATTTCCGGCATGAAGCCAAAACGCGGAAGGCCACGGAAGCCGAAGGCAGAGCGATTGACGGAGCGGATAGAGGTTCGAGCCGACGCGGACGAAAAGCGCCAACTCGAAATTGCCGCCGATCTTGCCGGCGTCAAACTGAGTGACTGGATTCGCCAAATTCTTGCGACGGCTGCCGCAAAAGCGATAAAATCAAGCACTGGACCTGCCCGGACTTGAACCGGGTATCGGCGTTTATAAGACGCTGATTTCCGAACCTGGCAGGCCCACTAAAAAATGCCTTGCCCTGAGTTTCCCGTCTTGATCCAGAGAACCCAGGACTCTCCGCTGTGCTGCGGCAGTTTTTGCGCCCCGGTCGCTCGGCAATCACGACCGGGGCTTTTGACTTATCATCTCGCACCTCCTTTCGTTTCTCTGCCTCTAAGGCCACAGCGCAACCGATGACGAAACCAAAAAAACGAAAAGCCTCTTTTTCCCTGAGAAAAAGAGGCTAATTATTTTTGATCTCGCAACCTACACGCAGCGCCGATCCCAAACGCAACCACCACGCAACCGACGCAACCACCACGCAACCGACGCAACCACCACGCAACCGACTATCGCCTTAGCCGCACGCGATCAATCCTCCACCACTCGGTTTTGCGGATGGCTTGACTCTTAACCTTCAGGGCCTTTGCCCATTTCGGCGAATCCCAGCCAAGCACGCGATTATCAATTGCATAGATCGCACGCATCTTCTCTTCGGCTGTCTTGGAGTTGTCACAAGTGATGTTGTAGATCGCAACCGCATTCTCATCGGCAATAGTCGTCAGAAGTGATTTCAGATCGTCGTCTGCGGTTGCTGCCGCCGTCTCCTTAGTACTACAACGCTACCTGCGGCTCCATCTGCATTGAGGGAGCCGAGTTAGCAG